>JBGOTQ010000309.1:0-9566 GCA_041476565.1 Terriglobia bacterium | reverse complement strand
TGGGGCAATTCCGGGGGCACACGGTGATACCGCCCGGGAACTCCGGCTGGTCGCAAAGCTGGCACTCCTTCATCTCAAACCGGGCATCAGGCAGACCCATTTTCTTCTTGATTTCGAGCAGATCGGCGGCCTTCTTGTCGGGGATTCGCGTCACCGGAGTGCCCAACTGGGAGGCCAGCATCAAGGTCCGGCAATAAGTGTCAACCACCTCCAGATACCATTCCGCGTGCGTCACGGTGTCGGCCCAGCAGACCACCCCATGATTGGCCAGCAGGATCGTGTTGTGAGTTTTGGCGTAAGGGACAACCGTTTCTGCAAAAGCCTTGGTGCCAGGCGTTTCATAGGGGGAGATGGCGACCGATCCGACGAAGACCTCCTGTTCCGGGATAATGCAAGCGGGGGGAACCATGCCGGTAATAGCGTAAGCCGTGGCATGCGGCGGGTGGGCGTGAACCACGGCTTTAGCTTGAGGTACAGCCTTGTAGATTTCCAGATGCATCAGGATTTCGCTAGTCCTCGGCCGTGACCCGGCAACTTGCCGGCCCTCCAGGTCGACCAGGCAGAGATCATCGAGGGTCATGTCCCCTTTGCAGCATAAGGTCGGGGTGCAGATCACCAGGTCGTCCCGAAGTCGATAGGAAATATTACCCCCATTCCCGTCCACGTACTCGCGCAGCCAGAGTTTCTGACCCACCTTGATAATTTCCTGTTTGATCGCCACCGCTTCGGCAGAGTGGAATATGGCGTCTATAGGCGTTTTGGGACTGCTAGGCAATACTGGGTTTGAGCCAGAACCTGCCGCGGCCTCGGATTCACTCACCACAAGGCTCCTGTCCCGGATCAGATCCTTGGCTGAGGGGGTCAAGACCGCTTTGCGCCTGATCATTACCTCCTTGGCCCCCGAACTGAGGGCCGCCTCCAGGTCTTTGCCGGTAATGACCTTGAGATTTGTCAAATCTGCCTTTTGCATGCGAGTTCCTTTTCCAAGGCTGGAAGCAATCCATTCTGCTTCAGCGCGCTATAATCAGCGTTAGACAATGTGGAGCGCCTGGCCCACGGTGAGTTGCCGCTGCCGAAGAAAGGTCAATGGAGTCGTGACTCCTTCACCGGTGGGCGTCGCAATGCTGTAACTCAGGTATCCCGGTCCCTTGCTCCCCAGGCTGGCCGTGCAGGGAGCATTCACCACGAACAACGTAGTATTCATGGCTTTGGCCATCCTGGTGATATTGGCCAGGTTCTGGGAGTGGATGATGGCGGTGTGCCGGTACCCATGCTCGGCTTTCACCGCCGCACGGATCGCCTCATCAACAGAAGAGAGCCTCACGACCGGAACAAACGGCATCATCTGCTCCTCCTGAACAAAGCTGTGCTCTTCGGGGGTCTCGCCGAAAAGCAGATCAGTCTTCGATGGAAGCCGTAGCCCCACAATTTCCGCCAGGGCCGCAGCATCTTTCCCTATGTATTCCCGCCGGACGTGGGCCCGTGCACAGCCGGATCCCTTCCCCTGTTCGAAGGTGAACACGGTCTGAGTCAACTTCTCAATCTGGGTGGCATTCAACTGCACGGCTCCCGCGCGTTTCATGGCCGACACGAAAGCATCGGCCACGCTGGCCACGACGAACACTTCCTTCTCCCCGATGCAAAGCAAATTATTGTCAAACCCTCCCCCCTCAATGATGCAGCGGGCGGCATTATCAAGATCGGCCGTGTCATCCACCACTACCGGTGGATTCCCCGGGCCAGCGGCGATGACCCGCTTCCCGGCTTGCATAGCAGCTTTGACAACAGCCGGCCCGCCCGTCACACAAATCAACGCGACCTCGGGATGATTAAACAAAGCATTAGCCGATTCGATCGAAGGAGACTGGACCGTGCAGAGCAGGTTCCGTGCTGCGAATCTCCTCTCAATCTCTCCATTCAACACTCTCAAGGCATGGATGGCGCACCGGGCGGCTGCCGGATGCGGGCTGAACACAGCCGTGTTACCTCCGGCAATCACATTGATGGCGTTGCTGGCCATGGTTGGAATGGAGTGGGTCGCCGGCAAGACCAGGCCGATTACACCGAACGGGGCATACTCGATGATACAAACCCCGCTTGAGTCACTGCGGGCTTCCGTTTTCAAAGCCTCGACCCCCAGCACTTGACGGATGACTTTTAACTTTTCGACCTTGTGGTCAAGCCGCCCGATCCCGGTCTCTTCCAATTCCATCCGGCCCCACTCTTCAGCCTTGTCGTGGCAGGTGTCACGGATTACTTCGATGATCTGGCCACGATTTTCCAGGCTCATGGCTGCAAGGGGATATTGTGCCGCCGCCGCCGCTTTAACGGCTTCATCCACAGAGGCAAATACTCCCCCGCTGGAAGTAGAAGCAATAGAGGGTTTGGAGGCAGGCGGGGATGACAGATGTGGCTTTAATCGCTCCAGGACCTCCTGCACAATCGCGGCGATCATAGGATCTTGTTGTTTCATGCGAATCTTCTCTGCTCTGATATCGAGATGTTAATGACCGGAAACCCGATTCCTACAGCCAGGTCGCCTGGGTTCAGGCCTTTATTTGGTTTGAAAGCTCCGCCTCGAACCCCTGCTGGCCCGGCCACTGCTTAAGGTTTCTTCAATAGGCGCCGGCCCACTTCAACAGTGTCTATAATCCCGACTATGACAGCATCGACCGGGCAGTTTCGGGTGGACTCCGTCAAGCGGGCAGAACTTCCCTTGGTAAACATAACCAGTTCATCCTCGCCGGCGCCTACGCTATCGACCGCAATAATGGAACTGCCCGAGGGAACGAGTTCTCCGTCTTTGGCAATGTAGGGCTGAATCAACAGCAACTTCATTCCCCGGAAGTCCACGTTCTTTTGGGTGGAGACGACGTTGCCAATCACCTTGGCGAGAAACATGTCTTCCACATCCTGAGAGAGAGTTTGCTAGTGCGGCAAGACCACATGCAAATCATCGTGCGGGCGCGGAATCACCTGGGTGCTGACAACTTCGCCAATGGACCTGGCCGCGACCACTCCTGCGTCCACAGCAGCCTTGACGGCCGCGACGTCGCCGGTCACAAAGCTGGTACACAAGCCACTGCCCACTTTCTTCCACCCTTTAAACGACACGTTAGCCGCCTTCAACATGGCGTCCGTAGCGTGGACCAATGCAACAAGGCCCCGGGTTTCGATCATTCCAATTGCCATTTGTGTCATGCTGATCTCCCTAAGATTGTCTGTTGCCGGCTGCGTCAGAGCCGGCTGGCCAGGGTCAACAATCGATTAACCCATTGGCTAAAGGCACCCGGTTTAGCTATCCCTGAAGACTGCAATGGCAGGAGTCACCGGGGGCGAAACGCGTTCGACTTGTGCCACCCACCAATTCCGCTGCAGCGCGAGCCACAATCCATTCCTCGTTGGTAGGAATCACCCATACCTCCACGGCAGAATGGCCTTCGGAGATTCGGGTTTCTCCAGAAACAGAGCCATTCTTTGAACGGTCGAGTTGGATCCCAAAATTCTCCAACCCCATGCAAATGCCGGAGCGGATCCAGGAATCATTTTCCCCAATGCCTCCGGAAAAGGTCAGAATATCCAGACCTCCCAGCTCCAGCAGGAAGGCGCCCAGGTAACGGCGAATCTGGTAAACGTACACGTCCAGTGCCAGTTGTGCCCGCCGATTCCCCGCAGCTGCCGCTTCCGAAAGGTCCCGGACATCCCCGCTGAGGCCGCTAATTCCCGCCAGGCCCGATTCGCTGGCTAGGAGCCGGGCCATTTCATCCACTCCGGCCCCGGTTTTCTTCATCAAATAAAACACGGCGAAAACGTCGACGTCACCGGCTCGATTGTTCTGGGGGAGTCCGGATTGCGGCGACATTCCGAAGCTACAGTCAATAGCCACTCCCCCGCGAAGGGCAGCCAGGCTGGAACTGCCGCCCAGGTGGCATGAAATGTGCCGCAGGTTAGGACGAAGGCAAAGCTCTTGAGCTCGTTCGCCGGTAAAACGATGACTGGCACCGTGAAATCCATAACGGCGGATCTGATACTGTTCCCGCCATCTAAAAGGCAAGGCATAGGTCGTGGCTGCTTCCGGGACCTGGTCGAAGAATGCGGTCTCAAACAATGCTACCAGGGGGACTTCCGGAACCGTGACAGCAAATGCGCGCATCGCCGCCATGTAGGGCGGGTTGTGAGCCGGCGCTAGAAAGGAGACTTCTTCCATGGCCTGCAAGACCTCTTCATTCACCAGTCTGGCTCCAGTCAAAGCGCCTGCATGAACCGCCTTAAAACCAACAGCGGCCAGATCCTTCAAACTTGCCAGAGGTTTTCCATCTCCCACGACGGCCTCGAGGCAACGATCGATGGCAGCCGCGTAGGTTGGGCAGTCGCCGCCCGGCCGGCCGATTCGCTCCACTCGCCCCTTGCCCAAGAGGGTCCCTTCCGGCATGCCCAGCAGGCTGTACTTGAACGATGTACTTCCGATATTGGCGACGAGAACCTTCATCTCATACAGCTCTCTTCCAGCCCTACCTGGTGGCGCTGCCGACGGCCTTCGAAGAAGCCGGCGCTCCCCAGAAGGAAGGCATATACCCTGCTTCTCCAGGACCGGATGCTCTGCCGCAGGCAACCGGGGAGCCGCTCAAGGGTCCTGGCTTACTTCAAATAACCCTCTTCCACCCCCTCATGTGGCCGCGGGATCACATGGGCAGAAACCAGTTCGCCGATGGCCTTGGCAGCGGCTGCACCCGCATCCACAGCAGCCCGAACGCTGCCCACATCGCCACGGACGATGGTGGTCACATAGCCGCCGCCGATCTGGACCATCTTGATCAACTGAACATTGGCAGCCTTGCACATGGCATCGCTTGCATCCACCAGTCCCACCAGCCCCTTGGTTTCAACCAGGCCAAGGGCCTTCCGGTTCATTTCCGCTTCTTCGTTCTTTCGGTTGGCCATTGTCTCAAGATGCTCCTTTCTCTCCACCCGCGGCCTGTGGAGGAGCTGTGAAGGCTACCAGTTCTTCATGGGGCCGCGGGATGACCTGCACACTCAGGACCTCTCCCAGACGGGCCGCTGCGGCAGCACCCGCGTCGGTGGCGGCTTTGACAGCAGCCACGTCCCCTTCAATGAACATGGTTACCAGCCCGGAACCCACGGGTTCCCAGCGAGCAAAGGTCACGTTGGCAGCCTTTAAGGCGGCATCGGTGGCTTCAATTAGCCCCACCAGCCCACGTGTTTCAATCATGCCCAACGCTAGCTTCATAAGGTTACTCTCCTATTTTGAATCATGTCATCTATCGATGAGTCTGCCTTCAATAATTCAACCTCTCTGGTCAAGTGCAGGCCGCAGGCATTGGCCTCGTCGGTATCCAGGTGAACTTCGAGCTTAAAGGTAGGATCCACACGCACCATAATGCGGTCAAACATCACACCGCTGCTTCCGCCGACTCGCAGCCTCATGTAATCTTTGTGGCGGACTCCGTAGTAAGAGGCGTCGGCAGGGTTCATGTGGGCGTGAGGAGCGGCGCGGATCACTCCTTCTTTCAAATGTACCATTCCCGCCGGACCCATCACATAAGCCCCTGGAGTCCCCGCGATGTCCCCCGAAAGGCGGATGGGCAGATCCTCGATCCCGAGTGTAACGGCGTCAGTGAAGGCAAGTTCGATCTGAGATTGCTTTCTCACCGGCCCCAGGATGCGGAGATTGGAGATCAGGCGGCTGCGCGGGCCAATCAGGGTGACAGTTTCTTGGGCGGCATACTGACCTTCCTGGTAAAGCGGGCGCAAGGGGGTGAGCTGGTGGCCCGGCCCGAACATCGTCTCTAAATCAGCCGAACAGACATGCATGTGGCGGGCAGAACCGTTCACGACCAGGCGGGACGGAGGGTCTGCCGCTTCCTTGGGACAGGGGCCCCGGCGCTGCAGCACCACCTGGCGGACTAACTGCTCGATGAGGGATCGCTCAATGGTTTGGGGCATGAACACGTCCACCTGACGAGATTTGAATCGTCCTGAAGATCCTAACGGGAAAATTCTCTAAAATCAATCAAAAACATTCATTTCTTGTCAAATTCATCCAGCTTATGTTAAGCTAGTGGCCATGAAAGCTACTGAACGTCGGTTGAAAATCCAGGACCTGTTCAGCGCTGAAGAGTTCATTGATGCGGACAAACTCTGCCGCAAGCTGCGAGCCTCCGACTCGACGGTCCGTCGAGACCTGATCGCGCTCGAGAAAAAGGGACTGCTGAAACGAGTTCACGGCGGAGCCGTTTCGCTCCAGGCCCGCGAAGAACCCCTGGACAGTCAGTGGCTCAGCAACCGATTCCACCAAGAAAAACAGCACATCGGCAAAACCGTTGCTGAGCTGGTCGAAGAGGGCCAGACCCTGATCCTGGACGGCGGATCGACCGTAGCAGAGGTGGCACGGCACCTTCAAGGACGTTCGCTGCAGATCATCACGAACTCCATTCTGATTGCCCAGATCTTTTACGACTCCAAGAGCACCGAGGTCACGCTCACCGGAGGATTTCTTTACCCCCGGCTGGGAGTGCTGCTGGGCCCGCTGTGTGAACAGATGCTGGACCATGTAGCAGCCGACATCCTGATCATGGGCATTGGGGGAATCACCGAGGCTGGTCTCAGCAATTCGAACACCCTCATCGTCGGCTCGGAACGGAAGATGATCGAAGTGTCCCGCCGGGTCATCGTCGCGGCAGATCACAGCAAGTTTGGTCGCAACGCCATGGTGCATCTGTCGTCCCTGGACACAGTAGACCTGGTCGTTTCCGACCTGGCGCTGGCCCCCCCATATCGTCAATTGCTGGAGCGGCATGAAGTAGAGGTCGTTCTCGCCTGAGAGGCAGGATCCAAACCGGGGGGCAGCAATGACGAACCCCCACGCTCACGGATTTGGCTCCAGACGTGCCGCTGCCGATCCTAAATGAACTCTTTAAAGAGTTCTCTGCGTGGCCTCGGGATCACGATGCGGCTGACGAGGATCCCATCCTCGGCCGCCACGGCTGAACCGGCGGCCACAGCAGCCTCCACGCTGGACACATCGCCGGTGAACAGCACAAATCCTTTACCGCCAATAGCCATTGCCAGATGAATGCGGAACAGCGTGACGTGGGCACTCTTGGCTGCGGCGTCGGCCACATCGATGATGCTGGAAGCTGAAAAGGTTTCGATAATCCCCAGTGCCTCACACTCTTCGGGCTTCAAGTCGACGGCCATGGAGATGGCAGGGAAAACGGTAGGGTGGACCCGTCGGATCACCCGTTGCTCAATTAAGGCCCCTTCTGCCAGCGTCACCCCGGCATTCACACTGGCTTGAACAGAAGCCACGTCTCCGGCTACTGCAACCAGGTATTTTCCTGAACAGATGGTGCGGGCCACCAGCAATTCCACAGCTGCAGCCTTCAGCATGGCATCCTGGGCCAAGTAACCAATACCAATACTCGTCAATTCCAGCAAACCGATTGTATCCAGAAAAGGCATGTTAAGAATTCCTTACCAGCAGCCCCTCGCTTAGGAGACGGGTTCTGAACATAACACGGACCATCGACCGTTGTCATCAGGCTTCAATCACAACTGCCTCGTCAACAGAAAGGATCCTTCCCTCAATGCTGGCATGGATGTTAGCTCCCAGCTTCCCTTCCGGCGGCGAAGCAACCAGGTCCCCCGTCCTCACTTTCTGCCCGGGGCGGACCACCGGCACGCTCGGAGAACCGACATGCTGCTTGAGAGGCAGGGTTACCTGATTGGGCTGCATCGGAAGATCCACCAGCGGTCCGGTGTTGCGATAGCTCATGAGTCCAAGCTTGGCCATCAGGCGACGAATAGGAGTTCTTCGTTCACGGTACAGAGGATGAGGTCGGAGGTCCTCGGGCTTGCCTTTCCAGCCCAATCCGTGCTCGCGGGCAATGGGCTTGTCATGGACGCAGGCGTCCTTGGGGTCTAAATCCTCCGGGCACGCGATCAGGCTGCAGATGTTGCATTCGCAACAGTAGAGAGAACCGGCAATCATGCGATCCTTATCCGGGGCAAACATCAGAGCCCGCATATCCAGGTGAGGTTCGATGGGATGGCCCAACAGATGTCGCGGGCACATCTCGGTGCAAAAACTGCACTGGTCGCAGGCTGATTTCCCGATGCGATCGGCGTGGAGCCAGGTCCGGCGGTAACGCCCGATAAGAATATGCTGGCTCGGAAGGACAATCAATCCGCCTGTGGTCTTGAGCACCGGCTCATCCAGGCTGGGGGCCAGACGGCCCATCATTGATCCTCCCATCAGGACGTCCACCTGCGGAACTGTGGCCCCCCCGGCGGCAGCAATGCATTCCTTGATGGAAGCACCAACCGGAACACGCAATGTGACAGGGTTCTGCACCGCCCCGGCCACTGTCAGGTATTTATGCGTAACCGGCCGGCCTACCCCTACGTTGATCAGGGTTTCCACGTTACTGACCACTGAGCCGACGTCCAAGGGTAACCCCCCCGGGGGTATGATACGCCCAGTGGCGTCATAGACCAGAATGAACTCGTCCCCGGCGGGGTAAGTGTCTGTGAGAGGGAGAATCTCGACGTCTTTCGGCAAGCGGGGCTGGAGGGCGTGAATCACGTCTTCGTATTTTCCCTTAATCCCGATTATTCCTTTGCGGGCACCCACACGCTCCATGCACATTCTCAGGCCCTTCATCATCTCCTGGGAATAATGGAGCAGGAGTTCCTTATCTTTATGCAACAGCGGTTCGCACTCTGCGGCATTCACCAAAAACGTTTCGGCCTTGGAATTCATTTTGACAGCCGTGGGAAAACCAGCCCCGCCTGCGCCCACTACTCCACACTCGGCAATTGGATCACTCAAAACTCAACTCCTCGCTTGTGAAACAAAATACGATCCTCTGGCCCGAACGCCTATAAGAGTGGCTATACATTATCATCGAACGGGGAAACTGCCAAGGGTTGTCGGGGGAGTTTAGAGAAGGGTCGAGATTCGAACTGTACCCAGACCGGTTTTCTCAACACAAAGACCTCACGCTACCGTTGGCCGCGTTGAAGAAATCGACGACAAAATGGATTCATGGCTTCAGAATGCTTATGATTTCTACGTTGAATGAGGTGGGGTAAAGAACGCGCCTAGGGGGTTTTCACGCAACCTTTTTCGAAATAAAAGTGATTGAGCGTAGCAAGTAAAGAACAAGACCTGACAATAGAGCCCATACAGTCGGCCTACAAACTTAATGAATCCGCCCGGATTTGGCGTCCAGATTTACAAAAGCAATCATTGCTTTAGCTTTTTGTTTGTCTTGGGGGGTGATACTGCGGTTCTCGTCGGATGGATCAACTACCAGGGCTTTGGCCTTCAGACTCACCAGCCGGTCTAAGGTCACTTCGGCCTGTGTTAACCTACGGCCAATCTCGTTCAAAGCATTCGAATAAGCACTCAGGCTCAGCTGGATTTTTTCCAGCGACCTCAGACTCTCTTCCCGGCAGGCCTCGATCAGTACCTGCCGCTGGTAGGTCTCACGGATCTTGCTGGACAGCAGTTCCACCTGTTGCGCCCCCAGGAGGTAACCGTC
>JBGOTQ010000308.1:0-9568 GCA_041476565.1 Terriglobia bacterium | reverse complement strand
TGCTTTTCGGAGCATTTAGAATTGCATCGTCTTGACTGCATAGGCAGTCATGGTAACTTGGACAACTGGAACCTGGCTGTGACGTTGTTAAGGGAACTGGGTCCCGAGCAGATTCGACCCCCGCGACTATTCACCGGGGATGATCTCATTGCTATGGGCTTCTCTCCAGGGAAGGATTTCAAAGAGATGCTGAAAAAAGTCGAAGATGCCCAGCTGGACGGTCTCATCGATAGTGCCGAACAAGCCCGGCAACTGATCCTGGACCAATACAGGACTCACCTGAAGAATTCTTTCGGAAAGAACCCAGTACCCAACTCACCGAGTCGCCAAGATTTATAAAGAAGCTTGTCTTTTCTGCGGCGTTTTCTCCGTTCTCTTTGACAGATTGCAGTTGGATTTCACTGAGGGTTCGTCCTGTTCTTAATGATTGCTAGTACGGCGATTCCTAATTGACAGTACAATGAATCGAGGTGGGACACACAGGGTACATTTTGCCATTTGTGTGGCGACGGATCGCAGACATCGCAGAATACGCGATTTCTGCGTCACCCCATTTGAACTGGTGCTTCACCTTGGAATCGCTTTACTGAGCAGATGATGATGAATTGGGGACTCAGGTAATGCCCGAACTTCCCGAAGTTGAAACCATCCGACGAGGATTGGCGGAAAAGGTGGTCGGCAGGAAAATTGAGCGGGTGGAGATTCGCTGTAATCGAATAGTTTCGTATCCTAGCCCTGATCAACTGCAAGAGGCGCTGCTTCACCAAACCATTCGCCAGATTTCTCGGCGGGGGAAGTTTCTGGTTTTTGATGTCGGTGATTCCCGTTTACTGATCCACCTCGGAATGACTGGGCAGCTAACCTACTGGGTTCAGAGTCAGAAGGATGACAAGGGTTTCTTCAGGCATCCTCTGACGGGCCTCCAAAAGGCTCGCCAGCATGGCGTGGACAAACATACTCACATCAGCCTTTATTTTAGCAGCGGGGATGCCATGCATTATCGCGACATCAGACAGTTTGGGAGATGGCGCCTATACCAACCCGAAGAATTAGCAATGGCACCTGAGTTTGTCAAATTAGGACTGGAACCATTTACAGCCGATTACACTTGGAACCGGTTTCTTGAAGCATTCAAGGGTCGAAAGCTGCACATCAAGTCACTGCTTCTGGACCAGCACTTCGTCGCTGGTGTTGGAAACATTTATGCCGACGAAGCGTTGTTTGATTCAAGGATTCATCCGGAACGGACTGCGGAATCCTTGAGCATAGATGAAAAGCGGCGTCTATTTCGTGCCATTCCCAGGGTCTTGAAACGAGGTTTGAAATATGGGGGGACGAGTTTTCAGGATTACATCAACGCTGAAGGCCTGGCAGGTTCCAACCAGGAGCGCTTATCTGTGTATGGGAGGAAGGGAGAGAAGTGCCTGCGCTGCAAGCTCTCCATCCAACGCATCGTGGTCAGCCAGCGCAGCAGTCATTTTTGTCCGCACTGTCAGCCTGAAAGAAAAGTAGGCAGGAGGAAAGTCTAGAACGGAGTCGTTCTTTGCCCCGGCTTCTCTGTTGACTGGGTTGGAGGTCTTCTGTCGCGCCGTCGAGATGACCCATTTAACTCAGCGCCGCCGATACAGTCCAAAGCTCAGGTCAAGGGTTGTCCGCAGTGGAAACAGAATCGGCTGATCGAATCGACGGCGACACCACAATACCAGCAATAACGGGGTCTTTTCCCCCCCGAAGTCTTTTTCTTTTCCTTTTCAATTCGCTTGTGCACAAAGGCCACAAACTCCCTGGACTGCTGATGGTTGGGAACCAATCGTAAGGCTTCATTGGCGGAGTTGAGAGCCTCCGGCAGTTTGCCTTCCTGATACAAACTAGTCGCTTTGGACATCAACTCTCGGGATTGGTGCTCCAGGTTTTTGATGCGCTGCAATTCCGTAAGGCGCCGAAAGGTGTTTTCGACAAACGCCTGAATTTCGCTATTATCTGGGAACACCATTCGGATGTTCTCGAGTTCCTGGGCACAAAGTTCGTACTCTTCCTGGTAAAGGTATTTCTTTATTTGCGCGATGGAGATCGTCCTGATTTCAGATTTCCTGAGGTCCTCAGACCGTTCTTCGAATTTCCTGGCCACTAACTGCTGGTAACTTGGCTTGGGGGGAAGTTCCAAATTGGAGGCGGAATCCACTTTCTTGTTCGAAACTTTCCGTGTTTCAGGAACACTCCAAGACTCCTGGCTTCCCCTTGGACCCACCGGCGGTTCGGTGGTTAGAGGTTGCTGAACCTCCCCGGGGAAATCCTCCAAGGGGCGCCTGCTTTTCACCCGCGCTTTCGCCTCGGCCTTCTGGGTCTTCTCGGTCACCGGCTGTCCATCGGCCTGGAATCGCGGATCTCTCCAGTCCGCAAGACTCAAATCCTTACGCTGGAACAAATCTACCAAGGCGGAAATCGTCCTCTCCCGCAGGGAATCCTTCTGGCTCATGGGTTTAGACGAAGCCTCCGCCGGCGGGAACTCCGTTGGACTGGAATCAGCTGCCTCGGCCAGACCGGCCGACTCACGCAGGTGCTGCTCTTGTTCGGGCAGAGAGTTACTGGAAGCGACCTTCTCTTCCGAGTCTTGCGTTTCAGGCAGGGGCTGCTGTCTGAGATCTTTGTCCTTTGCAGGCTCGGACGCCTTTTCAGAGGCGCGCGGTACTCCTGTTCTTAGGGTGTGCTTGGCATTGGTGAGCTTGATGGCTACGAGATCCAAGAGGGCTTTGGCTTTGGAATTCTGCGGATCCCTTCTAAGGATCTCCAGGGCCACCTTGTCGCAAGCCCGATAGTCATGGAGGCTAAACAGGCGTCGAGCCTCTGACAGCCTTTCTTCAATCTCCCCCACCGCGGCATGGCGCCTGAGTGGGACCACCTTGTCTTTGCGATCTCGACCCAAGTGACCAGAGTCGGCCGGCATAATCAATCCTCGGAGTTGTGCTGTATCAGAAAGTCGATCAGTCTATATGACTTCGAACAAGGCGGAAGCCTCGCTTTTGCTGGGAGCAGACTCCGGAACCTTTAGGACTCGGACCTGAACTCGTTTGTGGGGCTGGTCCCATTCAATCAGATCCCCTGTCTTGATGGCCCTTCCCGCCTTCGCCACCAGCCCATTGACCCGGATTCCTCCATGCTGGCAGACGTGCTGGGCCAAGGTTCTCCTGGGAATGAGTCGAGATTGCCTAAGAAACAAATCCAGTCGGATCGAATCGGGGTCCTCAGCTACGTTTTGTCGCTTGGACTCTCGCCGCATCTTTACTTCTTTTTCTTATCTTTCTTATCTTTGCCCGACTGGTACTGAGCTGTCTGCTTCGGGTCCGCTACGATTACATTTGGAACCGTACCGGTATCTTCATAACCTGGGGAGACCTGGATGAATGCCTGGGACCGGATTTTCTTCAGGTACTCCTGAATGGCTGCAGGTGCCTTGGTCCCCGTGATCTTGTCGCGGATCTCATCCTCCACCAACTCCATTTTTTGAATACCTGCGTCATGCTTCTCTTCCAGCTTAATGATGACGTACCCGTAGTCGGTCTTGATGAGGTCACTCACCTGTCCGCGCCTCAACTTAAAAGCGACATCTTCGATTTCTTTCCTCATTTTGCCCCTAGGGAAAAAACCCAGATCTCCACCATCGGCAGCGGTGGGACCGTCGGAATATCTCTTGGCCAGGTCATCAAACCGCTCTCCGCTCCTGGCCTTTTGCAGGGCTTCCTGCGCCTTTTTTTCCATAACCGGAAGCTCATTAGGCTTCTTGCCCTCGGTTGTGATAAGAATCTCCTGGATCCTGACTTCCTCCGGGCGGTCAAATTCCTGTTTATGTCCCTCATAGTACTTCTGAATCTCATCCTGGGACACTTGCTGAAGTTTGTAGAAAACCTCGTGGCCCAGCACCTGTTGCTTCAAGCTATTGTTTTTGATGTTTTGCTTGAACTCGTTTGGATCAATTCCCTGCTGGGTCATCATCTTTTCCAGGGATTCCATGTCGGGGAGTTTCTGTTCCTTGCGAATATTGTCCAGGAACTTAATCACGTCATTATCAGCGTTCAAATTGAGATCGACAGCTTTCTGAACCAGCAACTGGTCGTCAATCATCTGTTTGAGGAGGTTCTTTTCTTGAAGAGTTCTGGCTTTTTCCAGATCCTCACCAGAAAGGTTCCTCTGCAATTCACGATGAATCAAGTCTTTGGCTTTTGTGAAGTCTGATTTAGTGATGATATCGTTGTTCACCCTGGCGATTATCTCCTCAAAAACCACGCCAGCCTCCAAAACAGCCGGGATGAAGAAGAGGGCAACCAGGAACACTCGGTTGGCTTTGAGAATCATTCCATTCCTCCCAACAAATTAAAGCCCCTTTAGGCTGGCCAATTTGTCCTTTATAGATTCGAACTCGATCGCAAGACAGAATGCGCTTCCGTTTACAGCTTAATCATAACGAAAATCGGCAAACTTGTTAATTCAGAAAAGATTTCCTTACAAAGGACTCTCCAGACCATCGAAGATGGCGGTCAAGGTCGGGTGAATAGGACGCTAGAGAGGCGTGGTTCGTTAGAGAGAAGAACACCATGGAATGCAAGGATGTGCCTCAAGCCACAAATTCCTGGAGAAGGCTTCTTATAGTCGTGAAAATCCCGCGCTGCTGTAGGCCAGCGGGTTGCACCTTGAGCACCCCCTTGGGCGTGACTACGAGTCCGGGATTGGATGAGACAATTTCCACGACTCTCTGGGGACTGACGGGTGTTTTCTCATGAAATTTGATCGCAATTCCGTCTTTTTCCCGTTCAATGGATTGGACCAGGATCTTTTCAGCAATCAACCGTAGGCGGGCATATTCTATCAGGCTTTCCACCTCTTCGGGCAGCGTCCCATAACGATCTTCGAGTTCAAGTCTGAGTTCGTCAATTTCCGCATCTGATTTCATGGAGGAGATTCTCTTATACGTCTTGAGTCGCTGATTTTCTTCGGGGATATAGTCGGTAGGGATTTTCACGGTCACTCTAAGGTTGATTTGGGTCTGGACCTCGGGGCGAACCTCCATGCCCCTCATTTCTTCAATGGTTTTCTCCAGCATCTGGCAATAAAGGTCAAAGCCTATTGCGTTGATGTGCCCATGTTGCTCCCCTCCTAAGAGGTTCCCTGCTCCCCGCAGTTCCAGGTCCAAAGCAGCGATCTTGAAGCCTGAACCCAGATCACTGAATTCCTTCAAAGCCGCCAGCCGTTGACGCGCCTCACCCGTGAGGGCCTTATCAGGAGGAATCAACAGGTGGGCGTAGGCCGGCCGGTTCGATCGGCCAACCCGGCCTCTCAACTGGTAGAGTTGGGCCAACCCAAATCGGTCGGCACGATTGACAATCATCGTATTCACCAGGGGTATATCCAAACCGTTTTCTATTATTGTAGTAGATATGAGAACGTCAGCTTCATGCCTGACAAATCGAAGCATGGCAGCCTCAAGTTCCTTCTCGTGCATTTGACCATGCCCTACGACAATCCTGGCTTCGGGACATATCTTCTGAACCATCGAGGATACCGAAAAGATGGATTCCACTTTGTTGTGTACAAAATAGACTTGGCCCTTACGAGCAAGCTCTTGTTGGATGGCGTTCTGGATGATCTGCTTGCTGAATGGAATGACTGACGTCTGGATAGCCAGTCGGTCCTGTGGGGGGGTCTTGATGATGGACATATCACGGATCCCTGCCAACGACATATGTAGTGTTCTGGGTATGGGGGTGGCGGTCATTGTCAGAGTATCCACGTGTCTCTTTAAATGCTTGAGCCTCTCCTTATGGGCGACGCCAAACTGCTGCTCCTCGTCGATAATCAGCAAGCCAAGATCATGGAAGCGGATATCCTTGGAGAGTAGACGGTGCGTTCCGATGATAATATCGATTTTGCCGGTCGCCATTCTTTCGGCAATTTCCATCTGTTCTTTTCGAGACCGAAAGCGGCTGAGCATTTCGATGTTCATGGGAAAGGCCTGGAAGCGCTGTTGGAAGCGAAGGTAGTGCTGATAGACCAGGACGGTGGTTGGAGCCAGGACCGCGACTTGTTTTCCATCGAAGCAGGCCTTGAAGGCTGCTCTCATTGCCACTTCCGTCTTTCCAAAGCCGACGTCGCCACAAAGCAGTCGATCCATGGGAGCCGCGCTTTCCATGTCTCGAAAGACATCAGTAATGGCAGAAAGTTGGTCGGGGGTCTCAACATATTCGAATGCTTCTTCAAACTCCTGATGCCAATGACCTTGCGCCGAAAAAGAAAATCCAGGAGTGATCCGGCGCTCGGCATACAACTTCAAAAGCTCGTCGGCCATGTCGAGCATTGAGCGCTTGATGCGTGACTTGGTCTTGGCCCAGGTTGTTCCCCCTAGTTTGTCGAGTTGCAGCCTCACAGTTTCTCCACTGCTGTGCTTCTGGATGAGATCTAATCGCTCCAAGGGGACATAGAGTCTGTCGTCACCGTAGTAGGTCAAGACCATAAATTCACGGCTGATCCCATCGGTGAAAATCTCCCTGACTCCATGGAATTGACCAATTCCATGATCAATATGCACCACGTAGTCACCTGGTTTCAAATCACGAAAATCCGATATGAATGATGTGCTTTTCTGCTTGCCTCGTGGAGACCTTGGCAAGAGGTCGACCTCATCAAAGATGTCCGTTTCCCCAAAGAGACATAGATCACCGAACCCGGAATAAAAACCACTTTTGATCTCACCAACTACAACGGTAGTTTTAGGTTGCGATGTATCAATCGCATGGGTTGCGTCAGTCATCTTCCCGGAGAAATCTGGTACCACTGCGAGATCATATTCTTTAAACACCTCACAGAGACGCTCGGCCGTCCCAACGGTTGGTTGCACAAAGACAATGGTTGTACCGAGTTGCGCCTGTTTGGAGACATCTCTGGCCAGTTCTTTGATGTTTCCGTGGTATTTGCTGACCGGTGTCGTCTTGAGTGGGACCAGGGCATCTGCTGAGGATGCCGTTCCTAGCTGGTCAAATGCCAGCCACCCCCGGTTCTGAAGTGCCTGTTCGATATCAGCCCCACTCAAGAATAGTTGTCCAGGGGGGATGCCCGGAACCCCTAGCGCAAGGCACCTTTCAAATTCCTTTTCCCAACCCGCGGCCAACTCGGCGGCCTGCCGAAAGAAATCTCCAGGCTCGTCCAGCACCACAATGAAGTCCTTCGCCAACTCAAGCAGAGTCTGCTCATGAGGGATAACCCGACTTGCCAAACCCTCAAAACCTTGGAAGTACTCGCCATTTTGGGCACGGGCCACCTGGTTGGAGAAGAATTCTGCATAGATTTCTCGATCCCAGGTTCTTGAGGCGTCTTCGGCCCACAACCGGAGGAGACCTTCGTCTACCATCAACTCCCGCATTGGAACGGGAAGGAGTTCACGGATAGGTCCAATTGATCGTTGAGACTTGATGGAGAACTCCCGGATAGATTCAATCTGATCGCCGAAGAACTCCAGTCTCACTGGATTCTCACAGCCCGGTGGAAAGAGGTCAAAGATTCCTCCACGGGTGGAAAAAGAACCAATGCTCGTGACGGGTTCTTCCCGGAGATATCCTGCTTTCAGCAAGTAACGTTCGAGCTGGGCCGGTTCAATCTCCACGGCAACATGAAGATTGGGAACCCTGGCAACATCTGTTGCAAGATCGGGTAGACGTGACAAGAAAGAAGCAGGGGGGCAGAGCAGGATATCCAATTCTGAACGGAGCAACTTCCAGAGAGCCATCGCCCGCTGTTCGAGGACTTCGGCATGCGGAGACAAACCGCTGTATGGCCCCGGTTCCATCGCGGGTAGCACCGCTATCGACCGGCCGCTCTGCTTGGAGAGTAACTGGTGGTAGAAGGAGGTGGCCTGATTGAATTCCTCTATCCCCTGGCTATCGGAACTGACAACGAGCAACGGCCTGTGCAACATCCACTGGAGCAAAGCCACGTAGGCAGGCTTAGCGGAGGGAGTAATACCCGTCAAGGCAAGATGCCGCTTGCCGGATTGCAGATCCTGAGTCAAGCAAGCGAGCTTTGGGTCTTGCAGCAGTTGTTCGAAAAGCCTATGGGTTAGCACTTGCAACCGTCAGGATTGTGGTCAACACCGTCAGCCGCGGGAAATCTCAGGACCAGTGCAATAAGCACGCAGGATTCGGTCGATAATCCCGGAGGTCGACTGACCGGACTCGAAAGGGATTGCCAGGACCCGCCCGCCAGCCGTTTCGACATCTTCTCGCCCTACGATCTCGTCGATTCCCCAATCCCCCCCTTTAACCAAGACGTCGGGGAGAATCGTCTTGATCAACCGACAAGGAGTACTTTCATCAAAGACCGTGACAAAACTGACACTCTCAAGTTCGGAAAGAATCTCACATCGTTCCACCTGGGTGAGAATGGGCCGCTGCTCACCTTTGATTTCACGGACCGACCGATCACTGTTGACGCCTACCACCAAAACATCCCCAAGTTGACGAGCCTTCCTCAAGTAACTGACGTGCCCCGGGTGCAGGATATCAAAACAACCATTGGTAAAGACGATCTTCAGACCCTTTCGCTTTAATTCCTGGACTGTTTCCTGCAAGGCCTCGGTTGGCAGAATTTTTCCCACGCACGCTCCAGGCAGGCTAGACTCTATACGGCCATGCGAGCTGAATTATAGCATACCCTTGCGGCCCTTCCTGGTCGACGGAACCGCGGGACTGTTCGCCCCCCAAAAACAACGATGCTCCCTTCTACTTTTTGGAAATCACGAGTCTGTCGGAGTCTGGTGAGGGTAATCGTTGGAATCGCTCTGCTGGCGACCCTGCGGGCTAATGTAGGATGGCTGGATCGCGATGTAGAATTCGTGCCAGGAATAGTCCATGGTGGGCTGCAAACGCCCCTGCTGACCATCCGTCCGAAAGATCGCACGATCAGCGGCTTGCCGACACCAGTCCCCCAATACTTGACCGCAGTACTCATTCATGGAATATCGGCAAGTAAGTCCGTCATGATCCCCCTGGGCCTTCGACTGGCTCACGACGGGATAGAGTGTCATCTGCTCGACCTACCGGGTCACGGTCAATCCAATGATTTCTTCTCCCCCTCAGCAGCAGAGCAGGCCATCCAAGAGGTCTTGAATTCATTGAAGGGAAGTGCTCCGTTCCCTGACAGCCTTCAATCGGGCAAACCCAATCGGCAAGTTGTGATCATCGGGCATTCGCTGGGTGGCAGTTTAGCTCTCAGAGTCGCTCACAGGAATCCGGAATCATGTGTCGTGGCTCTTTCACCCGCAGCGGCACTCGTGACGCCGTCTTCCCCTTCTCGACTGCTCCTGGTACTCGGGGAGTTTGACCTTCCGACTGTGCAGAAAGGGTCCGCTTTTACTTTCGAGAAAGCCTCCGGAATTCCACTTCCTTCCAAGCTCACTCCTGGGTTCTGGATGACAAAGGACGGTCTAAAGAAACTCGTAGTTCTTCCCTGGATGGACCACACTTCGACGATCTTGAGGAAGGGAGCGTTTGAACAGATCCATACCTGGCTACGCAACGTTTTCCCT
>JBGOTQ010000307.1:0-9606 GCA_041476565.1 Terriglobia bacterium | reverse complement strand
GTGTCCGCCTATCTGTTCAGCTTCGTTATCCTCATGTATGTTGCCTTCCATCTGGGAAAGTCGGGCATGGCACGGGTTCTCGGACGGTTAGTGCTTGGGGTCTCACTGGGGGTAAGTATAGCAGCCTTTTTTCTCTGGCCTGCAATCGTGGAACGGCCATTTGTGCATCTGGAATACAACACACTCCTCCCAGAGTTCAATTTTCGAAATACGTTTCTCTTTTTCCCCGACCCGGGCCTCATGTCTGCCAACCATTTCCAAGCCCGAACCCTTCAGTTGTTGCGTTGGATTGCTCTGCTCCAAGCTGCAATCGTGTTGAACAGCCTTGCGATTATTTTAAAGGTTTATGACCCGAAGACTAAGGTTCGGAGGAAGGTCTTATTCTCGGTGGGAACGATGTGCGGCTGTCTCTTCATGATGTCGAGTCTTTCCGGTTGGATCTGGGACCTCGTGCCGGGCCTTCCCCAAATCCAGTTTTCCACTCGCTGGATGTCTATCTTGACTTTCGCTTCCAGTCCGGTCATCGGGCTCGGAATAGGGGCCTACACCCAAGCGGCATCGAAGCAAACAAAATGGCTCAAGCTTGGCCATTTTTCCCTTTGTGTTGCGGCCTGTCTTTTCTCAGTGGTCATTGTTTTGGGGGGGTGCTTCCTTGGACAAGATGAGGAAAAGCTCGCGGCTGCCAACGTGTATAATGCTCCTGAATACAACCCGAATACCATGCCGAATTGGACACAACGCGTCATTGAAAAACACGACCCGCCACTTACGGTCATGGACGGAAAAGCGAGGGTAAGAATCGACCAGGTTCAAGCTCAATTGCGTCGTTTCTTTGTAGAAGCAGAAACCTCGGTTCGATTGAAAATGAGACTCTTCGACTATCCCGGCTGGACTATCCGGGTAAACGAAGTCAGTTTGAAACCAACTGTGGACGCTGCGACGGGGGGAATGATCATAGATCTTGCACCAGGAACCTATGACCTACGAATAGAATTTACCGACACCTGGTGGCGACGCATTGCCTACCGGGTATCCCTGCTAACGATTTTGTTCGTACTTGCTTATTGGGTTCGTTACGGTCTACATCCTAAGGAGATTCCGAATCCGAAAAGTGCAAAGGGCAATCTCGAAAACAAAAGGACTGATTAGTACAAGGATGAAGGGCAATGGCATTCCCGCGGACTGATTATGCCGCCACCAGAAATCGAGCCGTGGAGTATTTTCACCCCTTTTAGTGCTGGAAGCCCCGTTCAACCTACGGTCTTGCTTGATCCAACCGGCCATCTGTCCCACTTCTGTAATTCGATCGATAAGGGGTGAATAACGCGGGTCGAAGTAGATCGCGGCCGGATAGGTGTAAGTATCAACGTTCTGGATGATTCCTAACCGGAGTAGTCTAAAGTAGTGCAAGTTCATATCAACCATGACTCCCGCGAATTGGATCACAAAGCTGATTCCGATCAAAAACCCAGTAACGGCGATCGTTGAGGCCGTCTTATGGAAACTTGCTCCCTCCCACTTTGCCCCCATTGAAAGCATCCACAACGGCATCAGAAGGGTGAGGTATCTTGGTCCCCAGGCAATATCCCCGTGCCAGGCAACATACTTGGCAAAAAGAACTATATAAATGAGGGTTGCAAAAAACGTGAGAATCGCGATAGGTTTATTACAGTGGTAAAAGGCCCTTGCCGCCAAGATGCCCAGAATTAAAACGGGGCAATATACGAAGGCACCTTTTCCGGGGCTGAACAATTCGCCAATGATCCCCAAGTATGCCGGGTTACTGAAGTTACTGATCTCCCTCTCACTCGCCCACACAGAATAGCCGCTTTCAATCACTGACCCAAACCGCAGCTGGTTATACCAAAGAAAAACCAATATGAAAGGAGCAAATCCCGCGAGGAACAGAGCCAGATTTTGAAGAGAGCGAGAGAATTGCGGGAGCCTGGAACCCTTTTTGGCAAACACCATGCCGGCCATCAATGCCAAAGGAAACAACCATAGCACGGAGGTAACACGCGTAAGGACAGCAATCCCCAAAGAGGCTCCGCCCAGCGATAGGAACCCTCGCCTTTTGTCTTGCAGGAAGACGTAAACCCAATAAATACTCAATAGCGAAGACAGCGTCTCTAGGCAGTGATCAAAAGGGCTTTTTGATTCTGGCCACATCTGTGTACAAAGGCCCGACGTTAAACTAACGAATACGGCCGTACGGAGGGAGTAACCTATCCTCAGGCTCAAGAGGAAAAGCAACGAACATGATGCCGCCGTGGCCAACGGGCCCATCATCGAAATCATGAATTTTGGGCTTCCCGTCCATTTTCCGACGAGGTAGAAGGGGATACCCAACACCGACTGCCCTAGACCATGATTTGTATAATAGTTCCCGTCTCTTCCTTGGATCCCCCATCTCTTTCCAAGGTCGGTAGGTAAATCAAATCTGCCTTCTTCAACCAATCGCTGAGTGACGGAAAAACGAATCATCCCGTCGTCGGTCACGTCGACTGAATTTCCAGAGGACGTGAGTATATACACAGAAGCCAGCAGGAGGAACAAGTTCACGGCCATCTTTCGGGTAAGCTTTGGGTCGTGAATACCAGCGATGGGATGATTTCCTATGATTGGATGTTTAAGAAAGCCCATTGCCCTAACCGTGTCGATAGCGATTACTCTTCGAATAATCTATCGGCGTACTCTGTTTCCGCATGAGCGTGACTTCAGTCATTTGCGGAACGATCCTAATTAATTTGATCGAGGATTCCGAAAAAAGGAATGGCACGTTAAGAGGAGGATTTTCTGCCGTTTTGCCAACGATCTGGGAAAGAATAAGTCATGGGCGCACCCGTCTCGCTTAATCCAGTCGGAGGTCCGGACATCTAATACCACCGGCAGCTCCCCTTCTTAGTCTTATCCTTGGGTGCCATCTTTTCATGAAAAAAGAAACAACCCTAGTATTCGGATTGACAGCATTTTCCTTCCTTTCCCGAATTCCCTTTCGGTCCAAAATTCCGTATGGCCTCGACTCCATCCAGTTCGTCCTGGCCCTGGACTATTTTGATGTCCGCCTACATCAGCCCCACCCTCCCGGCTATTTCCTGTTTGTTGGGTTGGGTCGCCTCTTCTCGTTGTTCTTTAAGGATGTAAATCAGAGTTTTCTTGCGGTCAACATTCTCTTTAGCATCTTCAGTATCCTGGTCATTTACAGGTTGGGCCGAAGCCTTTATGGGACCACCTCCGGCCTCTTCTCCTCGCTCTTATTGGCCACCAGTTCAGTGTTCTGGTTTCACGGAGAAGTAGCTCTGTCTAACGCAGTCGACTGTTTCTTTGTATGTTTGGTGGCGTGGTTGTGCTGGAAGATCCTGAATGAAGAGCCACAAGCACTTTACTATTCAGCTTTTGCTTTGGGACTCTCAGGGGGAGTCCGGCAGAACTCGCTGATCTTTTTGCTGCCCTTGTGGGTCTTTTCTCTAGCCCGGTCTGGAATCAAGAAGCAATTGATTGCTGTGTTATTGCTCGGAGCTACCATCGCGAGCTGGTACCTGCCTATGGCCGCCTATTCTGGAGGGATTCATGCTTATCAGACGGCACTCCGCGATCATTGGTTCACTTCAGGCTGGCACGGGTATACCCTTGAATGGATCCCATTTAATTTGCTTTGTGTCAGCTATTTCATTCTTCTCGGTACAGGCACAGGATTCCTTTTTGTCTTGTTGGGCTCGTTATTCTGGCTGGAGGACTGGCGGCTTCATATCCGTGAGAACCCAAAAAGATTCTTATTCCTCGCACTCTGGCTGGCCCCGTCCCTAGTCTTTTTCATCTTCGTGTATTCCCATCCTGTTCAAACTGGACATAGCCTTATCTACCTGCCTGCATTGTTACTCTTGCTCCCGAAGTGGATCCAGATCACGTGCTCGAAAGTATGGAGATTATGGAAGCCAGCGGAGGGTCCCGGTGAAAGCAAGAATGGGGGAATGGAAGTGGCTGAAGGACAGAAAACTGGAGACACCCCCTCGACAAAAGAAACCTTGCCTGCCTATGTGGCGATGACTATCGCGGTGCTAGCAGTAGGCAATTGTTTCGCATTTCTCGGCATGAATACGGCAGTGTCTAGCACGCGGATTAGTGACTACGAGGCTAAGGTCGCCGATATGGCAGCTTCGATCCGTGCCCAGTGCCCTCCTGACCAAACACTTCTGATGAACGCCGATTTCATGTTCCTGGGGTTTCGCGACATGATGTACCACCTGCCCGAGTATCATGCCTTTCAGCCCCGGCTCTACTCCATGGCCGGAAAGCGTCTTCTATTCTCAGGTTACCAGCGTCAGACCCAACTAGTAGATCATGTGGAAATCCCTTCCCAGGTAAGATATTTCGTCCTAAATGCCGATGAGTTCGTTAAGAATCCCGGCTTGATCCGGGGGCTAAATCTGGAAAATGTCCCTGAGGATCATTTACTGAAAACTCAAACCGGGGTGCGATGGTATCGTGGGGAGGTCCAGGATTTGCCTGAACATTTCCCCGGGATTCATTTTGTGTTCAATGGAAAAACAGGCAGCAACGACACATTCGGCACTAGTGCGCTGGCTCTTCCCCTCGATTAAGGACATCCTTTTTCTTGGCTACCTGCTCGGTCCCTCCTTGGTTGACGAATCAGCTGTCTTGAATGACGGCGACACCGGCTGGCACATTCGCAACGGTGAAACCATCCTGCGAACTTGGACATTCCCCCACGCAGACTACTTTTCGTACACCACGATGGGAAACCCTGGTTTGCCTGGGAATGGTTATCAGACGTCTTCATGGCGGTGGTTCACAACATTCTCGGCTTGAATGGAGTTGTATTCTGGGCGAATTTCACTTATGCGCTCGTGTTCACGCTCTTGTTCTGGTGGATGGTGCGCGAGAGCCAAAATCTCTTACTTGCCTTGCTACTCTCGCGAATTGCCGGCTATGCGGCCGCTCTCCATTGGCTGGCCCGTCCGCACCTCTTCACTCTTCTACTCGTGCTCATCTGGGCCATGTTGCTCGGGAAGATTCAGGACCGGGGGAGGATCGATAGATTCCTTCTGAGTACTCCAGGATGGATCATGCCGGTGCTGATGTTGGTCTGGGTGAACCTGCATGGCGGATTTGTGGTGGGGCTGATCCTGCTCCTGATCTATGCCCTTGGTAATTTCCTCACGAGCTTGACGTCAGCTGACCGCGAAATTGTCGGGAAGAGCAGGTCCCTCGCAAAGTACTTTGCGTTGATGGCTCTGGTCTGCCTCTTTGTGACAGTTGTCAATCCTTACGGGCTTATGGTGCATAAGCACATCTTTGATTCTTATCTTCGCTCGCAGGACTTGGTTGACCGAATTACTGAATTCGGCTCTCCCAATTTTCACACCAGCGTCGTGAAATTCTTCGAACTGCTCTTAGTGTTCGGCGTCGTAATCTTCGGAGTCTCCTATCGCCGTCTAAACTTCATCGAGTGCGGTTTAATCCTATTCTGGACTCACTTAGCGCTGTTTTCCGTAAGGCACGTTCCACTGTACACCTTGATGATTGTGCCGATCCTGACGAGGCATTTGAGCATTTATTGCGAGTCGTTGGAACATGAATTGAAAGTGAGAACCTGGGTGGCACGACTCCTGGGCCGCTTCAATCGCTACTCCAGAAATCTCCTCATGTTTGAAAACCGATTTAAAGGACGCCTGTACCCCGGTCTGGTTTCATTGGTGCTTATCGGGATCTGCTTCAACCACGGCAATTTGGCTGGAGGCAAGGTGCTCCGCGCCGGGTTCGACACCAAACAGTTCCCAGTAAGGGCTGCCCAGTTCCTCGAACAGAAAATCCCGGCAGGAAATCTCTTCACCACTGATTACTGGGGAGGGTATCTGATTTATCGCTTCCATCCGAGGGTCAAAGTCTTCTTTGATGGACGGAGCGACATGTATGGTCGGGAATTGCTCAAGGAGTATGAAAGCCTGACTAACTTGGAATACTCCTGGAAGGAAGTTTTGTCAAAGTACCAGGTCCGTTGGATTCTCTTGCCTGTGAATTTCGGGCTGGCGACAGCATTGAAGGAGTTGTCTGACTGGCAAGTGGTATATGACGACCACCAGGCCATCATCTTCGTCAGAAGGAAGTAAGCATGGAAGATCGGCTGGTCCGCACAGAACGAATTATCGCAGGAGCGCGGCTGGTCCTGGCTCTAGCAGGGATCAATCTGGTCGTCCTGGTTTCCGGGGGAGCGGTTTTCCAGTCCAACGGCGCCTATACCGCAGTCATCCTCTACCTGTTATACGCTATCGCTATTCTTTGGCTAGTGAATCGGAATCAAATACCGGTTGGGCGAGTGGGTGTGATCACTCAAACAGTCGACAGTCTGTGGTTTTCGGTCATCCTGTTGTATACGCAGGGGGAGCAGAGCCCTTTCTTGCTCTATTATGTCTTTTCCTTAATCACCGCCAGCTTTCGCTGGGGTTTCAAGGAAACGCTGCTGGTCAATACGGTGAATGTTGCAATGTATGCAGGCGTGCATATTGCGACAGTAAGTCGAAACCTGCAATTCCATGAGTTCCTGGTTCGCCCCACTTACCTTTACGTACTGGCCTGCCTGCTGGGTTACCTAGGGGAGCACCAGAAGCGCCTCCACAAGCGACTCCTTCTTCTGACAGAGTTGTCGCGGTCCATCGGCGGAAAAGGAAGCTTTGCACGCATGTTGGAAGATTTCCTGCAGCAACTGCGGACGCTCTTCCAGGCAGAGCAGTGCGTTATCGTCTTCCAGGAACGGGAGAGCCACCGCACTATCCTGAATAAGACGGGCAAGGAGTGCCAGGACCATACCTGCCAAATCGTTGAACTTCGGCCCCAAGAGACCCAATTACTTCTCCCCCCTCATCAGGATTGGGGATATTTGGTTAACCCTCGGACCCGACTCTCCGCCATTCTGGGCTGGAAGGAGGTCGCAGTCTACAATTTCGAGACACAAAGACCGGAGACTTCCTTGTTCCAGCCATCCCGACCTCTGATATCGATTCTTGACGCTAGATCGCTCC
The DNA here is from genome assembly GCA_041476565.1 of Terriglobia bacterium. GTDB lineage: Bacteria > Acidobacteriota > Terriglobia > Versatilivoradales > Versatilivoraceae > DATKMG01. Next base: position 2,566 of record JBGOTQ010000307.1, on the reverse strand, counting down.
TCAGTGCCCCCATTGTCTTCAACGATCAATCCCGGGGGAGAGTCTATCTGATTAACAGAGTCAAGGGCTACTTTTCCAACACAGACCTTCAGTTTCTCCGGTTAATCATCACCCAAGTGGCTCCCCTGATGGAGAATTACCGGCTCCTGAAAAACATGCAGGCGATGACCGTTCTGGAGGAGAAGAACCGGATCGCTCGTGACCTGCATGACGGGCTGGTGCAGTCCCTGGCCACCTTAGATTTGCGCCTGGAGGTCTGTCGCCGGTTAATCGGCAGTGCGCCGACGGCATTGGAAAGTGAACTGGCAGACCTGCAAAGTCTCGTCAAAACCGAACAGGCTGAACTACGAGATTACATGAGGCGATTAAGGACCTCCACCTACCCGGACAAAGATCTTTTAGAGGCCATTCAGAAACTCGCTGATTCGGTGGAAAAGGAATCGGGTCTTACAGTACAAGTATCCTTTGATCTCGGGCAAATAAATCTCCCTCAGGACCTCAGCACAGAGCTTTACCAAATCATCCACGAAGCCTTGACTAACGTCAGGAAACACGCAGAAGCCCGACAGGTGACGGTTCGCCTCGATCTGGGTGAAAGCAGCCTAAATCTTTCGATTGCAGATGATGGTAAGGGCTTTCCAGAAGGTCTTGCCGGCAGCGGCATTTCACCGACTCCCTGGAGCATTGCAGAAAGAGCCCGGGCTTTGAGTGGGACCTTGACGGTCAACTCTGTGCCGGGTCATGGAAGTACCCTTCACGTCCAGATTCCCTTCGAGCACGAGACAGGCGAGATGGTGGACTCCAGGGGGGAATGGGATTCGCATATCACTGGTCGCGACAGAGAAGGTTCCGAACCGGGAGCAGATCAGGTACGTCTATGTTGAAGAAGATTGGGGTTGCAATCGTTGATGACCACACGATGTTCCGGGAAGGGATCAAGAAGATCCTTTCGCTTGAGCCTGACATTGAAGTGGTGGGAGAGGCTGTTGATGGCGAGGAAATCATTTCCTTGTTGGCCCACTGCCACCCGGATATTCTTCTCCTTGATTTGAAAATGGAAAAGGTTGATGGGCTGGCAGTCCTCCCCCAGATTGTCGAACTCTATCCCCAACTGCGAGTGATCATTCTCACGGCCTCCATTTCGCGCCAAGAAAGTGTTGGAGCAATCAAGCAAGGCGCGCGCGGAATCATCTTAAAACACGCGGCCAGCGAGTTCCTGATCAAGGGGGTCCGCAAAGTCCATGCGGGAGAGTTCTGGGCGGACAACAATACCATGAGCCAGGTGGTGGACAGCCTCTCCCAGAAATTCAGGAATCAGACAGAAAACCCACGATCCAAAGATGAGCTTTCCATCCGGGAGAAGGAGGTTGTCGCGCTCGTAGCGTCGGGTTTGCGTAACAAGGAAATCGCGGGGAAGCTGTTCATCAGCGAGCAGACCGTCAAGACCCACCTCAGTAACATCTTTCAGAAACTGGGGCTCGGCGACCGGCTTGAACTGGCCCTCTATGCCCTCCGTCACAACCTGGCTGAAAAGCCATAACCGACCCCGCGAGATTAAGTCCTGATGTTTGCGATTGCGATGGCGTACCCGACGCAGTGAGGAGAGAAAACAGGTCACCGTAGTCCCGAACCGCAGTTCTAAGCCATGACTGTGGGATGGCTTCTTTTGCCATTCCCCCTCACTCCAGGAATGAAAAGCATTAAACCACCCAAAACCAGCAGGATTGCAGAATATGAAATAACTTTGATCCGCTGCCCAGCAGGGGCGACGAAGATCAACATCAGGCTGGAGAGGCCTATGACGGCTGTGATCCGGCTAAGAAACCGAAAGACCATTCCAGTTAAGTCCGTAGTCTCTTTTAGCTCTGAGGCCACATCGATAGGTGTGGCTAGTCTCTTGAATAGGGCCTCTCGGCCGGCTGCGTGGCTTTGATCTGACTTCTCAAACAAACGCGAGAATAGAAAGACGGCAACCGCGACCGGAACGATGATCGCCACCCGGGTCACAAAATTCCAATGATATACAAAGCTGCCCAAGCAACCAAGGATCAGGGACACGGTGAAACTCAAAAGCCCTGACCAGTGGGGGGTTCGTTTTAGCACCAGGCCAAGCAGTGCGGGGGGACCATAGGCGAGTGACATGATGGTATTAAAGGTTAGCATAACATTGAAGACACTCTGTCCGGTGATCGCCAAAACGATGGCAAGACCGGTAATGGCCACACCCACCCCAAAGGTGGTGATCCGCCCAACTCGCAATAGCTGTTTTTCTCCTGCACTCCTGGCAAACAGGTTTTGATACACGTCTTTGGATATGATGGCAGCATGAAGATTGAAGAGGCCGGAAAGGTTAGCCATCGAAGAGCTAAACATGGCCGCTAGCATGATGCCGATCAAGCCGTTAGGGAGTAAGGCCAGAGCAGCCAGGGCATAAGAGGCTTCGTGTGGGTTTGCCAGCCCAGGCCAAATTGTTGAGATGTTTGGGTAAAGCACCCGCATCGCAAGCGGAGGGATAAACCAGATCAGAGAGCCTATTAAGAACAGGGCAAAACACAGCATAGCGACT
>JBGOTQ010000306.1:0-9612 GCA_041476565.1 Terriglobia bacterium | reverse complement strand
TCCGTGAAAGCCCCGCCGCCGTAATCCCAGAACCAGCGCCACTGACGGAAGCGTATGGGGTCAAAGGGGCGGTCAGGGGCAGCGCCTAACCAACGTTTCCAATCCAGTTTTTGTAATTCAACCGGTTCTGGCTGGTTGCCGCCCAGATGGTTTTGGTACCAGTAGGTCAGGACCAGGGTGATCTGGCCAAGGGCTCCGGAGACAACCAACTCTCTCCCCTGGATGAAGTGGGGCCAGCTGCGCTGCTGCATGCCGGTTTGAACCACCTGTTTCGATTCGTCCACGGCCTTCTGAAGGGTCGTCCCTTCCTCGATAGTGTGCGTCACCGGCTTCTCGACATACACATCTTTTCCAGCGCTCACGGCGTCAATTGTCATGGCCACGTGCCAGTGATCAGGGGATCCGATCACTATGGCGTCGATGTTTTTCTGCTCGAGGAGTTGACGGTAATCCAGAAATTCCCTGGCTTGTGGCCCATGTTTTTCCCTGGCTTCCTGGCGGTGCGGCTCATACACGTCGCAGACGGCAACCAGTTCATTGCCGCCAAGCCTGTTCAGTTGTTCCAGCAAATAGCGGCAGCGGCCGCCAACTCCGATAGCGCCAATGCGTACCCGCTCATTGGCAGCCAGGATCCGTCCATAGGATAATGCCGTGACAGCGGCGGTTGATTTGAAAAAGGATCGGCGATGCATATTCAATGCCCCTCCCGGATCACAGCCTGCAAGGAAGGCAAGGGCTCTCCGTCTTTCCGATTCCTTGAGAACGCCCGGAGTCTTTCCTGCATAGCGCGCCAATACTGGTACTCACCATCCCACCGTCCCATCGCTACGGCCAGCCGGTAGGGAGTGTATTCTGAAAGCCACGCAGCTCGGTAGTCTTCCCGAAGTTCGCTGATGGCTTCCATCAGATCGATGATGCGTCCATGATTCTGCTCGATCACTTCAGCTTCAAATTCGTTCCACCATTGGTTGGAGTCCGGTCGATCGCCCAGCTTTGCCCATCGCTCCGGGATTTCCAATGCGTAGAGGAACTTCATTCCAGCATAATCGAGGAGACGGCTGCCCACCAGGAAGCTGTTTAATGTCAGGGAATCGCCCCCCAGCGACAAGGCCTCGTCCAGGTGATCGGTGGCTTCCTCAGCCAGCAACCTTGTCTGCCGCAAGTCTTCCCGCTGTTGCCCCACTCTCTTCAAAACCTCGGGATCCAAGGGATCCTGCCACAGGGCCTGCATGGTTTCCTGCCCCAGGACTTTCTGCAGGTGGCCCTCGGCGCGGTTGAGTTTCTGGAGAGCTAGGGCCACTTGTGATGCCACCGCGGAGGGGTATGTTATCCGGGCATAAGTTTCAAGGAATTTCGATTGATCAATTGGAGTCGCCTGCCATGCAGCCACCACTCCAAAGGCCATCCCGGGCCAGGACTGGCGCATCAGCAGTTGGGATTCGTCCGACCAGACGGTGTTAATCATGCCAATGGCCTTAGCTTCGCGGCCCGCTTTAAGAAAAGCGCCAATGTTGGCAAACGTGAGATCATAATCAGGGGCGATCTCGCCCCAACAGCGGACGCCCGGAGCTACGAGATACGGCATGTTGTGTTTATCCAACGGTTCCAGGAAGGGTTGGTAACTCTTCTCAGCATCATAGGTCCACGGGATAGCAATGATGCCGGAGGGTAATTCCGAAATGATTTCCGGATAATGGATCATGATGTCGGCCCAGGCCATCACTCGTTTTCCATGCTGCCGGAAAAGGCCGGCGACGTTTCTCAATTGCTCAACGAAGAGCTTGGCTGGAGTTAACCCAGCTCCCTGCTTGGCCAGGTTACTGATCTGCCAGGTCTCATCGAATCCCACGTGCACAAATGGACTGGGGAACAAGCGGGCGAACTGCTCCGCCCAATTGTCCAGGAGTTCTTTAACTTTCGGATTGGTGGGATTGAATTCCCCGGCATGCGGAAAAACCGCCAGATCGGAAAATCGTTCTATGCGGAACAAGTCGTGCAGGTGGCCATACAGCTCCAGGCATGGAACGACGTCAATATGTCGTTCGCGAGCATAAGCAATAATCCTTTTAATCTGCTCCCGGGTGAAGCGGCCCTTGGGATTCAGGATCCGGTAGCCTTCCAGTTCAATGCTGGCTTCATTGTAAAAGTAGTACTGGTTGCCCTTGTAACAGGCCAACAAGTCCAACTGTCGCTTGACCTCCTCTTCACTCGGCAGCGGGCCATGACTCATGTCAACCATCGTTCCTCGGTAGGCAAGTGAGGGCCAGTCCTGGATGTCCACCTGGGGGAGAACAGCCTGTTCGGCCACCCCTTCCACCAGTTGACACAAGGTTTGGACGCTGTAGAAAAGACCGGCGGATGATCGGGCGTGCACTTCGGCACCCTCAGCAGTCACCTGGATGGCATAGGACTCCCGGGAGTCAGGGCCCGGCCTCTCATCCGGAAGTGGCAGGGGATCTAATCCTCCGCGACAATTCAGAAGAATCGATTGTGCCGTTCCCGGCCCTTCCACCACCGGGATCGAATGCCCAATCCGTAGAGATAAACAGGCCGCGAGTTGTTGGGCCGCAAAGCGGTCTTCCGTGCTGGCACCGCGGGACAGTCGAACAACCAGGGAGCGAAGGGGTAATGAACCCTGGCCATAATGGATCTTCTGAAGAGCGGGCAGGAGGAGGTTGTGCCCTTCCGCTGAGGAGACTGTGGCAAGGCAGAAACCCAAGATGGAAATCCAAGTCGTAGTTTTCGGGAAAATCCCCCTTGGCAAAGGGGGTCGGCAGACATGGCTGCCGGGAGGTTGTCCCTTTTTCGAGAAAACCGGCCAGTCCGGAACGGAGACATCCCCCTCGCCCCCTTCAAAGGGGGAATCGGATACATTTTCATCCGTGGTGGCAAGCCTGAATAAGGTCACGGGGCACTTTCGTCCTGTTTCTCATCTCATCTTCTGTCATGATTTGCATGAGTCTCTGGAGGTCTCATTGTCTTTAAGAATCCTTCGTCTTCTCTTTTGGCCGGCTGGTTCTCTTCCCGATGTCTTCAGGATACTTCATGGCGAGGGCCCGGATCTCATAGGTAAATTTCAAGAACAACTTTTCCCAGTTTTTGGCCTCTTCTGGTGTATAGGAATAGAAGCCCTGAGCGTTCGACACTCCTCGGGCTCCTGATTGAACCACACTTTCCATTAACGGAGGAACCTTGGTCTCACAACTCAACTCCGGCCACAGATCCTTCATGACCGCCATATAGGCAGGAATCCCGGTCAGGTCCATGAAGCGGAAGGGTCCGGCAAAGGTGATCCAGTAGCCATAATCGTTGCGTAGAGACCGATCCACGTCTTCGATGGTGGCGTAACCGTTTTCCACTAGGTAAAACGCTTCCCTCAACATGGCATACATAATTCGGTTGGTAATAAAACCGCGGATGTCCCTCCGCAAGAGGGACGGCTCTTTTCCCCAATGACGCGCCATGGCGACCACTCGCTCGGCGTAGTCCATCCGAGTGTGATTGCCGCAGATGACCTCCATGAACCGCGTCACGTGGGCTGGCTCGGCCCAGTGGATTCCCAGGATTCGCTCCGGATGCCGTGTTCCTTCCTGGAGAATAGTGACAGGGATGGCTGATGTGTTGCTCCCAATCAGTGTTCCCGGTGCAACTACTTCTTCCACCCTGGCGAGAGCTTCCTTCTTTGTCTCAAGGCTCTCGATGATCGACTCGATAACAATCTGCCGGTCTGCTAGACTGGCGTAATCCTCCGAGACAGTAAAGTTCTGGATGAGCCGGCCCGGAGAACGCTTCAGTAGGCCTTCTTTGGCCATCTGCTTCAGCAACGCCAAAGCGTGGCGTTTGGCATTCCGGTGCTTGGCGAGATTCCGAGTCACGCCCACGACCGGATGTCCGGCCGCTAGTAGGCAAGCGATAATGCTGGTGCCCATCAGGCCCAACCCGATCACACCTGCCGGAATTTCTGCAGGATTTAAGCCCTGGAATCCACCCTTTGGTGGACTCGGTGTCTTCATGTTCTTGGCGTTCTTAAATGACATAGACTTCCCTTTCACTTGTGGGATGGAGTTTTCCGGGCGCTCAAATCTCGAGGGCAAAATAAGGCTTTCGAGTTTTCCATTGGCCCCCGGTGAAGTCTGGGCATGACACAGGGGCACTACCCTTGGCGATCGATTCTTCTGAAAGCGGAATAATCACGCTCATGGTCACCGAGTCATAAATGTCAATCGGCGTGGGTGCCTTGTTCCGGACGGCGTTCACGAACTCCTGAAGTTCCAGGTAATCCGGTTCTCCATGGCCGAACACCCCGCGTGCCTTCCTTTGCTCGGGGTCTCCCAGCCCTTTATAGAGGCGGTGCTCGTACTTTTTCTCGTAGGGTTCCAGCCGCTCCCAGACGTGATGGTCATTTCCTTTAGGAACCAGTCCGTCCATAAACACCGACCAGCGCTGTTCGTTGTAAAGCCCTCGTGTCCCTTCGATCTCCCAACGGTTGTCATAGGGCCGCGGTGTCTGCATGTCGTTGTTGATGACAATCGTGTTCCCCTTCTTGGTTTTGACTATTGATGTGACCATGTCGGCCTGCTTGAATTGTTGCTTGGCCATGGGATGATCCGGACCGAACTTACGGCGGAAATGGTCATTGATGCTGATGGAACGGTTGGCCATGGAGACCACCGTGTCAAAGGCATCTCCGCAATTGATGTCCATCCAGCTCAACACGGGCCCAAGACTGTGGGTGGGGTACTGATCCGCATTACGCTTGAGGAGGTATTGGCCGGTCCAGCGCGGCATGCCGTCTTTGTCGAACCACCAGATGTCGGTGCAGTCGTGTGAATGGGCGCAATGGCAATGGATAATCTCACCAAGTAATCCAGCCCGGATCATGTTCAGGACTGCCAGGTTTTCGCCACGGAAACTCCAGTTTTCCAGCATCATGCAGGGGACTTTGGTTTCCTCTTGCGTCTTCACTAGTTGCCAAAGTTCGTCCATCGTGATGCCAATTGGCACTTCCACGCCCGCGTATTTGCCGGTCTTCATGGCGTAGAGGGCCATGGGCGTATGCCAGTGCCAGTAAGTAGCTATGATCACGGCATCCAGGTCGTCACGGTCCATGAGCCGTTTGAAATCCTCATCGCCGCGTCCATAGCCTTCTGGACGTTTTCCTCTAGCCTTTTCAACTACTGCCAGATTTTTTTCCAGGTGATCCCGGTTGATGTCACAAATAGCGGGTACATCCACACCTGGCATGGCCAGGGCAATTTCCAACAGGCCGGAACCGCGCATGCCGACGCCGACAAAGCCGATTCTCACTTTCTTGTCACCTTCAGCGAACAGCCGCTTGCTGGGGCTCAGGGCTGAAGCCATCGCCACAGCACTACTCACTTTCAAGAAATCCCTGCGGGTTCTCTTAGGACTCATTGCAGAAGCTCCTCTTAAGAATTAGAAATCTCGAGATGCATTCAGGATCCGACTTCATCTTCGACACAAAAACGACTTTCATGAAAATCGAGTTTTGGTAGCCACGACAAACCGCTTTTGGTTTGTCGTGGGCTTTTGACCCCATATGAAAAGCCCACAATTGATTTAAGAAGCGAATCAATCGTGGCTCCCCCCAGACCGCCATTTTCATCGGCGGTGGTGAATTTGAAAAGGTCATGGCCCACTTCTTACAGACCTGAATCTGTAAACATGACAATTGACAGACAGACGTGGCGTGCCGTCATTTAAGCGCGCCATTGTTAGAACTCCAGGCGCAAACGGAACTCCACCATGCGCGCGCCGCTCTTCTCTGCGCTAAAGAAGCCGTGCTGTCCGCCTCCCGCCCCTATCACTCCGGCGACGCCTGGAACGGAAATGTCGTTGCCCGGAGTATAGAAATTGGGGTGGTTAAACAGGTTGGAAATCATGGTGGTGAAATTGAACTTGATCCGCTCTGAGATCGGGAAGATCTTCGCCTCCGATTTTAGCGTCCTCCGTGTCAATGGTAGCTGCGGCTCCACTGACGTCTACCTTCGTTCCTGTCTCACCTATCTGCAATTGGATGTCGACCCGCTTGTTCTGGTCGCTGGCCAACATGGCATCGTTGACCTGATAGGTCGCAAAACCTGCCTTGACCGCCTTCAGACGGTAGCGGCCCTGCTTCAAATCGGGCATCTCGTAATTGCCCTGGCTATCCGTGGAGATGGTTCGGACTTTGACGCTGGCGTCCTGATCCTCCACCGTAACCTCAACACCCGGCACTACCGCCCCGGACGGATCGGTAACGGTGCCTCGCAATGTGGAAAGGGATTGCCCCCAGCCGGTCGACAAGCAAAGGCCAAGGGTGACAACAACTCCCAGAGTCGAAACTAAGGTGCGTCTCATAGCCTCACTCCTCTGATTGGTACGTTGATCTCTTTTGTCAGTTAAAGTTCTATGTTTTTGGTGAAATTCGATTTCGGAAAACGATTCAACCAGACCAGGAAGGCAGAACATCCAATCTCTCTTTCAACGAAAGAGCGTTGCTTGGTTTGCTTGATAGCCTTCTCTGGGTAGCAATCAAAAACGGATATAGCAAAACCTTTACCAAGACTAGTCCGGGGTGTCAAGCATAAAGACAGTGGTAGGGTACTGGGTCAGTTACAAATGGAGGGCCGAGCGGGTGACCGCTGTTGCCCTGCGAGGGCACGTTTGCCACGTTGTCTGCGGCTTCGCGAAGGGACAGCGGTCCCCCGCTTATCCCAGAATCCCCCGTTTAACTGGCCTATTGCATCAAGAGAGATTGAGAAAAAGCTAACGAACGCGTTTGATCCGCAGTGCAATGTCCACTGCGTAAGGAGGAGTTGTAAATGTTCGATTTCCGCTTTGGTTAGTAAAGCTTTCTGCATGGATGACCGAACCGGAAGCGGGGTCGATCCACTCCGCTTTATAGGTGCCGGCCGGCAAGTTAACCACAATCTCCTCGTGATACTCTCCAGGCGTTACGACATAGTAGTGGTTTCGTTCTTCGAGCTTGCTGTGGTGCTGATATAAAGCATACTGTTCACCGGTTTGGCTGATGCTCCGTCGGTAGGCTCCCTTCGGGACTTCACTCGGGATGAAGGTCTTATCCGGACGCATCTTGAGGAAGTCAAAGCTGGTAATAAAGTTTTTCAAATTTTGAAGGCCAGCTAAGACCTGGGCGTTGTCGGGCGTCTTTCCAGCCGGGTCCTGGGACGTGAAGCGTCCGTTCAATTGATTAAAGCTGGCTCCTCCTCCCACCAGGAACTCCCACGCTTCTACTCGCGAAGCGGCAACCTGATCGCCTTTGTACCAGACAGGATAATAAGCGGTTTCGTTGAGTTCAATGACCTTGTTGTGGCCATACTCGAAGTCGAGCGCCTTCATCCCTCCCATTTGCTCGGACCCGCCCTCCCAAACATACTGTCCAACCACAATCGACACATTCGGGTTAGCCGATAGGTCAATAGGTCCCCCCACTGGTCCCTCCACTTCTTGAGCAATCAAATGTTTCTTTGGAAGGTCACTTTCAGCGTTTTTTATCACCCCTATAAAATGGCTAACCCATGGACCCGCGTCCGCATGCGACGTGAACAGCGAAGGCTCATCGCAAATCTCGAGAATCACATTATCGAACAGATTCACTTCCCGAGTGATCTTACGCACATACTCATCCATCCGACCCACGAGGTCCTGGTGCCTCAAGGTTTGAGCATCCAGATAACTGCATTTGCCCACACCTTGTACATTGTTTTCATAATACAAGGGAGAAAGGGGCCCTAAATCCACCGCCTAAGGGGGCGTTGGATTTAGGAATGGGGATTCTGAAGCTTTCGGGATCAAAGTAATGTTGTGGGATCGAGCCAACCGTGTCTGGTTGGTAGCACGGGGTCCGAGCATCCCCATGTTGTCCTTTTTGTGGCAACACTTCTGCTTCGAATTGAGTTTGCTTCCTCTCGGTCTTGACAATGGCTGGGGTCTTTTCTCTGACTAGCCGGCTGGTAAGGGAACCCAATGGAGGATTTTTTGTCGAGCTCGGAGCAAGAGCTTGTAGGCCGAACAGCGCTGGCTCAGACGAATCACCAATTGGCGCGAGCGTTCCAGCACCCGGCCCGGCAAATGGATCAGACCAAAGCGGATGGCTTTCATCCGCTTGTGGACCCACTCCCCGCCCAGCACCCAGCGCTTCAGAGCCACGTTCAGATTCAGGGCTAAAATCATGAATCCCCACCAGGCCGCATTCTCTCCAAAATCCCCCGAGGGCAAGGTCCCTCCGGCTAGATCCTCTTTCATCACCGCGTGCATCTCTTCCGATTTCCCACAGCGTTGCTGCTGCCAGGCAATCAGCTCTCCGCCTTCCCAATCCAGGTTGGTTACGATCCCATAGATCTTGTAGCGTTGCCGATGCATCTCGAGGGTCGGAAAAGGCAGCGACTGCGCCTGTTCCATCCCCGGCAAACAGTTGTCGATCACCTCCCGCGTCGCCAGGAAACGATAGTCCGGACCCTTCTTACTGTGCCCTACCCAGGACGGCACAAAGCAGACTTCCGCCCATTCCCGTCCCGTCTTGCGCTGCTCCCCCTCGACCAGCTGATACAGGGGCTGCCACTCGTCTTCCTCCACCTCTCCCACCGCCCGGCGAAATTCCGGCGTCACATCCACCCCCACGGCAAACTCAATTCGTCCCCAACCAGGATGTTTGCCCTCCGCACAGTACTTCAATAATTCCACCTGATAGGCGGCCGTGTCCGAGCGCAGCCGCACCCTTTTTACCCCCGCCGGCAACAACTCCAGCGCTGCTTCCAATACCCGCCTCTGCTCATAGCCGGCCGGCACATTGCCGTCTCGAAATTCACTGTGCAGCAACACCCCCAGTTCGGCCCAGTAGGTGTTAAAGGGCTGATAGGCTCGGTAGTGTTGGTAACAAAACAAGGCCTCCTCTTTGCCCGTCTCCACCAGCGTGGCATCCTGGTCCAGCGTCGCTATCTCTCCCCCCTGCCGTCGATACATCGCTTCCACTAACTTCCGATTCACTTCCATCAACCCCTGCAGGTAACGGTTCGCCACCGGGATGAAGGCTTTCCCCTCCTCCCGCTGCTGCTCCTGCTCCTCATCGTGAAAGGCTGCTAAATAGCGAAACACGGCTGAGGGCGAGGGCACCACCCGTTTCTTCTCCTTTCGCCAACGCCGCTCCAGTTCCCGCCGTTGCCGTCTGGGCAACCCGGCCAACTCCCCCCGCCGCAACACCTGGCAAAATCCTTCATCCTCTTCCAGCTTCTTCAAATCTTCCACACAGGTCCCGCCCGCCAGATTTAATAAAATCAGCGCCATCCCCATCTGAGCATCCGTCCAGCCTTGCCCTTCCCGCCGCACCCCCACCTGCTGGTCCAGCCACTGCCCCAGCTTCAGCACCGACGCCAATTCCAGGTACAGCGGCAATCCCCCTAACGCCGTCATCCCCACCCGACTGCTCTCGGGCTCGTACTTGAATCCCAGTAAACCTTGTGCCATGATTGGTTCACCCCGTTGGTGAATGATTTCTTCCGCAAAGACATTCTACATGCTGCGAAAGCCGCATGCCAGCGGGGTTTTCACCCTTCTCAACCTAATCTCATCTTTTTTGATGGTGAATCAGGG
>JBGOTQ010000305.1:0-9689 GCA_041476565.1 Terriglobia bacterium | reverse complement strand
GAGAAGCTAAAGGACGAATTCGACAGAGTATTCAGTAATGGCAGCACCTTTGAGGAAGAAACAGTCTCCTTCAGCTCGGGAGAAAAGCGTTATTACCACCTTCGCAAGATCCCAATGTCGGTTGATGGCCGTGCCATCACCCATGTAATAACCTTGGGGGAGGACATCTCCGACCGGAAGCGGCTGGAAGAGTCTCTTTTCACCAATGAGAAACTGGCTTCGATCGGGAAACTTGCCGCGGGGATCGCCCATGAGATTAACAACCCCCTGGCGGCGATCTCGGGGTGCGTCGAGGGGCTGATCTCACGGTCCAATGATCCCAGCCTGTTGCGCACACAGGCCTTTGAAGATTTCCCCGAATACTTAAAAATCATCGACGATGAGATACGCCGATGCAAGAGCATCATTGACAATCTGCTCAACTTCAGTCGCGCCAAAGAGCTCCTGCAAGAGGAAATCAGTCTTAATGGGACGTTGGAGCACACTCTCCAACTGCTCAGCCATCACAAGGCATTCCGCAAAATCACAGTCATTAAGGACCTGGATTCCGCCTGTCCTCCCATCGTTGGGAATGACAGCGAATTGCGACAGGTCTTTCTGGCCATGGCGATCAATGCTGTGGATGCTATGAATGAGTCTGGAATCCTGACAATCCGCACGGGCACTGAGATTCGTAATGGTCTGACCATGGTCTGCGTGGAGTTTCAGGACACAGGGGCCGGAATTCCCCAGCAACACCTGAACAAGATCTTTGATCCTTTCTTTACAACAAAGCCGGTGGGTAAAGGGACAGGGCTGGGGTTATCCATTTGCTATGGAATCGTCCGCAGCCACGAGGGTTTTATCAAGGTGACTTCAGAGGTCGGCAAGGGCAGTCTGTTCCAGATTTATTTTCCGACCGTCCCAGTGAAAGGTTAAAGGATATGACTGACAGCAGGAACCCCAAGGTTTTGATCGCAGAAGATGAGAAGAATTTTAGTCTGATATTGCAGAAGGAACTTGTCCGCCGGGGATACGATGTGTCCGTTGCCAACGATGGCCGCAGCGCCGTGGAGTTTTGTGACAAGGTCGACTACGATGTGGTGGTGATGGACATCATGATGCCTAACCTGAACGGGATTGAGGCTCTCAAGGTGTTGAAGCAGGCTGACCCCTCTCCTGAGGTCATCATGCTGACTGGCAACGCGACTCTTCAGACTGCAATCGAGGCAATGAAGTCGGGGGCCTATGACTACTTGACTAAGCCCTGCAAGATCGAGGAGCTGGATGTTTTGATTCGCAAGGCCTCAGAACGTCGAGAGCTGGTCAAAGAAAACCTGTATATGCAGACCCGCTTGAGTCGCAAGGAAAAAATGCCGGACATTGTGACCAAAGACCGGAAGATGAAAGATCTGTTGGTTTTCGCTGAGAGGGTATCCAAAACCGAATCGAACATCCTGATCACTGGCGAAAGTGGCGTTGGCAAGGAACTGGTGGCACAGGCCGTTCACCGTCTTTCTCCGCGCAGCCAGGGTCCGTTTATCGATATTAACTGTGGCGCCATTCAGGAGACCTTGCTGGAAAGCGAAATGTTTGGACATGAGAAAGGGGCCTTCACCGGTGCGGACAATTCCAAACCCGGTCTCTTTGAACTAGCTGATCGAGGGACCTTCTTTCTGGATGAGATCGGAGAGTTAAGCCAGCGGCTTCAAGTCAAATTGCTGCGAGTCCTGGAAACCAAGTCGTTCTTCCGCGTGGGGGGGACGAAACAGGTCAAGGTTGACATTCGCGTGGTGGCTGCGACGAACAAAAATCTTCCCCGCGAGGTTGAAGAGAACCGATTTCGTCAAGACCTCCTCTATCGGATCAATACAGTCATCCTGGATATCCCTCCTTTGCGCGAACGTGTGGACGATATCCCCCTACTGGTGGAGCATTTCCTGGGCAAAATGGTTCGAGAAGAGAGAATCTCCGTTTCAGATGAGGCCATTGAATTGATGCGCCAATACTCCTGGCCGGGCAATGTGCGCGAGTTAAGAAACGTCGTGGAACGAGCCTTGGTTCTGGCTCAAAAAGGCCAAGTGACCCCCGAGTGTCTTCCGGTCGAGATTTATAACAGGAAAAAAGTGGGAGCTATTCCCGCCCCTAGCGACAAGAAGCCTGGTGCAACTGCCAAGAGTCTGGCAGATTTGGAGAAAGAGCAAATTCTCGCCACTCTGAATCGTGTCAATTGGCATCGAGGGAAGGCTGCAACACTGCTCGGCATCACCCCGAAGACTCTTTACCGCAAGTTGCGGTCCTACAACCTGGGAGACCAGTAAACAGCCCCCATCCTCCAATTGACAGTCACATCGATATTGCGTACCTTGGTGCCGTAGGTCGTCGGTCTCCTGGATCATTGGAGTCTTTAACCCATGAAATTGACCTCCTTCTGCATAACGGTATGGACCGCCGTGTGCCTTTTTGGGCTAGTCGAATCCGCGGGGGCATGGGGATTCCAAGCCCATAAGTTGATCAACGGGCAGGCTATCCGGATGGTACCTCCTCCCTTGCAGACCTTTTTTCGAAACAACCTACGGTTCGTCCGAGAACACTCCATCGACCCGGATTTGTGGCGTCAAGCTGGCCAAGAACCGGAAGCGGACCACTTCTTCGAAGTTGATTCGTTCGCTGGGCTGCGCCTGGAGCACTGGCCAGCTGATGAACCGGCCTTTTTGCGCACATTCGGGAGCGCGGCAGTCCAAAGTGGGCGGCTTCCCTGGCGCATTATGGAGGTCTACCGAAAACTCATCGAACAATTGCGGAAGGATAATTGGGTGGAGGCCCGACTACAGGCGGCAGCTCTGGGTCATTATGTGGCCGATGCCTACGTCCCTTTTCATGCTACAAAAAATTACGATGGGCAGTTAACGGGCAACTTGGGAATTCATGCTAGGTGGGAAACCCAACTGGTCGAGAGGTTTGAGCAGCAGATCCGCCAACAACTCGAGACAAAACCGGTCGAGCTTGTCCGGCCAACCCCCGAGGCAGTCGTCAGGGTCTTGTTTGATGGGTTGGCCGCATGCAGTCGGATCCTTGAAAATGACTCACGTTCTGTCGGCGGACAAGTTAACTCCCGGGAACCTGCCACGGATGAACGTCACTCTGATGATTACTACAGCCGCCTCTATGCTCTTGAAGAGACAGACCTCGTAAGGCGAATTCAGGATTCGGCAACACGAATTGCCGAAATCTGGTATTCGGCATGGGTGGAAGCTGCACGACCTTCCTTTCCAAAGGGCAAGCAAGGGAATTCAGTTTCCAAATTAGCCGGACCACATTTTACGGCATTGTCTTCGATTCCCCCGAGGATCCAATCGTTGGTTACGATTCCATGATCGTTACTCCACTCAAGTCTGACAAGCGGCGTTTCCTCCTGTTGAAATCAGTCGAATCGCCCGACTACTCCCAGGCACTCAAGAATGGAGATCTTGCTGCCTTGAAGACTTGGGATCGATTTGGACAGCCGGTTTAGGTGCTCATGGATGGCGAAAACGAGCCGGTTTATTTTCGTCTTTTCCAACTCGACCACAGCCAGGGAAGATTCCTGCTCGTTCATTCCTGGGTCTATCGCCGGACCTCTACCCGGCCGGAGTTGGTGAGATCGTTCCAGGAGAAGACCGGCGGATTCTGGGGCCATGCCGGCATCCACCTTTACCGATGCGGGGTGTTGTGTTTTACCGAAAAGGCCTTGCTTGCAGTGCGAGATCCGGAAACTGGCCACCCTGTGGTAAGACGGGTTATAAATCCTTTGAGCGGCGCAGCGGCAGCAGGGATGGGTGGACCTTTTGGGGCGATCTCTATTATGAACTCGCCACGGGATATGCTCCCCAAGGAGGGTTGATCGGTGAACCGGTGACAAGGAGGCAAGTTCCAACCGGGAATCATGCCCTATGCTGGATCACTGCCCGGACTGGCTTCCTTCTTTCAGGGCCGGAGCTGAGAAAGCGCATAAACCTCGGTCCCGCACGGTTAATTGACTTGGCTCCTACGTTCTGCAGGTATCTTGAAATAGAGCCTCCCGCCAACTCTGAGGGGAGAATTCCAGAAGGAGTGTTTGAACAGCCTTCGAGTCAGAGACCTTAACCCAAGACCATGGTTTGGGATACTTTCCAGCAGGAGTTTTGAAAATAAAAATGGCCTGCCGAGGCCCAGGCTTTAGCACATTCGAGAAGCGCCTCTTCTGCTGAACAGGTGCGCGGGGATGGGCTGTTTGGGGCTATTTTGGCGAGAATGGCTCCTGTGCCTTATTCCGAACCTCGCATTTAGAGCTAATGTCCTACTTAGCCTAAGATTGGAACAGGAATCGTCCGATGAGGAAATGGAGGGACGCATTGGTATTCGGCCGCGTATTCTCATTCCTGGAGGATATCGGGAAGGTCAGCGGCTGAAGATTATGGGTCGAATTTCGGGTCAGGGACCAGTTTCTTCAGAGAGATCGTCAAAAACGAGGTTGGGCCTTGAGCATTATTGGAAGCCTGGAAGACCTGGCTTTGGCCGACATTTTTCAGATTCTGGCAAGCAGCCAGAAGACGGGAGTGCTCTACGTCAATACGGTCGACGGGCGGAGTTCCATTGCTTTTAAGAAGGGATACGTGGTCTCGGCATCCAGACCGGACCTCTCCAACCGCTTGGGACAACTGTTGCTGAAGCAGAAACTGATTTCGCGGATGGATCTGGAGGTCTGCCTGGCTGAGCAGTCTCAGACAGGACTTCCATTGGGAGAAATCATCCTCAAGCGAGATATCCTTAAATCGGAAGACCTCAGGGCGGCTATGCGCCAGCAGGTCATCGAGACGCTCAATGACATCGTCAATCTTGAAGAGGGGAGTTTCAGCTTCCAGACCGATGCAATTCTGCCCTCAGACCTCGTCCTGCTTGATCCGCAGCACGTTCTGCTGGATGTGGCTTATCTCCAGGACACGCGGAAGTCCGGACAGCAGATTGATGAATCGTTCTCTCCTTCGCGGTTGATCGCTGAAGTGGAGACCGAGGAACCCGTCCCAGCATTAGAGAGAATGGAACCGTCAGAAGACCGTCGGTGCACCAAGTTGTTGCGGGAAATCTCGGAAGAACTGGCTCGCCCCCGCGAATCAACCGAAGTTTCGTTGCTGATTTTGCGCTTGGCCAGCGAATTCTTTGATCGGGGTCTTTTCTTTGTGGTTTCTCGTGAAATGCTGGTTGCCT
The DNA here is from genome assembly GCA_041476565.1 of Terriglobia bacterium. Lineage (GTDB taxonomy): Bacteria > Acidobacteriota > Terriglobia > Versatilivoradales > Versatilivoraceae > DATKMG01. The sequence continues at coordinate 4,484 of JBGOTQ010000305.1, read as the reverse complement.
GCGGAGGATTCGGGTTTCTGCACTCGGCCGGTTCGGAACATCAAGAGGCCTACCAGGTATCGGTGCCATTACATGACGCATCCATCTTCAAGTCTTTCTCTGAGACCATGAATCCGTATCGTGGCGTCCTGCTGGAAGGGGAATGGGGAAAAGGCCTGATCGGAAGAATTACTCGGCGTCTCCCCAACGAGGTAGCAATTTTGCCTGTTATCAGCCAGGGTAAGGTCATTGCCCTGCTCTATGGAGATAATGGGGACAGTCAACAACGGATCCGCTCAACAGACCTGCTTGAAGTCCTCCTCTTCCAGGCTGGAATGGCCTTGGAGAATACAACCTTGCGCAACAAACTGCTTCTTTTGACAAAATCGGGTTAAGTCGTCCTCGGACCTTTGTGCCGCTGATTCGCCCGCATTCCTTCGGAATCATCTCTCCCTCGTTTTGAAAGGCCGCCTTTAAGAAAAAAAATACTCCTTTTTGATAAGGAGAGCCAGATTCGTCCAATTATTTTCCTCTTTTCAAATTGAAGCCATCGGAAATAGGCTCTATCTGCGATAAGTCTTTGCATATCAAGCCCCAAAAAGGGTTAAGGCCGCCCTCGCTTTGGACGACTGATTGCCCTATTGTAGAATGGTCTTGTCATTTCGTCTTAATATGATCTGGGTTAGTGATGCAACAAGACTATGACCTTCATCTCACAAGAGCTGTGTCGCAGAACCCTTTTCCATGGAAAACAAGTTAAACAGGCCTGCCCCGAAACAAGCTGAGGAACATGCTCAGTGGCAGAGACTGCTTAACGAGATCGCAGAGCTCGTTGGCCTGACTTTGGTAGCTTATGATGCCAACGAGTATCTTCTGAGTGCAAGCCGGCCTAACCCAATCTGTGGAGCCATCCAACAAACAAAGGACGGGATCCGCCTCTGCGAGGCCGATTGTGGCTCCATGCTGAGCCAGTCTGCAAAGGGTGGACCGTTAAGGATCTTCAAATGTCATGCGCATCTATACAACTTCGCGACTCCCGTTTATCGTGAAGGGATTATCTGCTTCGTCTTGCTCGGGGGGAGGGTTTTTCAAAATTACCAGGACTTCTCGAGCTTCAGTAGACAGGCGCCAAAATATGAACTGCGCGACTATGTTTTTGTGGATTGGGAGAATACTCTGAAATTCCAGGGGGGCCAATACTTTGAGCGCACGGCCCGGCTGATTCAATCGATTGTTAATTCGGTTTCTCATGACTCTCCACTCGTCCAAAAGATCAAGAACCATGCCTCCCAGCTCGACACTCTCTATGAGCTTTCCGGTCTGATTTCCCTGGAGACTTCGCAGGAAAAGGCTTTTCGGCTTATCTTGGAAGCGCTAGGTGTTCTCTTTGAAGTTCAGGAGACCGCAATTCTCCTGGGAAGCGACGAGGGGGCAAACTTCCAGGCTGCTGCGGTCATGGGGGATCTATTGGCTCCCCGGCAGGAACTGAGTGTTTCCGCCGGCGATATGCTCCAAACCCTCCGGCAGGGGCAGTGGCATTTTATCGATGAGACCTACCACCTTCTTAAGATGGGTTATCCTGAAGAAGTGCATTCGGTCCTGAGCTTCCCCATGTGTTTTGGGAAGGACTTGACCTCGATCCTCCAAATCTACAATGTTCCTATGCCGGGCGAAGTGCTTCAATTGCTACAGACTTTCTGCCGTCACCTGGGAGTCTCTCTGGAGAACTTGCAGTTGAAGCAGGAGCTTCGCGACCAGGCGGCAGTACTATCGGCAGTGGATGACTTTGTCTCGACTGCCAACGCTGAGGCCAGCTTGAGGGATCTTTGTCAGAGAATTCTGGCTAAAATTACTGAAGTGTTCCAGTCTGAAAAGGGCTCGATTCTCCTTTTGGAGGAAGGCGGCCAGGGCCTGGTTGTCAAGGCGATCAGGGGTATCAATGAGAAGATTGTGGAACGGCTTAGAATCAAGCCAGGAGAAGGCATAGCCGGAGAGGTCTTTAAAAGCGGACGATCTCTACTGGTGAGGGATCTCGAAAAAGAGATGAGCCTCCAGGGGAATCGGCGCTCTCGTTATCGGACGGGCTCGTTTATGAGTGTTCCGCTCATCTCCGGACAGCATAAAATTGGAGTGCTTAATCTGGCCGACCGGATTAAGGGAGAGTCGTTTCAGAAGCGAGATTTACGGCGCTTGGAAGCCTTGGCGGGCCACGTGACGGCTACGCTTGAAAAAGCTGAGTCCTCTCGGAGGACGGAGGATCTGAAAAAGATTTCGATCACGGATGCGTTGACGGATCTCTTCAACCGCAGGTTCTTTCAGGAACGCCTGACTGAAGAGATCGAGAGGGCCAAGCGCCACGGACATTCTGTTTCACTGATCATGTTGGATATCGACGATTTCAAGAATTACAACGACTCCTATGGGCACCTGGTTGGAGACGAGGCCCTGAAAATTGTGGCTAGCCTGATTCGCGGGTCAGTCAGGACCATTGACCTGGTGGCGAGATACGGCGGGGAGGAATTCGCCGTCATTCTCCCGATTACAGAAGTCGCCGCGGCTTGGTCTGTGGCCGAGAGAATCCGCAGCAGCATTGCGGGACATTTCTTTCCCGATCAGACCTTCCAGATTGCCGTAAAGGTCACAGTGAGCTTGGGGATAGCTTCCTATCCTGCAGAGGCTGAGAGTGTACAGGAACTGATCGGTAACGCCGACAAGGCGCTCTACCTGGCCAAAGTCGGCGGAAAGAATCAAGTGGCCGTCTTTGATCGGAGCAAGCGGGTTAAACCTCCATTTGGACCGTGATTGTGCAGGAATCGAGAGCTAGGTACATTGGCGAGCGTACTTCAACCTATCAGCATTCTTAGTCTTCTTCCCGAAGAGGAGTTTTTTGATAGGGAGGCAGATATCCAGAGGCTTTTTCATGCCGGCCTGGATGCGGCTCGAGCGCTGACCCCCAGCCTCTTCCTCAGTGGGCCTCGGAAATCCGGAAAGAGTGAGATTCTGAAGCGAGTTTACCGGCGGCTGTTCCTCGAGCAGGAAGCAGTGATGCCCTTCTATCATGCTATCCCCAAGTGTGTCTCTTCGGCAGAAGCTTTTTGCCGGGAGTATTTCCTCCGAAACATCTTTCAATTCCTGGCTTTCTTGAGACGAGATGCCGAGCTGGGCTGCACGGAAGAGTTCGGCCTCAACTACGCCTTTCAACTGGCCTATGAAAGCAAGCACCCCTGGCTGGTCGAACTGGTGGATCATTTCCATTCCGGGCTCCGGAAAAAGGATTTGCAGGCCCTTTCTCGATTGGCCATCCACTTTCCTCTAACCGCAGCCTTGAACACAGGCTTGAGTTCCTTTGTAATTGTTGATGATTTCCCTCATATTGCCTCCTTGAAGTCAGAAGAGGAACTGACACTGCTATCGGGGGACTTCCTCTCGGCCCTGTCGTCTCGGCGGACTCCTCATCTGCTTTCCGGGTTTTCAGCGCACGCTCTTCAGAGCTTGTTTAATACAGTGGAAATCCCCGGCAATGTTGTCGTCTATCCCCTGCGCAGTCTTGATGCACAAGGGGCCAAACAGCTCTTGGAGAATTTGTGTGAGCGCTTCGGCGTTGCCTTGGCGCCGGAGTTGAGTTCGGCCATTGTCAGTCAGTTGGACCATTATCCTTTCTATATCCGGTCTGTAGTGGAAGGCGCCAGACGAGAGGAGCTCCAGTTGCAGACTCCTCGGGAGTTCGCCGAGGTGTATACCATTGAACTAACCCGAGGGAACCTTCACCTCTATTTTAGCAGTCTTCTGCATTCCACCAGCTTGAACCTCGTAGAGAAGATGAAGGCGCTCGAAATGCTGCATACCTGTTCCCACGGTACCCTGGACTTCTCGGCATTGCACTTTTTCCAGGAGGAGGACGGAGGGATAGGTCCGGATCCTGAAAGGATCCTGGAGACCTTAAGGAGGACGACCCTCCTCGAACAAGGGATTGGCACAATCACTCCCATTACCGATACTGTCTTAGGAGACTGGATCGAGTGGAACTTCAGGCACTCCCTTCGAGGTGTGCCGATGACCGAAGCGAGATACCAGATCACTGCTAATCTTCTGAAACGACTCCAGGGTAATGTGCAGACGACCTTACAGGCAGACAGAATGAAGCAGTTGGAGCGATTGTTGGGCGTCATGGACTGTCAGTCAGTTCCTGTAGTCCTGCTGGATTTTTCGCAATTCGGTGCTCTCGAGCAACTCCAGGATCCCCAGAAGTTGAGCAAATATCTTTATGAGTCTGAGCAATTGGCCCTTCCGGAGATGCTCTCCATAACCCGCGAGGAGACAACGGATGGCACGAAGGCCGGTTTTCCGGGGCCCCTTTTGGTTGGGAGAGGCTTTGAAGAAGGGCGTTACGCTGACGAGCGGGAGGCTGTCTGGCTGGTCGGCTATTGCCCCAGTGAGGGGCTGGTTGGGCTCAACGAGATCCAGCAGTTCCGCGATAAGTGCCTGCGTACGACCAGGGAAAACAG
>JBGOTQ010000304.1:0-9712 GCA_041476565.1 Terriglobia bacterium | reverse complement strand
TTATGCCAACAACACCGAAGAAGTTTCCGATTGGGTGCGAACCATGAATGAAGTCGGGATTGAGAAGACCGTTGTTCTGACGGAGGCTTCTGGACCCGAATTTGACCGGCTGGTCGATCTCTATATGAAACCCTATCCAAACCGTTTCCAGCTTTATTGCGGCATCGACACCGCACATTTCGAGGCTCCTGACTACCCGGAAAGAGTTGTGAATGAACTTGCCCGCTGTTACCAAAAAGGAGCACGGGGAGTCGGCGAGGTGACGGACAAAGGTTGGGGAATTGTTGGGACAATCGAGTCACCCTTGCCTCGGCCGCAGCGGCTGCACGTGGACGACCCGCGACTGGACGCATTCTGGGGAAAATGTGCTGAATTGAAATTGCCAGTCAACCTCCACATCGCCGATCACCCTTCCTGCTGGAAACCTCTCGATCCCAAGCAAGAGCGAACCCCGGATTTCCAGGGGTTCAATCTCTATGGTAAAGATGTCTCTTCCTACGAGGAACTACTGGCGATAAGGGATCATCTGCTGGCAAGCCATCCGAAGACCCACTTCATTACCTGCCATCTCAGCAACCAGGGAAATGATCTTGTGGCTCTGGCGAAAGCGCTGGACCGTTTTGCTAACCTCTTTGTCGATGTATCAGCGCGAGATTATGAAATTGGACGTCAGCCTCGAACCGCCGCAAAGTTCTTGCAGCGTTACAGGGAGCGCGTTCTTTTTGGTACAGACATGGGGAGGGAGAAGTTTGTCTACCTGGGATGGTGGCGGTTGCTGGAGACCGGCGATGAATATATGCCAGGGCGGATCTGGTGGCGCTATTACGGCCTCGATCTGCCACCTGATGTGCTGAAGAGTCTCTACCACGACAATGCCACTCGACTGCTCAACTGGCAGTAGGATTCCACCACAGAGGCACGGAGCGCACAGAGTCCATAATCATCGGCATTCGTCCTCGTTCCCGTCGTCGTCATCGGTAGTTTCCATGCCGAGGCCAAAAACAACGACGGGGACGATGTACAGGAGAATTTCTCTGTACCCTCTGTGCCTTTGTAGTGAGACTGTGCCTGTACTCCGCCTGAAGCCAGTTTCGTTAGTAGGCAATCACAAGGGAGTTGCAGCGTGTAAGTCCGGGGGCATCAAACCTGTAAGTGGCAACGTTGTTGCGAAAGTCCCGTGGGCGAAGGATCTGGGCGTGAAAACGTTTACCTGATCGAGTTTGATAACGATAGACAACCTTGATGGGAAATGCGACGGTTGCCGCATCTTTGACTTTAAAATGGATGATATTCGTTCCAGCCACAATGCGGGGAATCGACATGATCCCGTTTTCAAAATAGGTTTCCAACTTTAATGACTTGAGCCCTGCAGGCATTGTCCGCTCCGGATTGGGCTGTAAGGATAGTCGAATTTGGAAATGGTAGGCCCCGTGGATGCTGACATCCTTCCCATTGAACCGAGGACGGCCTAGCTCACAACTCAATGATTGTGGCCCGGATTGCAGGACTTGCCAGTCCGACCAGACATCCGGCTCGGTCTCCGCTTGAGATTTCGGCCGGAGGACCCGGATTTCAACGAGGGGGTGATCCTCGGTGGAAGCCATCCATTCGCCGACAAGCAAACCGTCCACCCACACATAGGGACAATAGAAATCGAAACTGATGCTCCCGCCTCCTGAAGTCTGTGCGGGCCTCAAGAAGGGCGCTGTCTGGAAATGCAACAAGTCTGTACTGGCTGGCGCATTCTGGAGGAAATCGAGGTCCTGCAAATCGGGTTTATAGATTAAGCGGCCCCAGGCCTGACCGATGGTTCGGCCTCCGCTAATCTCGGAGTTATAGCCTTCATCGCGGGGCACGGTCGTCAGGTAAGGCGCACACTTGGAGTAGTTGGGATCGTACTTGACCCAATTGCCGTCCAGCATGGTTTCGGTGATGCGGTAAAAGCGGCCGGAAGGCCTGAAGGGCTCCTCTCCTTTCAATTCAAACCCAGCCGGGACGTAGAACTTACGAGCGGTATTGTCCCAGTAACGCTCTATGCTGGCTCCCTTGGCCAGCTGGAAGGACATGTCGTGGTACTGGGTTCCCATCTGGTACTGGCCGTTCCCAAAGACACACTCACTCAAACTTCCAGCCTTGACCCATGCCTCTTCGGCCTCATAATAGACCGGCTGCAATAATAAGGCTCTCTCCCACTCTCGACCGAAGTACTCAAAAAACGGAGCACTACGGTAACGGTAGGTCTTGTTCTTCAGAATATTCTCATCGCTCCCTACATCGGCCCAGTCAAGGATTCGGGCATCGGGAATATCGCGGTCGACCAGATAGTAGCCGTAGCGGGCGTCAAAGGCAGCATATTGGCCGTCCAGCCGCAGACGGTACATGGTGTGGTAGCCGCCATCAGCATGCTGAACAACCACTCTCTCGGCAGCCTTCCGGTCCTTCTTGAATTCGCACCAGGCCGCTTCGGCAATCCGGCTGTGGGTGTCACAGTAGCCCCAGCCATATACAAACAGATTCTTTTGGGTGTCGAGGACATATTTCTCCTTGCCATAGTCCCCTTCATAAGCCTGCAACATCCCGCCGGTCGCCATCTTGGAGAACAGGCGCAACCAACGAAAGAAAACTTTGGCCTGGGCAGTTTCGGAGGCATTCTCCACCTGTTCGAGGCGCATGACATCGTGCGTCCAGGTGACCAAATCAGTACATTCCGGCCAGTTTTCGCTCACCACTAATGGACCGGACACTAGCTTGACCTCTGCAGCCAAGACCTCCAGCGGCACGAAAAACACAACCATGAACGTCAACCCGCTCTTCAATGACCTGCCCGCCAGGGAATTCATCCATTGAACCATTTTCGATCCTTGATTGAGTGCAAGTAGAGTCGGGAACCAAACTTGAGGCACGAAATCCTTCACACCAATTCAGGCATGGGTATCATACAATATGCTGGATTCTCGTCAGGACTTTTCTCAAAGCTTTGTCAGAGTCAACACAATTGACAACGGAGAACCTGATTCGTCGTTCAGAATTCACACCTCAGCGTGTTAGCGACCTAAAGGTTGAACTTTAAACGGTATTCGTTGGCCGTTTAACTCCTCGTCGAGGTGCCGAGATCCTTGTCATGTTCAATATACGGAAGGAATCGACAATGAAAAAATGGTTCTGCTTCTGTTTGCTTTTTTCCCCCCTTCCATTGTTCGGGCAAACAGTAGACGTTCATGACACGCGGCTGCTAACTCTGCCGGCAATCAGCAGGGACCACATTGCATTTGTATACGCCGGCGATCTCTGGATAGCCAGTCCAGATGGGAGGGAAGTCCGACGTCTCACCACGGGCCAAATTGTCGAATCGACCCCCGCCTTCTCGAGCGATGGTCAATTGATTGCGTTTAGTGCCCAGTATGACGGAAACACGGATGTCTATGTTGTCCCCATATCGGGTGGAATCCCAACTCGTCTGACCTGGCATCCCGGACCTGACATTGTCCAGACCTTCACTCCGGACGGCAAGGCCGTCCTGTTCTCCTCGCCAAGAAATGTGTTCACAAGCCGATACAGGCAGCTTTTCACCATTCCGGTCAAGGGCGGGTTCCCCGAGACAATGAAGCTGCCCTATGCCTATAGGGCCGTCTATTCTCCCGATGGGACTCGTCTGGCTTACAATCCGCTTTCCCCTGCCTTTACTCAATGGAAGCACTATCGTGGCGGCACCGTCTCTACAATTTCTATTTTCAGGTTGTCTGACCAGTCTGTGGAGAAGATACCGCAGCCGGCAGGACGCTCCAATGACGCCGACCCGATGTGGATGGGTGACGCTGTTTGCTTTCGCTCGGATCGGAATGGGGAGTTTAACTTATTCTGTTTTGATCTAAAGTCAAAAGCGGTTAAACAACTCACCTCGCACCGGGATTTTCCAGTATTGGGTGCATCGGCCGGCGACGGCAAAATCATCTACGAGCAGGCCGGGTATCTGCATATTCTCGACCCCAGAAAGGGGCAAAGCCTGAAGCTTACCATTGGGGTGGCTGCGGATTTGCCGGAGACTCGCCCCCGCTTCGTCAAGGGGGCCCAATACATTCGTGATCGATCGCTTTCCCCTACGGGAGCCCGGGTGGCGTTGGAATTTCGTGGTGAGATTGTCACCGTCCCAGCTGAAAAGGGAGACCCGCGCAATCTGACCAACTCGCCGGCCGTTAATGAACGGTCACCAGTCTGGTCGCCTGACGGGAAAAAAATCGCTTACCTGTCGGATGAATCCGGAGAGTATGCGCTCCACGTCCGCAGCCAGGATGGCAAGGGAGAAGTTCGAAAGGTCAAGTTGCAAGGGGCAGGGTTCTACGACACCCTGGTATGGTCACCAGACAGTCAGAAACTCAGCTATGCTGACAATTCTTGGAGCGTGTACTGGTTGGACCTGGAGTCGGGGGTCTCGAAGAAGATCGCATCGGAGCCTCTCACTGGGCCTAGCCGTCCCAGGACCATGCATCATGTCTGGTCTCCCGATTCAAAATGGATTGTCTACACTCTCAACAGCAAGACTTATATTCAGTCGATCTATGCTTATTCGATCGAAAAAGGCGTCTCCACGCGAATGACTGATGGCCTGAGCGACGTCAGTGAGCCGGTCTTTGACGCCAGTGGCAAGTATCTCTACTTTTTCGCCTCGACGGATGCGGGGCCAGTCAAGCAGTGGTTCGACATGTCCAACGCCGACATGCGCGTGACGAGGGCCATTTACCTGGCGGTATTGAAAAGAGGTGTGATCTCTCCACTGGTCAAGGAGAGCGACGAAGAAAAGGGAATCACAAAGGAGGACAAAGACAAGGAGAAAGGCAAGGATTCTGGGAAGACCGAAGAACCCGTGGTCATCGACTTCGAAGGGCTTTCGCAGCGAATCCTGGCCATTCCTGTACCAACGGGGAATTATTCGAACCTGCAGGCCGGCGCTGTTGGTGAATTCTTCTATCTCGATAACAGTAGTGGATTGACCGCTCTGGGTCGTGGGGACGGCCGCGGTTCGCTGCATCGGTACGACTTGAACAAACGCAAGGATGAGACCTTTCTCCCTGATGTGAATGACTTCGAGGTCTCCGCGGATCACAAGAAGTTGCTTTACGACTCCAAGGGGTCCTGGGCCATCACGGCAACCTCAGGCAAGCCTGATACTGCCCAAGGAAAATTGAACATTGAAGGCATCGAAGTGCGGATCGAACCCAGGCAGGAGTGGAACCAGATTTTCCTGGAGGCCTGGCGCATCAACCGAGACTATTTCTATGATCCGAACATGCATGGGGCTGACTGGAAGGCAATCCGAGAGAAGTACGCTGCGTTTCTGCCGTACCTGGCTACACGAAGTGATCTCAACCGGGTCATACAGTGGATGTGCAGTGAACTAGCAGTAGGGCATCATCGGGTGAGTGGGGGTGATTTTCTTCGTGAAACCAAGAGTGTTCCTGGAGGATTACTGGGAGCGGATTATGCAATCGAAAACGACCGTTATCGCTTTGCCAAAGTCTACGGCGGATTAAATTGGAATCCGGAACTTCGTTCTCCTCTAACCGAACCTGGAGTGGACGTGAAAGCGGGGGAATATCTCTTGGCGGTTCGAGGCCAGGAATTGCATCCCCCCACTAACCTTTACAGCTTGTTTGAGAATACGGCGGGGAAAATCGTGGAAATCACCGTGAGCCTCAAACTAGACGGCACCGGATCGCGAACGGTCCAGGTCGTCCCCGTTGCGGACGAAAGCGCTCTCCGCAATCGGGACTGGGTGGAGGGCAACCTGAAAAAGGTGGAGGAAGCCACCCAGGGGCGAGTGGCTTACGTCTATGTTCCGAACACTGCAATACAGGGGCACGACTACTTCAAGAGATACTTCTTTCCCCAGGCTGACAAGGAGGCCATCATCATCGATGAGCGCCATAACGGCGGAGGCCAAGTGGCCGATTACTACATCGACCTGCTGCGCCGCCCCTTCGTCAGCTATTGGGCCACACGCTATGGGTCCGACATCAAGACACCCGGTGCCTCCATCCAAGGACCAAAGGTCATGATCATCAATGAGACGGCCGGCTCAGGTGGTGACCTTTTGCCCTGGATGTTCCGGAAGTTTAAGATGGGGAAACTGGTCGGCAAACGGACCTGGGGGGGATTGGTGGGCATCTTGGGATTCCCGGAGTTGATGGACGGCGGTTCCATCACCGCACCAAACCTCGCCATCTGGACCGAAGAGGGCTGGGTCGTTGAAAACGAGGGCGTCCCCCCGGACATCGAAGTGGACCAGACTCCCGCTGAAGTCAACGCCGGCCATGATCCTCAACTCGAGAAAGCCATCCAGGTGGTGATGGATGAACTTAAGAAGAACCCCCAGCCAGCGTTGAAACGCCCTCCTTACCCGGTGCGGGTGAAATAAGAATTGTTAGTTGGTAGCCACGACGAATGGCTTTCTGATTCGTCGTGGGCTTTTCAAAATGTCCAATGTTTATCGACTGAGGGCCACTGATAAGATCTTCTTCATCACCACGAATCTCAGCCGGGGCACTGCAGAGCTTATTGAATCCGAATTTGAAATGCTTTTGCAGGTTTTCTCTGAGTCCAGAACTCGACTTGGGTTCGTACTGCTAGGCTATGTTTTCATGCCTGACCATTTGCATGCTCTTATATGGCCTCGTCCCCCTTTAACCATCTCTCGTGTCCTGCAGGACATGAAATATTGTTCTTCTCGGAACCTGAACCGCGTTAGGGGAACGGCGGGAACCGTGTGGCAACACCAGTTCTCGGACCGGTTTGTCCGGGCCGCTCAGGAATTCCAGCAACGTCTCGAATATATGCACTATAACCCGGTCCGAAAAGGCTTGGTCTTTCACCCAGAAGAATAGCGCTGGTCAAGTTACAACAATTTCGCGTTGGAGCCAGAGATTGTCACTCAATGCCCGATACAGATAGATTACGTGCAGTTGCCGGACAGTTACCGTGCGTGAGTAAAAGCCCACGACGAATCAGAAAGCAATTCGTCGTGGCTACCAACCTCCCGAAAGGTTAGTGAATCCCTGTCATGAAAAGAGCGCTTCAAATTGTCTTTTTTACCACGTTACTTCTTTGCATGACCCCGACCTGGACCCAAACTGTTCCCCCGCAATCAAAATCCTTTGACCTTTGGGATCTGGCCCAGCGCGAGAAATCTGTCCATCGTTTTTCAACTCTCTTTACGGCGCAAGACGTGCACGACCGATTGTCCACAGAGAGCGGAATCGACGAGGCTATCGCCTGGTGCAAACAGACGGCAGTCTCGAAAGTATATATCGAGGAATTCCGCGACGGTTATCGGGCCGAGCGAGCAATCATCCTTCACGCCAAGGATCGGTTCCTGAAGGAGGGACTTGAGGTCTCCGGTTGCGTTACGACCACGAGAGTTGGTAAGTCCTCCACTGGTTGGAAGAATACCATTTCCTGCTACACCAATCCGGCAACCCAGCTCAAGATCAAAGCCATTTTCGAATATGCAGCGAATCTCTTTGATGAAATCATGATCGACGACTTCTGGTTTACCGACTGCATCTGTGCGGAGTGCGAGGCCGCGCGCAAAGCCAAGATCGCCACGATCAACAACAAGACCTATCCAGTATCAGGCGACAGTTGGGAAGACTACCGGAGTGAACTGATGGTCAACCTCTCCAGAGACTACGTGCTTGGCGCCGCGAGGCGCGTCAATCCAAGGGTGCGGTTGATTATCAAGTATCCACAATGGTACGACCAGTTCCACGAGCGTGGCTACGAGGTAGTGCGGGAGACTGCAGATTTTGACCGGATCTGGGTGGGCACCGAGACGCGAGATTATACAGACAAGCGCTGGGGCGGCACCGTACAGTTTGAGGGTTTCTTCATCATGCGCTGGCTGGAAGACTTGGGCGGCGAGAAATGCGGGGGTGGCTGGTATGATTGGCTTGGCACCACGGAAAAAACCTATATTGAGCAGGCAAGGCAAACGGTGTTAGCTGGTGCCCGAGAGTCCTTGCTGTTTTGCTACGGGGGCCTTCAAGGAAGCACGGGACCCAGAAATATCCAGGTCTTGCGAGCCAACCTGCCGGAACTGTTCAATGTCGCCAAAGAAGTCAGAAGTCGCGAGAGCCTGGGCATTGCGGCCTACAAGCCCCCCAACAGCCATCCCGAGGACGAAAAGCGGGTCTTTGATTTCGTGGGTATGCTAGGGTTGCCGCTTTCGCCCTGTCACGAGTTTCCTGCCGAGGCACGTGCAGCATTCTTTTCGACTCATGCCCTTAAGGATGCAGATTTTCCTTCTAAGCTGGCATCATTTATTGCGACTGGCAAGCCGGTGCTGATCACCGACGGCCTGGCGCATCGACTGTCAGAGAAATTCTTCCTGGACTCGCCAAATGTCCATGTCCTGCCGGTGAAAGGCGATCCTCAGTCGTTACTGCAACTGCCACAAAAGGAGCTGGACGTGCTGCGCGCTCCCCTGCTGGCCCCGCTGAAAGCCTCGTTGCACGCACCCAACCAGGTGGGGCTTTATCTCTTTAGAGATGAAAGCTGGGTCGTGGAGAATTTCAACGACCAGCCGGTCAAGGTCGACCTCAACGGAGTGATGCTCTCTGTGCCCTCCCGCGGGTGGTTGTATCGGTGGAAGCAATTGAGCAGATGACTTACGATCCCAGAAATCACCACAGACATTCCATCCGTCTCAAGGAATACGATTACGCCGCACCAGGAGCCTATTTTGTCACCATTGTCACGAGGAATCGGATGTGTCTGTTCGGTAACGTGGCGGATGGTGTGATGTGGTTGAATGTTTTGGGTAGAATTGCGTCAGCGTATTGGGCTGAAATCCCGCACCATTTTCCAAACGTCACGTTGGATGCATTTGTCGTAATGCCGAATCATATCCATGGAATTGTCATCGTCACGTCTCCTATCGGGGTAGACGGGGTAGGGGCGCAGCATGCTGCGCCCCTACATGGTCCCCAACCCGTTCCACACGTCAATGTCGTGCCGGGCTCCTTGGGGGTAATTGTCCGGTCATTCAAATCGGCCGTCACCAAACGCATCGGCACATTACGAACCATCGTAGGCACACCCGTCTGGCAACGCAATTATTACGAGCACATCATCCGCAACGAAAGATCGTTAAACCACATCCGTGAATACATCTTGAACAATCCCCTGCAATGGGAGATCGATTGGGAAAATCCATTGCGGCCAGCCAGCCCAACCACAAAGGTTCTTGCCCCATGGAAAACCTGACCGAATCCGTCGTCGAAGCGTAGGGGCGGTTCGCGAACCGCCCCTACGCTTCGAAAACCCAGCGCCCCCCAACCATGGTCCGTTCCACCGGAATGGTAATTATGGATGCGGGATCCTCGCGGAGAGGATCGCGAGCGAGGACCACCAGGTCGGCCAGTTTGCCGGGCTCAATGGAGCCCTTGAGCTTTTCCTCATAAGACGCAAAGGCCCCATTTACGGTGCCAATCCGCAAGGCCTCTTCCACACTGACTCTTTGCTTGGGGCCCCAGACATTTCCCTTGCTATCGGTACGCGTCACACAGGACTGCAAGGCCATCATGGGTTCGAAGGGTCCCGGGGGATAATCGGAGGCCTGGGTCACTTTGATTCCTGCATCAAGAAAGCTACGCACGGCAAACATGTGATTAAGCCGCTCGGGCCCATATTCCCGCATCTTTTCGCCATGGTAGTAGAC
>JBGOTQ010000303.1:0-9744 GCA_041476565.1 Terriglobia bacterium | reverse complement strand
TGCGGTGGCGGTGGCGGTCTTCGGCATCAACTCGGGAGCGGCATTCGCGGCTGTCATTGGGCCGCTGGTAGAAGTGCCGGTCCTGATCAGCCTGGTCAATGTCGCTTTGTATTTCCAGGGCCGGTACTTCGCCGATTCCCGAATGGCGGCTATCCAGGCCAGCACCAGAAGCTGAAGGTAGGAGATTGGGGGGAAAGGGAATCACATCTAATTCAAACAAAGGAGATCGAAATAATGAAGAAGCGGATTCGATGTCTACTTATCGGATTGATTCTGTCCTCGGGTATTCTATGCTCTGTCATTTCTTCAGCTCAGCCCAGTGGTGATACCAAGAGAGCGTCTGGACCAAAATTCGTGGCCTTCTATTTCCATTCGACACAACGGTGCGCCACCTGCCGCAAGATCGAAGCCCTTTCCCGTGAGGCCATTCAGACCTCTTTTGCCGAGGAACTGAAAAAGGGAGATTTGGAATTTCGACCCGTTAATGTCGATGAGCCTCAGAACAAGCATTATGTTCAGGATTTCAAGCTTTACACCAAGACTCTGATCATTGCCCGTGTATCGGGGGAAAAGGTGCAAAGTCATCGTAATCTGACCAAGATTTGGGAACTGGTCTATTCCTCCAAGGATTTCTCCAATTATGTGAAGAACGAGATTTCAGTCTTCATGGGGGGCAAGTCGTGATGGGATTCCTGCTGGCCTTGGGAACCGCCCTCTGGCTGGGATTGCTGACTTCCATTAGCCCTTGTCCGCTGGCGACCAACCTGGCCGCAGTTTCTTTTATCTCCAAGGAAGTCAAACACCCTTGGCGAACGATCGTGACTGGGTTGTTGTATGCATTGGGGCGCTCATTAGCTTACATGCTGCTGGCCGCCCTCATTATCCGTGGCCTGCTGGAAGTGCCCGTCCTGGCGGTTTTCTTGCAGAACGCCATGAACCGGATCATGGGACCCTTGCTGGTCCTGGTCGGATTGTTTCTTCTGGGGCTAATCCGCGTTCCGTCTTTTGGCAGCGGTCTTTCTGTCCGTCTCGGCGAACGCGTAAGCCGGATGGGGATGGCTGGAGCCCTGCTCCTCGGGGCCGTTTTTGCGCTCTCTTTTTGCCCTGTCTCGGCGGCTCTCTTCTTTGGCAGCATGATTCCAATGTCGATTGAGCACCATTCAGTGCTCACGATACCTCTGGCATACGGCGTTGGCACCGGACTGCCGGTGTTGGCTTTAGCTTGGGTTCTACTGGGAGGCATGGCTACAGCAGCCCGTTGGTCTCGACGGTTTTCGGATGTGGAGCGTCCGGCCTGCCTGATCACAGCAGTCACTTTTTTGCTGGCCGGCGTCTATTATATTTACAATTTCTTGCTCTCTAGGGCAGGAGGAGTGTATTAGCGGCTTGGTTCCTTGTTTGGTCGACTTACCAGGCTGTACAGAGACCTGCGAGGTTCATTGCCAGGATTTCTTCTAATGGAGGCACGCAGAAAAATGCAATCGATAGTATTCAATATTGGAATTGAAGCAGCCATCGTTAGAAATCCAAGGAAGGGGACTGTATTATGAGTATTGTCAAAATCTATGGACCGGGTTGTGCCAATTGCAAAAAGGTGGAAGAAACTGTCCGGAAAGTCGTTGACGAGATGGGTGCGGACGTCGAAGTCGAAAAAGTCTCTGATATGCAGGCCATCCTATCCCTCGGCATTTTCGCCACTCCAGCCATCACTGTCGACGGCATCGTCAAATCCGCCGGGCGCCTCCCCGAGGCCGTTGAAATCAAACAGTGGCTGGGAAAGTAATCGCCGGGCGCGGAGAAGAGATGACAGATCAGGCTGAAGGAGTAATTTGTGAACTGAGCTCCGCGAAGCCCTTGAAAGTCATAGGGATTGTGGCCTCGCAGAGCTTGGCCCTCCACTCATTGTTCACGCACTACGGATTGGGGATGTTTTCCGCCGATATCGCTGATTAAATAATCACAGGAGCAAATCATGATCACTCAATTCCCTCTTTACTACGAGAATGGAATCGAATGGACGGGAGAAAAGAAGGGACGTCTTTCCGTGCCGGGACTCCCCTCTCTGCAAGTTGCGACTCCTCCGGAGTTTGACGGGCATGAAGGATTCTGGTCACCAGAGCACTACTTTGTGGCCGCAGTCAATTCCTGTGTCATGACCACTTTCCTGGCCATTGCCCAAGGATCCAAGCTGCAGTATGAGAGCTACGCAGCGCAGGCCATCGGAAAACTGGAAAGAATTGAAGGTCAAGGATACCAGTTCACCGAAATCAAAATCCGTCTCACGCTCGTCATCTCCCAGAGTAAGGACCTGGAAAGGGCCGGCCGGATACTACAAAAGGCTGAGAAGCAGTGTCTGATTTCAAATTCCATCAAAGCTATGGTCCTCCTGGAGCCACAAATTTTGGTTGCGAATGATGGGAGTGGCAAATCTTGATGCTCTCAGTGTCATTCCACAAAAGGCGGGTGGCCTATGCTTGAAATCACCGTTGACAAGTTTATTTTCCGAGTTCAGGAAAGTATGTACTACAACGAAACCGGCGTCTGGGTGGCGGTGGAAGGCTCGCGCGTCAGAGTGGGGCTTTCCGATTTCGCCCAGCAGTTGAATGGCGATGTGGCTTTCGCCAATGTTGCGCCCCTGGGGGCTCAGGTCAAAGCGACGGAGGTATTTGGCAGTATTGAGACGGTAAAAGCCATCCTGGAACTGCCCTCGCCCGTAACAGGCCGGATCGTAGAAATCAATCCAAATCTGGAAAACTCACCCGAGCTCATCAATCAAGACCCATACGGCAAAGGGTGGATGGCGGTCCTGGAAGTGGACCGATGGGAGGAAGAAAAGGATGTTCTTTTAGACGCGCCGCAATATCTGGAGTTGGTCAGGCGGCAGTCCGAAATGGAGATGAAGAAATGAAACCGAAAGCTTTGATTATTCCGTGCAGCGGTATCGGCAAAACCTATGGAAGCGTGGCACGGGAAGGCGCCTTCAGGGTGACGGAAGACCTGCGCCCTGGTGAAAGCCAACTCCTGCCCCTTTCACTGCTGGTACTCGGGGAAGGAGACACACAAAAGACTCTCGCCAGCATCCCTGTAATTGCGATTGATGGATGCAAGCTGTCTTGCGCCGCCAAAGTCGCCGCTGAACAAGGTGGCAAAGTGGAACGGGCTCTGCAGGTATCGGATATCTTCAAGCGTTATCGCGACCTAAAGCCAGAGGGAATTGCAGAACTCAATGAAGCAGGCCACCAACTGGCCCAGGCGCTGGCTGAAGAAGCAGCCGTGCTAGTGGACCAAATGAGAGGGGAGGTGGAGAATGCCTGACCTTCCGGTACGAAAAGTGGGGCTCGTCTCCTGCTCCGGCGAGGAAATTCCCGAAGGCACCATATCCCGCTTGGCCACGCGCAGGGTCCTGGAGTCACTGCGGCCGGGGCAGACCGTGACCATTTGTCTTCCCTTGTTTCTGGCGGGCGGCGAAGGTGACCGCGCCTTTGCCCGTTTCTACCCGACGATTGCTATTGATGGCTGCGAGAAGCGCTGCGCGGCCCGCGGAACTGAAATGTACAGCGGCAAGCCGGCTGCCAGCGTCGTTGTCAGCGAACTGATACCTCGTCAGAGAGAGGAGTTTGGTACGGCACGGCGGCTATCAGAGACCGGCCATGGCGCTGTAGAAGTCACGGCCACTGCCATCGGTCAACTTGTTGACCAACTGCTCGGAACCAGGCCGCCCGTCGATGTCGAGAAAGATGATCGTTCTGTTGTTCTCACGCCGCCAGGCGCCGCCTGTTCTTGCGGCTCAGGGATTCCCGTGAGAAAATTGACGATCTCCGGTCAAGAAATCCAGGTTGCCACCCTTCCCTTGATTTACGAATCGTGGCGCAACTCCGGCAAGATGCCGGACGCCGGGATTTCATCCGAAATGATGCGAACCCTAAAAGTCTACCATCCGATCCCGGAAAATGAAGAGGAGATCTGGAAGCAAGCCATCGCTCTCGATTACGCTCTGTTTTGTTCGGAGAAGAGCTAATGTCTCGCACCGCCACTTATCACACCACCGTCACCTGGAAGGGTGAACACTGGGGCCATATCCGGCTGGGAAACGGTCCCGAGATGGATTTCTCTGCTCCCCCGGATGCCCATGGACATGCGGGGGTGCTGACTCCTGAAGACGCCTTCGTGGCTGCCGTCAACACCTGTATCATGATGATGTTTATCTGGACGGCTGAACGCTTCAAGCTGGACCTGATTTCCTACGAATGCCGCGCGGATGGAACCAAGCTGATTGAACTGGATCGGACGGAAATCTTCACGAAGGTCCTGCTCCGCCCGGCCATTACGATCCGCTGTGAAATGTCTCAAAAAGAGATCACTGAAAAACGAGTCCAGCGGGCATTGGAGACGGCAAAAAAATATAGTCTGATCGCTAATTCGGTGAAATCGACTGTTCTGGTGGAACCTCATATCATCCTGATTCCAGGAGAGCCGCCGATTAATCCTTAGCCCCTGAGTCTCACCGCTGGGCGCCATTTCCACGCCGACCGCTCGAAGGGCACAGGGATAGAGCGCGTTGCAGATATCGTACGAGATAAGACACTTTTGAACAGGGAACCTTCTTTCACCAAGTGGAAGCGCTCAAACGATGGGTCGCCTGACCGCCGTCCTCAATTTTTGCCTTCGTGAGAATTGCCATAGCGGATCTCTTGAGCCTTTTCGAGATTTAATCGGTCGCGGCGTATCTGTTTATCGAGTTCTTCGAGCTTGTTAAATTCCGAAAGAGCCGCTTGGGCTAGAGCAGGTTGCCGGACGCGGGAATAGCATTGAATGAGCTGATACTGAGCCGCGGCATGGTCCGGACTGACCATTAGCACACGTGAGAAGGCCTCGATGGCCCGGTCGTCGCGGCCAAGTTTCGACCACGTCCGCCCGAGGTCAAAGTTTGCCGCCGTGTGATCGGGTTCGGCAGCCAGAACCTGTTGTAAGTATTTCTGAGCATCCGCAAGCCGGTCTTGTTCCACGGCTATGAAGCCAAGGTTAGCCGAAGATTCTATATGGCCAGGAGCAATTGTCAGCTGTCGCTCGAAATATTTTCTCGCAATCTCAAACTTCAATTGTTTTCGATAACCATACCCGATGAGATAGTCGATGTCCGCGAAATTCGAGTCTAACAGAGCAACTCGCTCAAAGGCTTCAGTGGCTGCCTCATAATCGTGCATTGCCAACCGAGTTTCACCCAAGCCGGCATAGTAGAGTGCCTTGCTCGAGTCTAACTCCGTCGCACGCTGATAGGCTGTTGCCGCGCCCTGCCAGTAACTCAGCCGAAAATACTCCTGTCCAAGAAGATAATGAAGGTCGGCGCGCTGAGGCGCACGATCTAGAGCATGCTGGAACTCGATGATGGCGTTTTCGCGATCGCCACTCTCAGAAGCAACCAACCCCAGTGAAAAGTGGACTTCAGCTGGCCGCGCATCCAGATCAGCAGCCTCTGCGAGCACCTGAGTTGCTTCATCCAATCGTTTGAGGTTGTAATAAGCGACACCCAGGTTGTAAAGGATGTCCGGCGAATGGGGCCGCAACTCATTGATCCGAGCGAATTCCCTCGCGGCAGCCTCGTGCTGGGAATTCTCCGACATTAATGTGGCCAACCTAAAAAGAGCCTGAGAATCATTCTGGAATTGGTGCTCGTATGTTTTCACAGCTCCGATTGCTTCGGCAGTGTGCCCAGTTTTCAGAGCCTCTCGAATCATCGAAAGCATCCCGATGCTGCCTTGTGCGGACACTGGCCGAGCCTGCAAACGGATTCCGAGCAGCAACAAACCTACCAACGCATAGATTCTGCACCCATCCTGATTCACCGTTCGAATAAGCATAACTTTAAGCTTACGTCTATTTCCATTGGCGGTTCGATTTAATGTTCTGCACGGACATTGAGCTTTTCAAGAAGGACGGCGGCTTCTGTCGAACCGGGATTGAGCCGCAAGGCACGGCGAACTTCCTGTTCCGCTTCGGGCCTGCGTTGAGCATGATGTAAAGCCAAAGCCAGCAGGTAAGCAACATTGAACGACTGAGGTTGCTCTCTCGCCAATGGAGACAGTACTTCGATGGCTTCTTGCCACCGCTCTGCCTGAACTAATGCGACCCCGAGGCCGTTTCTGGCTTCGAGCATTTGTGGTTGAATCGCCAGTGCCTGGTGAAAACGATCGATCGCGAAAGCTGAACGGCCAAGATCTGAAGCCAACAAACCTTCCACATAGAGAAGCCGCGTATCGGAAGGTGAAAGCAAGACACGCAATGGGCGCAGCTGGGCCCAAGCTCTCTTCAGATCGCCCGTGGTCCGGTAGGCCATCAACAAGTCAAGGTGGATCCCAGCTTCTCCGGGATTGAGTTCGAGAGCCCGTTCCAAGTGTCGGGTGGCTTCCTGCACATCGCCTTTCGTCAGAAGCAATAGTCTTCCGATGTACCAATGCGCTGAGGGGTACTCCGAATCTCTTTCCAAAGCCTTACGGGCAGCAGCGAGTGCCGGCTCAAACTGGCCTTGCCTCCACAGCCCATAAGCAAGCGAGGCCCAAGTTTCGGGTGAATTGGGGTCCACCGCTACCGCTTGTTCAAAATCCGCGACACCCGCGTTGAGCAGGCCAAGACCAAGACGCGCCAAACCCCGCTCCGTGAGCGCCTTGGCATTCTTTGGATTCTTGTTCAGAAGTGCTGTGGCCTCCGCTTCGGCTAGCTTGGCTTTGGCTGTCGAACTGGCAAAACGCTCCTGGTGTGAACAAATCTTTTCTTGTGCATCGAGGCAGGTGAGGCTTGAGAGTGAGAGGAAGAGCAAGACATAAGGTCCGAGGCGACACACGGTTAGTTTTCCGCCGCCTGTATAGCTCGAAGAAGCAGTCCGTCCGCTAATCATTTGATGGTATCGATCAGTGCAACGGTCACCTCATGGGACAAATCGACCTAGGCAACCCATTCCTTCATGGATCAATCCATCTCCTTAGTCTACTTAATATAATACATTCCAATGCCGACCCAGCCCGGACTTCTCACCACCAAGTCGCTAAGACACAAAGAGGATAGCGCAATAACCCTGCCGGTCGAGACTCCCCGGCGATATTAGCATGAGCCATTCTATTCGGACTGAACAATACCGACAAGATCGGAGATTCAGATGGTCTTGATCAATCTGAATCATCGGGCTTGCCTTGATGTCTTTGTGGGGAGAAATGCAGGCTAGTAATTCCAGCTCCAATAGGGGTGCAATCAAAAGTGGCGCGCAAATGGAGAGTTCCAACGCCTTGGCCTGAAAGGCCGGCATTATCCAGCCCAAGGCGAAATAGAGACCTTACGCCTCGAGGTTCTTGCACTCAAAGGCAACCCCCTTCGTCCTCAACATTGGGTTGATTTGGTCCAGTTTACTATTCCGCTCTTTCAGAGCTCGGGGTGTTTCGTGGGGGTTATCTACCCAGGGCGACGCTCGTTTCAAACACTCGCTCCTCCCTGGGCTGACCTAATCTTGGCCTTTCAGGCCAAATGAGGGGTTGTCAGGTCGCCGAGAAACCATGAACCAGCATCTCCGTTGTCCGCTACTTGTGCTGATTTTCTAAAAGCTTATAGACCACAAAAGAATCTGCGCGGATTATCTACCAGAAACGTGTTTATCTCCTTCTTGCTGAATCCGGATTTCAAGAGCGCGGGAATTGCATCGGTAATCATGTAAGCGTAGGTTCGCTTCGAAGCATTGGAATCGAAATAGGGCGCCTCTGCCCCTTCAAACACTTTTTCCTTATTCCCCCAATGCCAGTTGCAGTCTATCGAGGGGAAAATCCGGTTGGCAAAGCCTGCGTCGCAGAGAGAGCGCAGAAAAGAAACTAATTCAGTCCACGGTGTGTAGAACTCTTGCCCGAAAGTGTCAACCTCCAGATAACTTCCCTCTTTCACGATTGAAAGCAACTGGTCACCGGGTTGTCCCTTCCGACCCACATCGACGTGCGAGAAAAAAATCCGGCGGGGATTGGCTCCCGCCTGTACAAGCACATCGAATTGCTCGCGCGCGGAACCGCAATGGGTTGCGATGGGAATTCCCGTAGCTTTCTGCACACGGGCAGCGGCACGAAAGACCTTCTTCTCCCAATCCGAAAGGGGAGTGCGTTCTTGGGCTACTTTAATGATTCCTGCTCCAATTTTCGTGCCGTCGATTCCCTTCGTAACTTCCTTAAGCATGTACTCTTCCATCCGTCCTTCATCGTCCATGTCTGCCAGCTGTTTGGGAATCTTTTCACGCCGATAAAAACCAGTAGACGGCACAATCTTGACGGGTGATCGATTCGCAATCTGCTCATAAAGGTCCACGGGTCTGTGGGGAGTGAGATCCACGATGGTGTCAATTCCCACCCGTGATGCGTCATTCAAAAGCGAAACAACAAAGTCGACCGTCTCTGATCGCAAATCATCCGGGATAGGGGTATAGCCGGGATTGTCAAGTCGAGGACCAGCGAACCAAAGCAGATGCTCGTGCATGAGAGTCGTCCCCAACGAATCGCAGCTGACGGGACCGCTCATGGTGGGTACCGTCAAGGATTTCGCCTTTTGCGCTGGGGTAAGAGCAGCACCTGGTGCCGCACCAGCGGTCTGAGAGAGGGGAGGAAATAGAGCCGAACCGACCAAACAACGAGTGGCAAAGGTTCGGCGTGATATTGTCCTGGAACCAGAGGATTTCGTTTCGGAATTTGAGGCCATCGAAGGGTCCTTAGGAAAAAGGAGTCGGTATGACAGAAGGAATATGGACGGTGCCAGCTCTGCGGTAGCTTTGGGTGCAATCAAAAGTGACGTACAGAGGGAAAGTCCCAACGCTCTGGCCTGAAGGGCCAGAATAATCCAGCCCAGGGCAGCGCCCTGGGTTACGTTCCCTTGACGCCAGCCCTGATAAGGGCGAAATATAGATCTTGCGCCTCCAGGTTCTTGTGCCCACAGGCGAGCCCCTTCCTGCTCAGGATTGGGTTGATTTGGCCCGGTTTCCTATTCCGCTCTTTCAGAGCTCGGGGTGTTTCTTGGGGGTCATTGACCCAGGGCGGCGCTCGTGACAAACACTCGCTCTGCCCTGGGCTGAGCTATTCTGGCCTTTCAGGCCAGGCTTTCGATGCCCCCACACGATCACAGTACGGTTTGACCGCTGGTTACTCAGTGCGGCACCGTGACCGTGTGGAAGCAGCCAGCCATCCCGCGTCAGAAGACAAACTTCAGCGCAAACTGCATGGACCGCGGGTCGGTTTGAATATTGGTAATTCGCCCGAAACTGCAACCATCCTGGTGGACTGCGTCCACTGAACCGTCTGGCCCGGGTGGCAGACAAAAGTTGGTATTGGGAAATCCTAGATTCTGATGGTTAAGGGCATTAAACACTTCCCAGCGAAATTCGAAGTACTTGCTTTCGGTGATGTGAAACGATTTGGCCAAGGCGGCGTTTACATTCCAAAAACCCGGAGAACGAATTCCTGGAAGTCGCGGCCCGGCCGTACCGAACTGCCAGGCGCGGTCGTCGTTCGGATCGTAGTTCGCCCAAAAACTCTGGTCGCTCCCAAAGGGGGGCTCGAAAGCGGCGGGATTAATCCATTGATTAATCTGCTGCTCTCGACTCCGGTTTCCTGTGAACTTTGGGTTGTCGATAAGGTTGGGCCGATTAGTCAATTCATTCCCCGGCCCACTGATGGCAAGCGGCACCCCACTTTGTGTATTGAAATTTGAGGTGAATCGCCAGCCGCCAAG
>JBGOTQ010000302.1:0-9757 GCA_041476565.1 Terriglobia bacterium | reverse complement strand
ATCCTCACCTACGCGTCTTTGCCAAGACGATCACTGTTTTACTCTTCGATGTCCTCAGCGGGCTTCTCCTCCTCGCAATGGAGAGAAACATGGCCTCGGTGCTTGCATCGGGCACTGTTTCGCAGATGAATTATGCTAAATCACTGCATACGCTTCCCTTAAGGTTGGTTGTATTGCCAGCTCAAATCGTCATGTTCTCTCTCTTTGCACAACATTTCGCCGCAGGCAGAACTGACGAACTGAAGAGGATAAGTGCCAAGGCTCTAAGTTTGGTTGTCTTCCTCATGCTTCCCACCGCGCTTTTTATAATGTGCTTTAGCAGCGATATTGTTCAATTAGTATACGAGCGCGGACGGTTTACCGCACAAGACACAGGAGCCACAGCCGCACTCTTGACCTTCTACGCGTTAAGCATCCCTGCTTCGGCACTTTGGTGGCAGTTGCGGATGGTTTCGTTTGCTCTCGGAAATGCTGCTTTCCCGCTCGCGGCCAGCATACTGGCCTTCGTCTTGTTCTATATCGGCAACCGCGCGCTCCTCGGCCCTCTGGGCGCGGCATCGCTGGCCCTGAACTGGGCTGTCTCCTACTTTGCTGCCTCCGTCGTTTTGGGCGCTGGCTTGGCTTATCGCTTCGGCATTCCATTCTGGAGTTCCCTCGTGAAGCCGCTGTTGAGGCTATCTCCAGCCGTCCTGGCTGCCTTCGGATGCATTAGCGCCTTTCAGCGACTTTCTTTGGTTCCACAGGGGCACAATGATGCTTCTTGGGTAGTGGCGGTTCGGATCGCAACTTACGGTACCGCTGGTCTCGCGACATACGTCACATTCGCATGGGCTGCCGGGGTCGAAGAGGTCAGGACTGTACGCGCCATGAGTTGCGACCTCCTTAAAAAGTTTTGGCCCCCTTTAAGGGCGTTTCTGAATCGATAGCACCTCGGTAATTGGCGCAACTGGTGCGATTGTTTCTTGCCAGCGTTGAAAGACTACTTGATGAGAGTGCTTTTAGTATCAGACAGTCCACCTACACGTGGCGGCGTACAGATGGTCTGCAAGGAACTCGGGCGACAGCTTTGCCGCCGGGGACACAATGTTGCCACCCTTCGACCCAAGCCGCAGGTTCCGGCTTTGGACTACAGCTCAGGCACCGAAGTTTTTGCGCTGGATCAGTCTCATCGAGGTCGCATGGAATACTCGATCTCGGTTGCGTTGGGTGTCTTCAGGCCGGATGTGGTGCATGTGGTTTCTGCCCGACTCCCGCTAGCCAACCGAATCAATACGATGGTGCGGAGGGTCCCTTGGCTTCTCTCCGTGCACAATCCGGTGCCATGGGAGTCCATGGTAAGCTGCTTCTATGGCCACAATCGACTCTATTACGTGGCGCGCAACACGCGTTACGCTGTCAACGTACTCGCTTATACGATCATGCTCAGGCGTTGGCGCTTCGCGCGAGCATTGTGTTTTAGCGAACCAGTCGCCAGCCGGCTGGTTGCCTATGGTTGTAAGGCCGCCAAAGTGGTAGTGGTGCCTTTGGGAATGCCCGAAGTGACTGAAAAATTGGCAGACGACCGCGAAGAGATGTATCTGTTCCGTGAAAATGAATATCCACGTATCTTGACTGTCGCCGGGCTTGCTCACCACAAAGGTTTCCACGATGCCCTACAAGCGCTTGCCGGTATGGTCACTGCGTATCCTACACTCCGTTATATAATCATTGGCTCCGTGCGTGACTGCGGGTATGCCTCTCATCTGGGGCAAATCGTTCGACGGCTTCAACTGACCCGTCACGTTTCCTTCCTCACTAACATAAGTGATTCCCAAAAGAATGCTGCACTGAAGGAAGCCGATCTTTATCTCCAGCCCTCACATGAAGAAGGCTTTTGCCTGGCATTCCTCGAAGCCGCAATGAACACAGGGCGTCTTGTGGGTACAAACGTAGGCGAGATGCCGGCGGTAGCGGCCAATGACCCTCTCATCAGGATTGTGCCTCGCATGAATCCAGGCACTCTTCG
Source organism: Terriglobia bacterium (assembly GCA_041476565.1). Classification (GTDB taxonomy): domain Bacteria; phylum Acidobacteriota; class Terriglobia; order Versatilivoradales; family Versatilivoraceae; genus DATKMG01. The sequence continues at coordinate 7,752 of JBGOTQ010000302.1, read as the reverse complement.
ACAGAGCATCCTAACCCTACTGGGCGTTCCGGTATCGACTGAGATGGTAACAGCGCGGCGGATGCTTCTCGGAAAGAAATACTCTTGGTCAAATTTTGCCGCCCGTGTCACTTCTCTTTATGAGGACATATCGGTTAACCCGGGCGTGCCTGTCGACAAGCCAGTTGAGATGGAGACCATGAAAAACTATGTTGCTGAAGGTGTGAAGCGTCCGGACATTGAGCCATAGGTAGTGGCCCAGCCAGAGGAGACTTCGTATGGCAGAAGTAACTGTTCTCATGTCGGTCTATAACGGGATGCCCTATCTGCCAGAGGCCGTGGACTCGATCCTTAAGCAGACTTTCCGAGATTTCATATTCCTTATTATCAACGATGGTTCCACGGATGGGACCGAAGATTATCTAAACCGACTTATAGACCAGAGGGTGCAGGTTTTGCATCAGTCTAATCATGGCCTGGGCGCTGCGCTGAATCGCGGCATCGCGATGTGTGAAACCAAGTTCCTTGCGCGCATGGATAGCGACGATGTTTCTCTGCCATTGCGGCTTGAAGCCCAGTTAGATTACCTTTCAGCTCATAAGGATGTAGGTGTTGTTGGCACCCAGATCGCTTATTTTACCGCGGCTGGCCACAGTGGCTTCTCTCCGCCTCTCGCCCTTGAGCATGAGGCCATATATGCGGACGTACTACGCAACAGACACGCCCTCGTCCACGCAACCATCATGTGTCGGACTTCCATTCCAAAGCGAATCGGTGGATACCGTGTTGACACGGTCGGTCAGGATTGGGACATGTTCTTGAGAATGGGCGAGGCATCGAGGCTGGCGAATCTGAACAGAGTACTGTATCTTTATCGTATTCATGCTGGCAGTGACAACGCAAGGCATCAACTTAAAATAAAGACACAGCATGCTTACGCGTGTCACTGTGCCAGGCGGCGGGTACAAGGCCGGCCCGAGATTAGCTTCGAGGAATTTGTCGCTGAGCAACGCGCTCGGCCATTTTCGCAATGGTTAGGTGAGGTATTGGACATTTATGCCTTCTCCCAATACCGCCGCGCCTTGACCGAGGTTCTCAGCCAACATTGGGTCGGGGGATACGCTCGCCTGACCTGGGCGGCCTTGTGCTGCCCGCGGAGGACGTTTTGGCGCATTGCTCGGGCGATCCGCAAAGTAGGAGAACGATGATTACCAGCAGAGCACGTGAACACCTTGCCGGGGACGTAAGGGAAGGAGAGTTCCTGGAAAGATGTTGAGTTGTCCTGTCACGGATACAGACTATTATCGTCCGGCCAGAGTTAAACCTGTTGTGGGTTTGCCAAGCCGTGAACGGTTAGGATTTCAGTACTAAGGGGGAGCGCGATGAACAAGTTCCTCAGGAGACTGCGGGATCCCAGCCGCGCCGGATCACCCGCCAACATCCTGCGGCGCCGACGCTTCCTGCTCCTGAAATCGCTGTTTCTCGACAAACTGCCCCAGGGCACGCGCATCCTCGACGTCGGCGGGACTCCCGACTTCTGGATGACGATGGGGTCGTTCGAGAAATTCCGGATAACACTCCTTAATCTAACGAAGGTCGATGTGCCCAACGCTAACCTCGAAAGCGTCGTCGGCGACGCCAAGCGCATGCCGCAGTTCGCCGACGGCGAGTTCGACCTTGTCTTCTCAAACTCCGTCATAGAGCACGTCGGGGCATATGAGCAGCAGTTGAAGATGGCCGACGAGATCCGGCGCGTGGGGAAGGGCTACTTTGTGCAGACGCCTAATTACTGGTTTCCATTCGAGCCGCACTTCTTACTCCCGTTCTTCCAGTTCTTCCCCGTGCACGTGCGGACGGCTATCCTGCGCTACGTCGATATCGGTGAGCCGCAGGCGAGGACGTCCAGGGAGTACGCGCGGGAGCTGATCGCTTTGGTGCATCTCCTTACCAAGCGCCGCCTGCGCCGCCTCTTCCCTGACGCTTATATTCGCGCCGAGCGGATCTGCGGCCTGACGAAATCTTACATGGTCTACAGGGAAATCGCTCCAGCCGGCGTGTCCGCGCCGCGCTGAGGCAGATGCCCGTCACCCTGTTGGTTGCGTTGAGGAGAGATGGCGATGGAGCCCTACAAAAGAGTCGACATTCTTGGTTGCCCTTTTGACGCGATTTCATTTTCTGAAACAGTTCATCAGATCAAAAGGGCAGTGCTTGAGAACGAGAGATTCCAATTTTGTCCGGGTAGTGTAGATTTCGTCATGAAAGCTAGGCGGGATCGTCGATTTGCCGAAACGCTTTGGCGGGCGGACTGTGTTTTTGCAGATGGTGTCCCAATCGTCTGGGCTGCTTCGCTTCTTGGCGAACCGTTGAAAGGCAGAGTTGCCGGGACCGATATTGTTTGGAAGTGCGCTGAGATCTCAGCGGAAACCGGTTGTGCAGTTGCTCTTATTGGTGGCAAGTTCAGCCTCACGGAGCTTGCCGCTAAGAGTATGGCAGAGCGGTTTCCAGGAGCAAAGATATATCCTATCCCCACCCCATTTCCGTTTGGCTGTAAAGAGAATGCAGAAGTGGTTGAAAGCCTTCGATCCGTCGATGCGAAAATCGTCCTGGTAGCGCTAGGGGCGCCTCGACAGGAAAGTTGGATACAGGAATACCTCCAAGCGTGCGGAGCGAATGTTGGAATAGGCATTGGGTCTGCATTCGACATCATAAGCGGTGATAAGCCGCGCGCTCCCAGGTGGATGTGTGACCACGGATTGGAGTGGTTCTACAGGCTGATACAGGAGCCGAACCGACTCGGGAGAAGATATATCATTGACGATAGTCCTTTTTTGTTACATTTGGCGTTAGAAATAATCAAAAGAAAAATACATGTAAAGAAGAGAAAAGTATGAACGGGCGTACAGTACTTGTAACAGGTGGCTGCGGTTTCGTTGGTCGTCACTTTATAAAATGGCTTCTCGATCATGATTACCAACTAAAAGTAGTGGACGACCTGTCAACGGGACTGTCGCCCGAGAGATGGCCTTTGCATCTCCGAGTTCCGAATGGAAAGCAGAAGCATGTGGCATTTCATATTGGTGATTTCCGAGATTATGCAAAAGAGGCTTCACCCGATTTCGATCTTATTGTCCACCTTGCGGCGGTGGTAGGCGGCAGAATGACCATCGAAGGCGACCCGCTGCAAGTTGCCACTGATCTGGCCATAGATGCAACTCTATTCAATTGGATTGTCAAGAGTCGCGCAACGCCTCGAAAGGTACTTTTTTTCAGCTCCTCCGCTGCATATCCAATATGCGAACAGTCGGCAAGCCACAATCGGCCCCTTTGTGAAGATATGATTGATTTCGACAGAAAGCTGGAGCTTCCGGATATGACATACGGTTGGTCCAAACTCACGGGGGAGTTTCTCGCTGGCTTTGCCGCCAAACAGTATGGTCTGGATGTCGTGATTTACCGTCCTTTTTCAGGCTATGGCGAAGATCAGGATTTCACTTACCCATTTCCGAGCGTCGTTCGTCGGGTAGCACGAGGTGAGTCCCCTATTATCGTCTGGGGAAGCGGAAACCAGCTTCGCGATTTCATATACATCGATGACGTGGTTGATGCTGTTTTTGCGAGCTATAAAGAATTGAAGCCTGGGGAGGCGCTTAACCTTGGGTCCGGGGTAGGGACTTCATTCCGGCAATTAGCCGAGTTGGCGTGCAAGGTGATCGGGCACAAGGCAGAGGTAGTTAACGATGCCTTTAAACCGGAAGGCGTTTTTGCACGGGTCGCTAATCCTAACCGTATGTTTAAGTATTATCGCCCAGAGACTTCGCTGGAGAGGGGAATAGAAATCGTTCATGCCTACCAGCAGCAGGCTGGACTGTTATGACTTATGTTCCGCTGATCCTTCGGCCACTTGGCCGCTTGACTCGACTTGGTGCATTGTCAAGAGCCCGCGCGATGGCATTCCATGCCAGTTTGCGGTTGTGCTTTTCATCTAGCGGTAGAGGCCGGACAGGTGCTTTGTCGATCCGTGGTGCGGATCTTGAGAGCCACGTGTATTTATCGCTTAATCCCCAATTAAGCACTACAATCACAGCTGGTTCCTCGAGTACCACCGAAAGATAGTCTTCATAAACTCCGGCAACAATTCCATCCCGTACAGAAATGTCCGATGTGAGATTCTGATCACGAACATCCATTTCGGTAATTAATATCTTAAGATCGAGGCTCACCACTCTTTTTAGAAAATCCCTTAATTTGGCTGGATCAAATCGCGTCTCATCACCGCGCAGGTGAGCCTGTATCCCTAGGGCATGCACAGGGGTCCCGTTGGATTTCAATCGTCCCAAAAGCTCAATGACGGCATCCCTCTTAGCTTTGCCGTCTGGTGTCTCGTAATCTAGTCCGTAATCATTGTACACTAGCATTGAATTTGGATCGGACTCCGATGCCGTGCGGAACGCAAACTCAATGTATTGTTGCCCCAACAGCCTAAACCAGGGCGTATTGCGCAAACCTCTTGGCTGCCCGTCCATTGGGTAAATCGCCTCATTCACCACAACCCACGAATGCATTTTCCGAGCATAATGGCCAACAACTGTGGTGATATGATCTCGCAGTATCCTTTCGGCATTTTGGGAATTTACCGTTGTCTGGAACCAGGATGGCAATGCCTGGTGCCAAACCAGTGGTGTACCGCTGAAGAGAATGTTGTTGCTTTGTGCAAACGCGGCTAGCCAATCAGCAGCTGTAAAGCTGAAAGTGGTAGAAGTCGGACGAAGCCAATCCCATTTCAACTCCAATTCCGGCACAAGAATACCACATTCTTCTGCAAAGCGAACAGCGTACTCGCTATCCGGGGATAATTGGTACTGGGTCGCTAGGTCTCGTAGTCTACCAGCAGCGCCATAGATTAAACCTTTTCTTGCGGCCCGATCACGCAAAGGTGCCCCACCAACAACTGAAAAATCTCTCTGCTTTCCGTTTTTTCCTAGAATCTGCGCCCACAGAAAAGGAGTATCCAATGTCGAGGTGACAGCACATGCACCAATTAATGACCCCAAACCGAGCAAAAATTCACGCCTTCCTATTAACGTACCATGCTTACCCATAGCTTGGCACTCCCACAAGAAGATGAGGTCGATCCTTACGGGCCGTTGAAAAACTTAATGGTTGGTTTGTTTGGCGTGTTAGGTTCATAAGCACACGTAAATAAAACAACTGTGCGAAAATAAATTTTCATTTTGCACAAAATTTATGGGCAGATCGAATAATTCCACTCTCCGTGAAACGAGTCCGTAACGTGGTTGATTTGAGCCATTTCTTGGTTGGAGACTTTAATCCCTTTCGGATAGCTACCCCTGCACAGATCGGCCTGAATGAAGAGCTCTTTGGTGGTCGTCGTTGCAGCAATCAGATTCACTATAACCTCATGACTAATCAAGGGGCGGCCTCGCCAGTTTCGGGTGATGTGACAAAACATCCGGTGTTCGATCTTATTCCATTTGCTGGTTCCAGGTGGAAAATGACAAAGGGAAAGCTTCAACCCCAACTCATCGGACAGTTGCTGCAAACCTCGCTTCCACAAGCGGACCCGGTAGCCGTTGCTGCCTCCGGCATCAGCCGTAATCAGCAGATGAATCTCCTGGCGGTCCTGGCGAACGTACTTGAGCGTAGCAAAACACGATTCACGAAAGAATCTCTCCCATCAATTCATCCGGGGCCGCCGGTCGACATTCGCCTTGCTGATATTCCGCCTGGGCTTCCTGTACCGCTTTGACCAGCTCAGCCCGATGACGATCTCGCAGGCGATATTTCAAAACCTCTATCAACGTTTCCTGATCTTCTTGCGGCATGTGGTCCGCCGCTTCCAATATCTCACCAAACGATATGATCTTCTCCATTCCCCCCCCCCCTTCCATGCCACTGGCTGCACAGTGAGGTCAGTATCGGAGAGATGCCTGGAAAACTCAAGGGGAGGGTGATAGTAAAGGGGACAGGGCGGAGGACGTCCAAAGTTCAAAGTGCGCCGCGGATGAACGCGAATAAACGCGAATGGGGAATTGACCGGGGACATCCCCCTCGCCCCCTTTGATAAGGGGGAATTAAGCGCCACAGAATTTCCGATTTCCGAATGGCGATTTCCGAGTGAGAAAACTGAAGAGGGAAACACACCACCAAGGCACAAAGGCACCAAGAGAGAGGAAAGGTAGCCGCAAATGAACGCGGATGGACGCGAACAAAAGAGAATCAGAAAAAAACAACCAACAAGACACCAAGAATGAGGAAAGGGGAACCGCGAATAAACGCGGAGAGGAATTCACCACAGAGGACACAGAGAGCACAGAGAAAGGCGAAAGGGGAAGGGCGAAAGGATGAACGTGAATGAAAATTTCTTGCTACAGAAGCGCCAGGAATTCGTCTACCGTCAAACCCGCCTCGCGAATCAATGCCCTCAGCGTTCCTTTTGCCACCTCGTCGTGATCTGGAACCACTAGGCGTCGATGTGGGGGACGCGTTTGCCTCAAAATGATGTGGCTCCCCTTTTGTCGTTCAAGCTCGTAGCCTAACTTGCACAAGGCCCTCACCACTTCACGGCCGGAGAGTTGGGGCAATCGGCTCATCCGGCGACCTCGACGACTTCCTCATCAATCGAAGCCGGAATGGGCTCGTTGTGCTCTCGTAGACTCTCCAGATACAACTCAATCGCTTCCTGAATGTTCTTCAAGGCTTCCGACCGGGTTTTCCCCTGCGAAACACAACCCGGTAAGGCCGGTACCTGGGCCACATAAACGCCATCTTCGTCTGGTTCAAGGATGACCCGAAATCGCATGTCATTCTCCTTTGCTCGCTGGTCGAATCACTTTGGCTCTCATTCTAACACAGCCGTCCGGGCAGGTCTGTGTTCATCCGTGTTCGAGGAGAAGCCTTAAGCCAGCGCGCCCACCATACATGAATCTGATCTTCCTCTGGCATTTCCTGCTTCAAATATTACGAATGTGCGTACGGCCTCCTGCCAATTGGCAGAGGGAGAAGGGATTGCACCCTCTGGAGTATGTTGCAGGAGAGCAGGTGGTAAGCAATTCTGATCCAATCGGTTGAAGGCGGAACGAGCTCAAGGAGCAAAGAACTAATGGTGACTTCAATCCTGGGGATTTCTGCCTACTATCACGACAGTGCAGCTTGTCTGGTGAGAGATGGGTTGGTCGTAGCAGCTGCTCAGGAGGAACGGTTTACCCGCAAGAAACACTATGCAGGGTTTCCAACGAAGGCCGCTAGCTTCTGTCTGAAAGAGGCAAGGATTGCTTTGAGGGATGTCCAACATGTGGTCTTTTATGATAAGCCCCTTGTTAAGGTTGAGCGGCTTCTAGAAACTTATCTGTCTTTTGCACCCAAGGGCGTTCGGTCTTTTGTCGCTGCAATGCCCGTCTGGCTTAAGGAAAAGCTCCTGCTGAAGAACCTACTCGAAAACGAGCTGATGAGTATTTCGAATGGGTTGCACATGAAATCGCCTCAGGGAAGGTGGTGGGTTGGTTCCAGGGACGGATGGAGTTTGGACCACGGGCCCTCGGTGCGCGCAGTATTATAGGTGATGCGCGCAGCCCACGGATGCAATCGGTCATGAACCTTAAGATTAAGTTCAGGGAGTCGTTCCGACCTTTTGCCCCTTCGGTCTTACGGGAATGCTTGTCAGATTGCTTCGAACTCGAGGTAGACAGTCCCTACATGCTTCTGGTAGCTCCCGTGGTGGAGAAACGCCGCAAGGTTATGGGAGAAGACCAACGT
>JBGOTQ010000301.1:0-9757 GCA_041476565.1 Terriglobia bacterium | reverse complement strand
TCCCCACTCCCCGCGAAACGCCCTTAAGGAGCCATCCAGTGCCCAGGTGTCAAAGCTGGCGGCTGCCCGCAAGCCCATCGTTCAGCTTGCGTTGGGTATGGAGGATCAACGGACGCAGCACCCGCTCATGCGTGTGCCTCCCGTTGACATAGCCCCATTAGCAGACTTGATCAAAGCTGAGCCGAAAGTCCAGCTGGTCGTGCTGAATTGCTACCCGCAAATGGGGTTGGAACCTTTGGGGAAGCTTTCTGCCGCCAGCAATGTCTGCTTTGATCTGTCCATGGTGGAGGGAGTTGGAGGCGTGGCCCGGTTGGTCCAGGAGGTCAGTCTCGATCGAGTTCTTTTCGGTTCTCACTTCCCATTCTTTTATTATGAATCAGCTCTCCTCAAGGTGCAGGAAGCTGGATTAACTGAAGCCCAAAAGAAGGCAGTATTCGAGGAGAATGCTCGCCGCCTGCTCAACCCACAATAAAACTAAGGGATCAGGCGGTCGAGCAGCTCTGGCGAACGGGGTCGAGTCTTGCATGGCTAGTCTGAGTTCCGGCCTATACGATGGGATCATCCTTGGCGCCGGGCACAACAGCCTGGTCTTACAGGCCTATCTGGGTAGGGCAGGGCTTAGAGTCTTATGCCTGGAACCACGCGACGAGGCAGGGGGCGCCTTGACGACCATGGAGGACCCCCGCCATCCCGGGTTTCTTCATAACACTCACTCCTTCTTCCATCGCGGAGTCAACCAGATGCCTTGGTATCGAGACCTGGAGCTGGAACGGCACGGGGCTGTTTACTTGGAACCTGAATTCAATGTGGCCCTGATTCTGAAGAGTGGGGAAGTCCTGGAGTGGTGGAAGTCATTTGAGAAAACTACAGAGTCCTTTGCCTGCTTCAGTTTAAAGGATGCAAAGACTTTGCGGCGGTGGCGGGAGCGGTTCCTCCCCATTGTGGAGAGAATCCTGATCCCGGAAAGTCAGTCGCCGCCTATTCCCCTCGACCGTCGCTATGCTTTGCTGGAAAAAAGCGCGGAAGGCAGGCTGTTGCTCGAGGTGAGCGCCCTTTCATCATTCGAGTTCGTTCAGAAGGAATTCGAGCATCCAGTCGTTCAAGCCGCGCTCCTTTTTTTCAATGGATTGAGAGAGGTGGATCTGAGGTGTAAGGGACTGGGCCATCATATTCCGTCCCTGCTCGCCAGTGACCGCAAGGCACAGATGTGCCGAGGGGGATCAGCGGCCCTGGCTCGCGCACTGGTCACAGCTGTTCAGGAAAGCGGTGGAGATATCAAGCTCCAAACCAGGCCGCGGAGAATCTTGGTCGAGAATGGCAGGGCCTGCGGAGTAGAGACCGAATCAGGAGATGTATTCCGCGCACGACACTTTGTTGTCTCGGGACTGAATCCTCAGCAAACCTTCCTGGATCTGCTCGACGAAGCCTGGGTGCCACGGGAGTGGAGGGAAAAAGCGCAGGACTTTCGCTACAATTTAATCGCTCCCCTTTTCACTTTGAATCTGAACCTGAGCGAACCTCCCTGCTACCGTGCTGCTGCGTGTCATCCCCACCTGAAAAACGCTTTCATGGTAATTTTAGGCTTGGAATGTTTCGAGCAGTTTCCTGAGATCGTGGGCTGTCACGAAGCCGGAACCATTCCTCCGACGGTTATGTGGGGGAGCTGTCCGACACAATTTGACCCTTCTCAAGCTCCTGCCGGACAACACACCGCCTTCATGTGGGAGAAGCTGCCTTATCGCCTTCACGGTAGTCCAGCCCATTGGAGCGATGCAAAAGTGCGCCACGGTCAGATGATGCTCGAGCTGTGGACGGAATACGCGCCCAACTTGAGAGAGTCCGTGCTAGATTGGTTCGTGCGCAGTCCGCTGGATACTGAGCGCACCTTCCCTAACATGCGGGAGGGTGACCTGCTCGTGGGAGCCTTCATGCATGACCAGATCGGGTATCATCGGCCCTTTCCCGGCGCAGGCCACTACCGGGGACATCTCCCGGGGTTGTACTTGTGTGGAAGCTCTTGCCATCCGGGAGGAAATGTCACCGGGCTTGCTGGTTACAATAGCGCTCAAGTCATCCTGGCCGATCTTAACTTGCCGGCCGCTTGGGCGCCACCATCAGCAGAAGTGTACTTAAGTAGTCTGTGAGATCCAAGGGGTTGGCTGGCGTCAGCATGTCTATTTTCCCTTAGGTGACGCTTGTACCATCTTCTGAAGGGCCTCCAGATCCTTCCGAAAGTCCGCGCGCTCTGGTGCATGCTTTACGGCTAAGGCGTATTCATCTAATGCCTTTTCGATCTGGCCCAGCTTCAAATAAACTTTTCCCAGAAGGTTCCGTAAAGCTGCATTGTCTGGTTGCTCCAGCTTGGCCTGTTCCGCAAATCGAAGAGCCTGTACGTAATCTTGACGCCGATACCAGTAGTCGGCCGAGAGCTGATTGCCCTTGAAGGCCGATGGATCGATTTCCCGCAGCCGAATGAGGTGTGCGTGAGCTTGTTGCCAGTCGGGTGACGACAGGTAGATCTCTGCGAGACGCTGCTGGGCTTCCCAGTCGTTGGGATTTAATTCCACGAGCTGCAGGAACAACGCCCGCGCTTCGGAGGTGTTTCCTTGTTCCAGCCTCTCTCTTGCCCACGTAATCAGCAACAACTCCTGCTGCTCCATCATTGCCTTCTGTCGTTGGGCGTTCGTCGACTCCTGAGACTTAAGCAGCTTGAGATACTCCGCCCCTTTTGCGATATTTCCTTTCTTCTGGTAGGCCTGACCGAGAGCATAGTAAATCTTTGGAAGGTTGGTGGCTGATGGTTCAGAGCGCTTCAAGTACAGAATAGCCTCATCGATCTCATTTAGAGACAGGCAGACGGAGGCTATGGCATAAAGGGTCTCGGGGTCGTTAGCTCGATGACTTAACGCTTCCAGGAGAGTTTTTTTGGCTGCCGCCATCTGGCCACGTTGTTCATAAATCTTGCCCAACTCGTAAAGATCTGCCGGGTTCCCGGGATTTTTTTGTAGACTCTTCTCGATAGACTGTTGGGCAAGATCCAAATCCCCCATCAGCTTGTATATCTTCCCCCGATAGAAATCAATTCTCGGATTATTCGGTTCACGGACAATCAGCTCATCTACAACTCGCAAAGCCTCACGGGTAACTTCCAGGCTGAAGTACACTTTCATCAATTCACTCAGGTTTCCGGTCGAAAGCCGGCGCAAAGTGGCGCTCTGGTCAAAACCCGCCAGAGCTTTCATAGCCTCCCCCTTCTGACCTAAACGAGCCAGAACGTTTCCGAGCGCTAGAGCATGCTCCGGTTGTTCCGGGCCAAGGCGTGCCGCTTCGTGAAGCTCGGCTGCGGCTGCGTTCAATTGGCCGGATTGAGCTAAGGCGACACCCAGGAAGAAATAACCCTGGGGATCCAAGGGAGCCATCTGTTTAAGTCGGCTGAAGGCGGCAATGGCTTCTGGAAGATGTCCTTTGGCAAGTTGCTTCTTTCCCTCATCGAGGATCTTCTCCTGTTCTGAAAGCTCATCCAGAAAGGTTGCGCTTGCGACTGAAGACGCTCTCCCAGGGGCCGCATGCAAGAAAATCCAAGCAAGAAGAAAAACCAGAACCTCAATGTCATGGTGATGACTTTTTCCTTAGGACTTTTGTTCCTCTTCCTTTCTCAGGAATGACTGCTTGCCACCGCAATGCCCCTATCGACGTGACATGAAAAGGAATCAGCATCCAAATATTCTACTTCACAGCTCCCACACGAACCCCCGGTATCCTGGCATACCTCGTCATTCAATGCATCTTGGGATTAGTGAGCAGGAATGGTAAGCTAGGACCGTTTTCAAGGTTGTTCGCCGCTGCAGTGGTACGAAGACCTCAAAGAGGTACAACCCACTGTCATCGACAACGGCCACCTTCCTATTCGAGACGGCAGGCTCGAGCTGGACCCAGAAATCGAGTGAAGTCGCTTTTTGTTCACAACACGAGACTCAATGACAGCGTCATGACATCCAAACAGCGCATGATCTGCTCTCTCAACGGCGGTCAGCCCGACCGCTTGCCCGTGACTACCCATCATGTCATGGATACCTTCCTCAAAAAATACCTCGGCAATGCTTCCAGCCAGGAATTCTTTGCCCGATTCGGTCTGGATGCAATCCGATGGGTCGTGGCACACCGACCTGAAGAATCAGAGGGGGAGTTTCTTGATCCCTTGCAGGGGGAGCCAGGCTTCCTGGAAGCGCGCCGCGTCGCAACTGAGCGGTGGCGGGTCTTTACAGAGCAGATACCCGGGCAGGCATGGCCGACTACACGCTATCGCTTTGTCACGCCTCGAGGTGAACTCTCGATGGTTCTTCAGTCCCATGAACATACTACCTGGGTTGCAGAATATCTCGTTAAGAAAAAGTCGGATATTGACTTGATCGGAGATTACGTCACTGCGCCGAAGTGCAGCGTGGAAGCGGTCAACAGCCAAGCGGACCTGTTCGGCGAGCAGGGGATTATCCGTGGTCACATCTGCACCTTCGACGTATTTGGTCAGCCGGGCACATGGCAGGATGCAGCGTGTTTGGTGGGAATCGAACGGCTGATTATGGAGACTTATGATGATCCAGCTTGGGTCCATACCCTGTTACGTACTTTGCAGCGACGCAAATTGGTCTATACCCGATCCCTGAAAGGTACGGCATATGATGTGATCGAATTGGGTGGAGGGGATGCCTCTTCGACAGTTATCTCGCCGCGTGTATTTGACGAATTTGTTGCACCGTACGACTCCGAGATCATTGCGACGGCCCATGAGGCTGGACAGCGAATCGTCTATCACACGTGCGGAGGAATGATGCCGCTGCTGGAGCGGATCGCCGTCATGAACCCTGACGCGATGGAAACCTTCACTCCGCGCGACATGGGAGGAGATGTGGACTTGGCCGAAGCCAAACAACGGATCGGCGACAAGGTTTGCATGATCGGAGGTTTTGACCAATTCCATTTTTTCACGGGTTGCGACCCCGACCAAACTCGAGCGGAAGTCCGTCGCTGTTTCGACGCGGCCGGGCCCGGAGGCGGTTACATCTTCAGTCCATCAGACCACTTCTTTGACGCAGACCTGAAGTTGATCGAAGCATTTGCCGATGAAGCGCGAAAGTGCGTTTATTCTTAAGAAAGGCCCGATGGAAAAACCTCCCATGGTGAATAGCCCCATCGAAGCTTCATCCCGGTTCGTTTTGTTTGTGGCCGGCGTGACGGCCATAGGTGGATTTCTCTTCGGCTATGACACGGCGGTCATCAACGGTTCCAATTCATACCTCAGGCTGCACATGAACCTCAATTCGGCGCAGGAGGGGGCAGCAGGTGCAAGCGCAATCCTCGGGTGCATTCCCGGCGCAATGTTTGCGGGGTTCCTGAGTGACCGGTTTGGGCGCAAGAAGCTGCTGTTCCTTTGTGCATTGCTTTATGCCGTTTCAGGGGTACTCTCTGCCCTGCCGCGCACCTTTGAGGAATTTCTGGCGGCGCGTTTCATCAGCGGGCTCGGCATCGGGGCCTCTTCCCTGGTTTGCCCGGTCTTTATCGCCGAGATTGCGCCCGAAAAACGGCGCGGCCGGCTCGGGTCGCTTTTTCAACTGGGGATCGTGACGGGGATTTTCCTCACGCTGTTCATCAACAAGATCATTCAAGGAATGGGTAATGAGGGTTGGAATATTGCCGTTGGCTGGCGCTGGATGCTGGGTATGGAGGCGGTCCCCGCTGTAGTTTTCATGCTGCTTTTGTTTACGGTACCGGAAAGCCCGCGTTGGCTGACCCAAAAAGGACGTGAAGAGGAGGCCCGCGAGATCCTTGGGAAAGTTGGTGGCTGGCAGCACGCTGAACGTGAACTGATTGCCATTCGAGCCTCCATGAGCGAAGAGGAAGGTCGTTTTGCTGAACTGTTTACCCCCACATACTTTCGACCCCTGCTCATCGCCATGCTGCTCATGGCCTTTTCTCAGTTCTGCGGCATCAATGCCATTATTTATTACTCCACAAAAATCTTCGCCTCGGCAGGAGCGGTAAAGAACGCAGCATTTTCTTCCTCAGTATGGATTGGATTAGTCAATCTGCTCTTTACTTTCGTGGCCATTGCTTTGGTGGACAAAGCAGGGCGCAGGCCGTTGTTACTGGTCGGCACTGCGGTGCAGGTTGTGGCCCTAAGTTTGGTGGGTTGGATGTTTCACACTCAGCAGAGTGGGATTGCGCTCCTCATCGGCATTGTGGGCTTCATCGCGGCCTTCGCGATGGCGATGGGTCCGATGGCATGGCTCATCTGCTCGGAGATCTTTCCAAACAAAGTGCGCGGGCGTGCCATGTCCGTGGCCACCTTCGTGATTTGGACATCCTGCTACATCGTCGCCCAGACCTTTCCACTGTTGAACGACAGCCCCGCCATCGGCCCGGCCATTACCTTCTGGGTTTACGCTGCGGTTAGTCTCCTCTCATTCGTGTTTGTCTATTTGATGATACCGGAGACTAAAGGCAGGACTCTGGAAGAAATTGAGCACTCATGGAAAGAGACCTCTGCCTGAGCCACCTTACGGGTTCTTAGCATTTTTGATTGCAATCAAGCAGCCGGCTACATTGTGACCTCGTCCGCTTCATGTTAGCATAGAGCACGTCCATCAAACCGAGAGCTCGCAGATTTGATGTAAAGAGGATCTGGGTGTCAATCTTCAGTTTACTCGTCGGGAGGGACTCCCCGGATTTGAGTCTTGGGGGAATAAGCGGGCGTCCGGATGCAGTCAGGAGGCTTCGCATGTACAGAATCTATCGGTTGCTTATCTGTGTTTTGGTGTTTGTCGCTGGGATTCTGATCACCGAACCTCGAGCCGCTGCACAGAGCCCTTACACTCTCCTGAAGCAAATCCCTATTGGGGGAGAAGGTGGCTGGGACTATCTTTCCGTCGATGCAGGGTCCCGTAGACTTTACGTTACTCACGCGACCAAGGTTGTGGTAATCGACCTGGATGAGGGGAGTGTTTTCGGCGAGATTGCGGATACTCCGGGAGTACATGGCTTCGCCATCGCACCGGAGTTGGGCCTTGGGTTTTCGAGCAACGGGCGGGAATCCAAAGCCAGCATCGTCGATCTCAAAACTCTCAAGACTGTCTCGAAAGTCGACACCGGGGAGAATCCGGATGCAATTCTTTATGTTCCAGGCCGGCAGGAAGTCTACACATTCAACGGACGCAGTCGATCTGCCACGGTTTTTGAGGCAAAAACAGGCAAGCTCGTTGCCACCATCCCACTGCCTGGGAAGCCTGAATTTGCGGTACTCGATGAGAAGGCCGGACGCATTTACGACAACATTGAAGATAGGAGCGAAGTTATCGCCATTGATGCCGTAAGGCACGCCATCGTATCCACCTGGCCATTAGCTCCTGGCGAAGAGGCTTCCGGGATGGCCATTGACTTGGAGCATCACCGGCTGTTCCTCGGTTGCTCGAACAAAATGATGATGATGATGGACAGCGCCACGGGTAAAGTCCTGGCTACGGTGCCAATTGGTGATGGGGTGGATGCGAACGCGTATGACCCGGCCACAAGATTGGCCTTCAGTTCAACTGGTGAAGGGACCGTCACGATTGCCCGGGAAGAACCTTCCGGTAGATTGATGGTGGTGCAATTGCTCGCCACTGCGAGGGGTTCGCGCACAATGGCCCTCGACTCGAAAACCCACAATATTTACCTTGCCGCTGCCGATTTTGAAAAATCGGAAGGCCCATCCACTGAGACGTCCCGGCAACGTCCCAAAATTGTTCCGGGTTCATTTAAAGTTCTCGTGTACGGGATGGAAACGGGGAGATAACCCCTGAAGGTCAAAGAAATCCGAAAGGTGCCCTTTGGGTGCCCTTGCCATCACAAGGTGCCATCATCATCCCATACCAAACCAGGTGGGCCCTCCCAATGGACAGAAGAGACAACATCTACGAATTGCCCAAGGAATTGCCGGTCCCTCAAGATGACGGGGCGTGCAATCATCTCGTCGGGCTGCAAATTCCCCTTCTCCTTTTAGCCTCCACCGCCGGACGCGAAGTGGATTTGTCAAGGCTTGCGGGCAAAACAGTAGTGTATTGCTATCCTCGCACCGGCCGGCCCGACCGGGAGATTCCCAAGGGCTGGAATGAAATTCCCGGGGCGCGGGGATGCACGCCGCAATCTTGCGCCTTCAGAGACAATTCTCAAGAATTCCTGTCATTGGGGGTAAACGTATTCGGTCTCAGTACGCAAGACACTGACTATCAACATGAGGTAGCCCGGAGGTTGAACCTCCCCTTCGAACTGCTCAGCGATTCTACCCTCGCCTTTGCCCATGCCTTGCGGTTGCCCACTTTTGAGGTGGAGGGGATGACCCTGATCAAGAGGCTAACCCTTATCATCGACACTGGGCGAATTATCAAGGTGTTCTATCCCGTCTTTCCGCCAGATCAGGACGCGGTCGAAGTTATTCAGTGGCTGTCAGCCAAAGGAGAGAAGGCATGACCGAAGTGAATTCAGCTCATTATAGTCGCCGCGCGCTTGCCAGGAGCGCTTTACTCGGCGGCGCCTCATGTGTACTTGGCACGGCAACTTTGCGGGCCGAAGGGCAACCAAACGGAAAGGGATTCATTGATGTCCACCAGTTTGGCGCGAAGGGAGATGGTGCGAGTGACGACAGCATAGCCATTCAGCGGGCCGTTGACGCCGTGGCAGCAGATCACGGCGCCGTATTCTTACCCCCGGGCGTTTATCTAAGTTCGGAGATCCAGATGCGGCCGGACACGGCTCTGGTGGGAATTCCAGCCTGGAATTATCGGGAACCCGGAGGGACGGTCATCCGGCTGGCAAACAGCAACTCAAAATGTCTCATCAATATCACGGGTGCTTGGGGTGCGACGATCGAGGGTATTGCCCTTGACGGCGCGAATTTGGGTAAGAACGTCCATGGGATATTTCTCAATAAGCCCAATTATGGAGATCACGAGGATGCATTTCGAATTGAGCGATGCCAGGTAGCACGCTTCAGTGGCGATGGAGTGAACCTCAGCCGAGCCTGGTGTTTCTCCATTCGCCACTCGATGTTCGCCTACAATAAAGGAGATGGCCTCCGATTGCGGGGTTGGGACGGTTTCATCATGGACAACTGGTTTTCCGGGAACAAGCAGGCTGGCTTTGGGGCGCGAGAGGAGAATGCTTCCGTAACCCTCACCGGCAACCGCATCGAGTGGAATGGGCAGGAAAACATTCTCATCGCGGGGGGAGACGGCTATCAGATCACGGGAAATTTTCTTGACCGGGCTGGGACCTGCGGTATTGCGCTCCGCAACAGTAGCGAATCCTGCTCGCAGATGACCATCACCGGGAATTACCTCAAGCGGAGCGGTAAATTGGCTGACCCGGAGAGTCATGATTCGTCACAGCTTGTTATAGAAGGGGCCCGAGGTGTAACTTGCGTTGGCAACAATCTTCAAGCAGGCCGGGATGATGACGGACGCGGCACATGGAGTCCCTCATACGGTATCGTTTGCAAGGCCCTCCAAGATTGTGTAATTAGCAATAACGTTTTATATGAGGGCGCCCTAAGGGAACTGATCGTGGATCTGGGGGGGCATGGAGAAGGAGCGATTCTGAAAGACAATCCAGGGAGAATTTTCAGGGCCAAACCGTGAGACTCATACCCAGGTGCTTTCATGTCGTTATAAAAGGACTTGCGAACGCGACTCTGGCCCTCACCTTTATGACCCTCTCCCGGTGGGAG
>JBGOTQ010000300.1:0-9791 GCA_041476565.1 Terriglobia bacterium | reverse complement strand
GAGTACTGATCCCGCCTTCTTTGGATGGATTGGTTCCAGTTTTCCCCAGGATTCCACCCAAACAGTTTTGATCGCGCAGACGGCCGAACAAAGTTCCGTCGTCAAGGCCCGCCACAGGCAAGATATCCTGCATTTTTAGTTGGTGAGTTAGCAGCCAGGAATTGAGAGCACGGAGAATCTTCACTCCGGCTCGAGCGGTCATCCGGTTATGCGCCAGACCTGAAGGTCTTCCCACAAAGATCTCCTGTGGTTCCAATTCCGCCGACTCTCGCAGGAATTGGCGTATTGCTTCGGGTCCTCCCAACTGGTCTCCCAACCGGTCGGCAATCTCGTTGATACTATGGGCATTCTGTAACCAGAGAATGTCCTTCAATTTCTCCGAATCATGGCTGAGGTACTGAACGGCCGAACTCAAATCGATGCTTCCAGATTCTACGCACACGGTCTGTCCTGTGATACGGATTCCAAGCCGAGTGAGGCAGCGACGCAACTGCTGAGCAGAACTAACCGTATTCGGAGAAGCATCAATCGCAAACGGCCCTGCTACCACCAGATCGCCCTGCACCAGGCGCAGGCCGCGTCGCAATAGAGAACGGCCGAAAGCCAGGGCATCGCTGTGTTGGAAAACTGGATCCCCATCGCTGACTAGATAGAGATCGCCTTCCAGTTTCTTTTTCCGGGTATCCAGTTCCGAGTCTCCGTAAACGACTGTGTGGAAACGGTGCTCAGGACCCAGACGATCCAGAGCAAAATATGAAGTAGCCAGTTTCATAACTGAGGCTGGGTTGAAAGGTAAATCAGAATTGTACTCAGTGATGACCCTGCTTCCATCCAGAGTTTCAACCAGCAGACCGACGTTCTCCGGATTAAACCGACGGCGTTGTACCTTTTGAAGCTGAACCAGGGACTTAGAGAGAACCTCACTAACCGGCCCGACGGGCGCGGTGGACGAAGCAACGGGAAGACTCAGCGCTTCCGCTCGACTATTAACCTCTGAGAGTTGTATGCCCCCGAAGGTTCCGACTATAACAAAGAAAATAATTGTTCTGTTCATGATGGAACGGCAAGTAGTAACAGTGTCTTGGAAAAAACTCTCATCGGATCGACGTCTCCAGCAAATCAAGCTGAGATCATAAATGAACTGGCAATCACATGTAAAGCCAAATTGTCCGAATGATCTGAATCTAATCGGGTTAGCCACAAACCTGGACAATGCGCTTCTCAGGTTGTCTATCGGATCTCATCCTCCCCAAGGTTATCTTTTTATTAGCGCCTCATAACCTCTTCAAGCTCACCACCGCAGGTGAGAATGGCAGGGGTAGCCACGATGAATTCGCACTCTGAATTCATCGTGGGCTTTTCTTTTCATATGTGGTCAAAGGTCCACGACAAACCAAAAGCGGTTTGTCGTGGCTACCAAGACTCGCATTTTCATGAAAGCGCAGCCATTTTTTTCCGGACCTCAGGTCATGGACATCGTGGAAAGGCGCACAGCTTCCTCCCTGATTGCTCGCAAATCCAATTTACCTGTCCCCAGCAGGGGGATTTTCTCAACTTGGAAGTAACTGTTCGGCCGGGGCACCCATAGATTGGGAAGTCCCGAGGCGGCTATCCGCGACTGAAGTTCTTCGAGCCTCTCTTCGGAAGGTAAACTGTGAAGGACAACAAGGCGCTCTCCCTTTCTCTCGTCGGGGACTCCTGTGACTGCAAAAGTCGGTTCGGTAAGTCCCGACAGTTCGTAGAGGACCTCTTCAACCTTCAGGTGGGGCACCATTTCTCCCCCGATCTTGCTGAACCGTGAGAGACGATCAGCGATTGTCAAGAAACCGTCGTCGTCCAGTTTAGCCAGGTCTCCTGTGACATACCACCCGTCGCGCATCACTTCGGCTGTTTTCTCTGGCCGGTTCAGGTAGCCCATCATGACGTTCGGCCCTTTGATCAGGAGCAGACCGGTCATCCCCACAGGCAACGGCTGGAATGTGTCCGGGTCTACAATCCTCACGCTAATGCCGGGCAGAGGATGTCCGATGCGCCCTCGCTTCTGCCCCACCTGGAAGAAACCACGAGCCCGGAAGTTCCGGACGTTGACCGAAACGATGGGGGCACACTCCGTACAACCATATCCTTCCATAGGGCGGATCCCAAATTTGTCCTCAAAAGCGCCAGCAATCCGGTCGCTCAATTTCTCGGCCCCCACCATGACATAATCCAGGCTGCCAAACGATTCAGGCCGGCACCGGCGGATATAGCCTTGCAGAAAAGTTGGGGTCGCCAGAAGGATGGTTGCGCCGTAGCGTTCGGTCAGTGAAGCGATGACACGTGCATCCAGTGGATTGGGGTGATAGATCGAACCGAGGCCGGTGGCTAGAGGAAGCCACAGGGTGCCTGTAAACCCAAATGAGTGGAAGAACGGCAAAACTCCAAGAATTCGGTCGCGACGTGTCGTCGCGAATACCTGGTCAATTCCTTCAATATTCGAGTAGATGTTGTAATGAGAGAGCATCACTCCTTTGGGGTCACCCGTACTGCCGCTGGAAAAGATGATCGTAGCCAGTGCATCTACTGACCGGGAACCCTTGTGCCCGAGACTTCTTTCCAGCCATCTTAAGGGCAAAAGTAGAGCCGGCAAGATGACTAGCGCCTTATCCACTTTCGAGACTTGGAGAGCCAGATCTTCCAGGAACACCACCGGAGCCGGAACTTCCAGCTTGACTTTTTCAAGGAACCTTCGGGAACTGAAGACCATTCGGATCTGGCACTGGTCAATGCATGATCTCAAGATCGCTGGTGAGACCGTGTAATTCAGATTGACAGGGATCTTACCCGCCAGTAGTGCAGCTATATTGATCGCGGCGCCAGCCACTGACGGCGGCAACAACAACCCCACCATCTTCTCTTCATCCCACTGCTGCCTCAGCAGACGAGCCAGAATGATGCTGCGTATCAACAAGCCCAGATAGGTGACCGAAGGGGTCAATCCGTCTGCCGCGGCAAATCTCCAGGGATGACGCCGAGCGTAACGCACAAACGCTCGCTGAAGTTGACGCTGGTCTTTCTTGCGCAAGACTGAGGCGGTTGTCCCGAGCTCCTGAACAGCCTGTCGAACCTCTTCGGCCGTCGAACGCGCCGGCATAGAAGGCCCATAGCTCACTGTCACTGGACGCAGGGGATGGGAAGGGAATTTCCAGAAGAACCGCCGTTTTTCAAAACTGAAGACACTGCCCCAGACCCGGTCCAGATGGATAGGAACAATTGGGGCCTCTACGTTCTTCATGATCCGCTCAAATCCTTTGCGAAACGGGAGAAGCTGTCCGGTTCGGGAGATCTGGCCTTCGGGAAAGATCCCCACGACGTCTCCTTCTTTGATGCTTCGCGCCGCTTCTCGCAGCGCGTAAATCAAGGAGCGCAATCCACCCCCACCTGAAATGGGGATCACTCGCATCACACGGGCAAAGGGCTTGACATAGGGGAGATTGTAGATCTCTTCATCCATGAGGAAGCGGATGAACCGGTCAGTGGAGGCCACAAGTAACATTGCATCCACAAAGGAGACATGATTGGCGGCAAAAAGCGCTCCTCCCCTAACCGGGATGTTATCCTGGCCCATTATGCGGATTCGGTACACGCTGTGCGTCAAGAGCCAGATCACGAGCCGCATCAGCGAGTCTGGAAGAAGCGTGAGGAGGTAAATTGTGGAGAGCAGGGTAAGAATTGAACCTAGCATGAAAATCCTGGATGGGGAGAGTCCGAATCGAACGGCAGCCAACCAGTAGATCCCCCCGGCAAGCAGAATGCCCCCGAAGGTCATCAAATTAGCCATCGCCAGCACAGTTTTACGGAGCAATGGGTCAGCCCTCTGTCGCAGCATGGTGTTTATAGGGGCGATGACAAAACCCAGACTCAGCCCAAACAAGCCCAACAACAGAGCAGACTGCAGGAATGTCCATCCATGAATGGCCAGTAGCAAGGAAAAGCCAAAGGCAAGAATGGCGCCAAGCGGGATGAGTCCGTATTCGATTTTGCGGCCGTAGAGCCCGCCGGCCAAGTAACTCCCCAGGGCAATCCCTAAGCCCATACCAGCCATCATCCCAACTTCGGCGCCTACATCGACTCCAAGACTCGGAGCATACCCGATTACATTTGCTACAAACAGGAAACCCAAGAAGCAGAAAAAGGTATTGCCGATCATACCCAGCCAAAGCGGTCGATCCTGTCGAACTTCCCGGATAGAATGGAACATCAAGTGCCAAAAACCTCGCGTTGAGCTTTCTCTAGCCATCAGAATCTTTTGCTAGTCGGATCATTGGGCTGCAATCCCGGCGTCTTTCAGCGCGGTCCTTAGGGCCTCCTCCCTCGAGACACCAATTCCCTGATAGACAATCCTCCCATCCCGACCAATCACGAAAATCGTGGGAATAGCTCTGACCTGATATAGGACGGCCACTTCTTGTTCCGGGTCTGTAAGTGCGGCAAAGGATATTTGGATTTTGGCAAGAAATTTCAGAGCCAACTCCGGTGCCTCATCTGTAATTCCCAGAACTACCAGGCCCTGATCCCTGTACTCTTCCTGGAGGTGGTCAATTAGCGGCATCTCAATTCGGCAAGGACCGCACCATGTCGCCCAGAAATTGAGGAGGACCACTTTTCCCCGCAGGCTTTTTAAGCTTACAGAGTCTCCCTTAAGATCCTTTAGGGTAAAATCCTTAGCTATTTCTCCTTCCAGACTCCGGCGTCTTGGCTGCCTAATACCGGCAAACTGGATCTCGTGGGTTCCAGCCGGAGGCTGGAAAACGAAAAGGTCCTGAGGCAACTGTTCATTAATCTTGGCCAGGCTCAATACCAAGGTCTGACGCGTCTCGAGCATCCCTTCAAATTCTGGAGATTCACTTCGGCTGCCTGAGATCTCCTTGAGGACCAGGTATCGATCCTTCTCGATCCATAGTGTTCTGGGATAATTCCTCTCGCTTCTACCTTCCTCGGTTTCCCGATTGTTGATCTCCACCACGTAACAGGGTTTTGCGCTACCACCGAGGTCCAGAGACTCCTCCCTTAAAATCCTTGCCTGTTTCACAAGTTCGGTAAGATTCGCATATTGAGTCACGAACGAATTATAGAGCGCACTGAAGGTTGCCGGCTCGTCACTGGGCCCTTGTTCCAGGAACCTTTTTATATCGCCCGGGTTGGTTCTCGAGTACTGACGGAGCTGAGCCAGGTACAACCAGCTATCCTGACTGTTGGAGACCAGCACCATTTTGTTCTTCGGCCAGCCCCGTTCAATCCGAAGTTTGTCGGGGAGGACGGCTGCCTTCAGAATGGGAATCTCCCTGGTTTGCTGGTAACCCTCGGCCTTTGATTCTCGTTTCATCACGCCTTCGAACTGGTACGATTTCAGACTGCGATAAGTCTCTGCCATTCTCTTAAGGACTTCCAAAGCTTGTCCGTCACTCTGCCCCAAACCGATTCGAACACACGGCGAGAAGAGTAGCAGTAGCCCGCCAAGCAAAATCCTGCCCAAGCGTAGACGAGACCGTCGGGTATGATTGGACATTGACGTTTGATCTCTTTTTAAGATTTCCATTGCTGTTTATCAACGAGCAGTGGCGGTACGCGATTCAAAGATGCGGACTGCGACATATGCCACCAGCGCAAACACAAAAAAAACCAGGAGCAACCAGGCGACACCCTGCAGCGTGCCGACGATTGTTCGGTACACCTCCAACACCCATCGCTCTGTGTTCAACACGAGGGCCTGCTCATTCCCTTGGTGAGGAGTGATATACTTCTCTAGTTCCCAGATACGGACACCACTGGAAATTCCTACGACGTAAATGGCAAACTGCAGATACTTCAGCCATGCCTGGCTGATCTGGTCTGTCAGGATTCGGTCG
Organism: Terriglobia bacterium; assembly: GCA_041476565.1. GTDB lineage: Bacteria > Acidobacteriota > Terriglobia > Versatilivoradales > Versatilivoraceae > DATKMG01. The sequence continues at coordinate 3,903 of JBGOTQ010000300.1, read as the reverse complement.
AGAATGGCGCGCAGTGAATGATGAAACAACCAGGTAACAGTCCCCGCCACGGCAAGAGCGATAAAAAATGTGACTCCAAGCAATGTGATGAACATGGTCTCCTCCTTGAAAGTCAATCAAGTCTTCCCAATCTTCCATACGAGAGTAGCCATGCTCAACAAACAAGTCCACTGAGGGTATGACACTTCTCGAAGTGCCACAAGGGCCTCGTAAAGTCATGCCTTGGATGATTCTCATTGTACTCCAGTATATCGCCTTGTATTAACAGGCAACGTTATGTCGAGTTGCTTCCCAGTTTAAACACCGTCATCGATGGCTGTAACAGGAGACCCATCTTGTGGACGCTCATTTTCATTGGATAGGAATTGAGTGACGAAGGATCTCAACTCTTCGAGCGACGACTGGGCTATCAGCCGGAACGCCACGCGACGGCAATGGTGCGGAAGCTTATCATGCTGGACCATATCGGTAATAACAAAAGTATCCGGGGTGAGGCCCTTCTCCCATCCCGGCTCAGAAGCGTTTCGAAAACTGAGTCTTGCCGGATCAATCGCCGCAGCGACCAGCGTGGCGTGGGCCCATTTTACGAATTCGGCCCAGCTGGAAATCACTGCGATGGTGAGGGTGGACGGGAGTGCTTTGAGCTGCTGGATCTCATCCTGAACCGAGCGGGATTTCAGGAAGATACACGTCGCCTCCTGCGGCAAAAAGCCTTGAATGATATCGGCCCGGCCGTAAATGGCGACAGGTATGGACCCGGTCAACACGTCCAACCTGGCACACTCTTCGTAGCCCGCTCCGAAGCAGCGGAACCGGGTAGCTTCTTCAATTTCCTTAATCAAGATGTTTTGCAGGTGTATATTCGGCTCTATCACAAGGAAATGATCAGGGGGTTGAAACGTTAGCCAGCCCTTGATGCGATTCCGAATTTCTTTGAGCGAGTATCCCTTCTTACGGGCTGTGTTCAGGAACGTGGAAATCAGTTGGTCAAGTTCCAATCCGGCATCCGGATGTACTGCCTGATCGAGAGTACGAACATAAACCCCGCTGCCCTTTCGGATATCCAGCCAGCCTTTGCAGGCCAAGGCCCTGTAAGCACTATTTACGGTATTGGAATGGATGTCAAACCGGCGCGCCAATGCCCGCGTACTGGGCAATCTCTGGTCAGGCTTCAGTTCCCCGGAAGTAATGGCCAGCATGATCTGAGTAGTCAATTGATCATGCACCGAGACTTCACTGCCTTTTGAAATCCAGAGCTTCATGGGGGCTAGAGATTAGAGATTATCCCCTAATCTCGATCATTTCCACTTTCCCATCCACAAACCGGACCCGGGTCTTTCCAGATTTGCCACCTGAAATGCGGGGGAACTCATAAACCTGGGCGCCGCCGGCTCCCGTCATGATCAATTGCCCATCTCCGATGGAAAGGTTGACCTGGGCAAAACTCATCCCTTTTTCCAGCTGGTGAGCTTTGATCTTTTCCCAAACTTGCGGGGACCAGTGGGCATAGAGTTCCGTAGGGTTCCTGGAGAAAAAGAGGTCATCGAGCTGGACTTGATATTGCTGGTCCTTTGCCAAAAAGAATCCGACGACGGTCGCGAAGGACCGACTGTCTATTTTGAACAGAAGTAAAACCTCTCGGTTCCCCAGAGAGGTAGGGCGTTCCCTGACTTCATCCACCACAAGGCTCTCCATAGGCTCAAACAGGAGGGTCGGCCCGGACGGTCCGGATTTTGTCGAAGGAACCCATGGGAAATAGGCCGCTCGGTACCCTGCCTTTACCCAGAGTGTACTGCCGACGAGTTTTCGAGCACTATTTAGATCATCGATGTAAAACTTGGGAACCACCACCAAGTAATCCTTGTCCAGTGTTCGCTGGGTGACGGGCCTCGCTCTGGCAGGCTGGCTCCGTTGGTAATACACACAAGCCACCCGAAGGCCGATGATCATCACGACAACCCCCAGCCAGATTAACCACCGTTTGAGGTTCTTGTCCATAACTTGCCAGCTCCCCTTCCTGGCCCTGCAAAATGGCTCACAATTATCATAGCTTCCCGTTGGAGTACAGACTCTTGTTACGTGATACAGTGTGCTATTCGGCCATACCGACGATGAAGGGTGCAATTAGTAGTGGCAGGCATGAACAGCCCAAGACGTCCTGAAAGGACGAAAGAGATTAGCCAGGGGTTGAGCGGCGACCACGTTCGCCGCGATACCCCTGGAACTGATCTCCAACATGGTCGCACCCTGGAGGGGTGCAAGAGTTTTTTGTCACCCCTCCAGGGTGCCCCCTTATTGAGATACACATTCCAGGAGCGGCGCGCACTGGCCTGGGGGAATTGTAGGGCTCTGGGTCCATCAAGAAAGCAGGTCTCATGAAGGCTGTCGTTTTCGATGGGAGCTTGAGAGTGCAGGAGCGTCCTGAGTTGCTCTTCAGCGGTGGCGAAAGTCTCATTCGGTTGAGAAAAGGACTCGCAGTTTTGATTTTGTCGTGGAAGCCTCCGGTTCTCCTCAAGGCTGGGAGCAGGCGCTTCGCCTCGTCAGGCCTCGAGGAACGATCGTCCTGAAATCGACCTTCCATGGGGGAGTCGCATTCAATCCTGCCCCTCTTGTAGTGGATGAGATTACGGTGGTAGGCTCCCGGTGTGGCCGTTTCGAAGCAGCGCTGGGGCTTTTGCGTGAGAAGCGGGTCGATCCCACACCGCTAGTGCAATATCGGTTTCCTTTGGAGGCCGCCGTGGAAGCCTTTGAAACAGCCCAAAAGCCGGAGGTTTTGAAGATGATCTTCTCGAATACTGATGACTAGTGGGACACCGTCAATCAATACGACGCTCCCAAACGGGGGACTCTCATTTGGCCTCCAACAACCGAATCTTGATGTTTCGGAACCAGATTTCGCCACCGTGGTCCTGTAGATCGATATGGCCGCGGTTGACCGAACCAAACCCCTCCATTTTGGCAAACTTGCTGCGAGTAACGCTGGCTCTTAATTCCTGGCTCCCTCTTTCAAACTCCAGCACCTTTGTTCCATTGATCCAGTGTTCGATATGTAGGCCTTGGACCACGATCCTGCCATCGTTGAACTGACCGGCGGGCCGGACAGGTCTTTGGCTCGGAGCGAGCAGATCATACAAAGCACCGGTAACCCGACTTGGCCCACTCCGAGCATCTTCGTTGGCCTGATCGTCAATCAGCTGAAACTCGAATCCTATTGGTGTGTATCGGAATATTTCAGGTGTCAGATTCGTTGGGCCCCCGTTCTCCTGAGCCTCGTGGAGCAGGTCTGCATAATGGTATTCCAGGTATGCCTGTTCCCAGCTTTGCGGGCGATCTTCCGTTATCAGATACTTGACTCCACTATTGGCGCCAGGAGAAATGCGCCACTCGAATCTCAACTCAAAATTACCGAAACTCTCAATGCTTATAATGTCGCCGCATTGGGAAAGTTTCTGTTGACTCCCGCTAGGCGTCAGGTGCAGGCATCCCTTCTCGACTCTCCAACATTCTGCTGGGAAGTCCTGGCGACGGAATCCGCGCCATCCACGCGCAGTCTTCCCGTCAAAGAGGAGTCTCCATCCAGCTGCTTTTTCGGATTCAGTCAATACATTCAGGCGAGCGGATCCCGGTTTCGAGGAACCACAGCAGTAAGCCAGCTGAGCCAAAGAGGGACACGTGATACCCGAAAGTAGCACCACGAAAACGACGAACATAGACTTCCAAATACCCTCATTGTCATGACACCTGGGAGCCATAGTGAAATCCGCCAAGCAAGCAAAGTTTTTGTACAACAATGTCCTCTGTGTAAGCCACATAGTATAGCCCATTTTCTGCGCGGCTGGAGAGTGTTTTCATTGGCGGGGGTGTAATTCAAAGTGCGACAGGTCCCAGAGGGACCCCGGAGAG
>JBGOTQ010000299.1:0-9795 GCA_041476565.1 Terriglobia bacterium | reverse complement strand
GATTGAACTGCTTGGTCAGCGTATCTCCCAGAATCTGCCCCATGGTCATGTGGCGTTTCTTACAGGCTTCGCAAGAACCTCCTGTCCGGATCTCATCCATATTGAGCATGTAGTATCTAGGGGCCAGAGCCTGCTGGACGAGACGGGCCTGGTTCCTCCAGATTTCATAAAGCTTGGGTTCTGACATGCAAACAGGAGTCTGGTCGTTATAGATGAAAGTCCCGTGATAGAAACTGACGCGAAGCCGTTCCCCTTCCCGAATTCGACTTCCCGGTGAGAGTCGAATGGGCGGCCCATCGTGGTCGTGACGAAAGTTCATCACCGGATCCGAGACCTTTGAAAAATCGCGGCCTTCCTCGTAGGTCATTCCGCCGGATTCGCTCTTGACCTGGAGCGGCGTGCCAGGCCGCCGGAGCACGTTGACCAGCCCGACCTCTTCGAGCTTGAGGTCATCAATCCAAAATTTGCCGCTCCCCCCCCCTGAAACCGAGGGCACAATGCGTACCTTCTCGTAATTCCAGGTGTTGAAGCCAACGTTGACCTTGTGCCAGTCATCCGTCGGTGAGAGCTTGGGATTCTCATACTGCAAAGGTCGATGTTCGTCTCCTCCCAGGACTTTCAGTTGGAAGTTGCTGTCTCCAAATGGATCCGAGGGCTTTAGACTCTCGGATTTTACCCAGCAACTCAAGCGATAAGCCCGATACGGATGGATCTGCAGTTCCTGGTTAATGCTGACGGTCTCGTCTGGGGCGCTCCGAAAGTTGTCAAATCGCAAAGAAGCCTTCCCTTCCTTGAGAGTGGCGGTATCTACAAAGACAACCTGTCCGAGTTTTCCTGACAACTCGAATCCCTCCAGCCGATCTTGCGTTGATTTCTCAAAACCTCCGTTGACTAATTGTGCTGGGGGGTCAGCAGCCAGTCTCGCCTCGCCGTTCTTGACTACAAATAGCGCATCCTTCACAGGTAGCCCTGCGGCAAGGTTTATGTCATGGGCCAGGACGGCTCCTCCGTAACCAACCGACATAAAAGACGGGATGATTTCTACGCCCAAAGAGGCACACAATTCTTTCACTTTCTTCAGCCTCTGGTAGTAGTCGGCGGGCTGCAGATCCATTGAATCCAGCCCGGCAGACAGCAAAATGCCATTCAGCCCATGCTGGGAGGCAGTTTGGGCAATTTGTCGAATTTTCTCCACCTCTTTGTCTGACCGAAGACTGCTTCCTACTCGAACCCAGCGATAGGGGTATACCTTTTTGTTGTCGCCGCCGGAACTCCCGAGAAAAGCGAAGAGAATTACCAGCCCCAAGATCATATACCGCTTCATATGTACTCCTCCTGTGAGTAGAATAAGATAAAGGGAAGATATTCCGGTCTCCTGTTGCTTTGAACGGATTTCAGAAAGAGGGCCACACCCATGGATATCAAAACAGTCCTGTGTCCGGTTGACGTTTATCGTATAACTGATCAGGAGCTTCAACTCGCTTCCTTAGTTTGCAGGCATTTTGGTGCCAGGCTGATTCTACAGTGTAACCTCGAGACCGTACCTCCCAGCAGTCTGGGCATGAATTGGATGTACGCTGAAGAGCATAGGGACCAAGGGAAGCAGGACGAGGCAGCGGCAGAAAGGAAGCTAAAGGACTGTTTTTCCAAGCTGCCTCTGGAGGTTTCTGTGGAAGGGAAAATTACCCATGCGCCTCGAGACTTTGCCATTATTGCCCTTTCGCGAGAATGCAACAGCGACCTGATAGTCATGGCCCGGCATGACCCTACTGATTCTGACCTGGTGTCTGTGGCCGAGCGGGTCCTGGTCGAATCACCATGCCCTGTCCTGATTGTTCAGCCAACCCCTGAGGCTGGAGACTTTCTCGACGCCGCAACAAATCAGCCCGTAATCGTCCCTGTGGACTTTACCCCGCATTCCATGCGCACGCTGGATTACGCCTTCGCTCTGGCTCGCCGCCTCCCCATCACTCTCCAGTTGCTCCATATGGAACACTCAACCGGGTGGAGGGACCTTCATGTGATGGCCTTCCGAAGGCAGGATGAAAGAGAGCGCCAATTGGTTGACTGCAAAGAGCGCCTGCTTGGGACGATACCTGCCGACTTAAGGGAGCGGGTCCGAGTCCACCTGCGGGGCGGCGCCGTTGCCGAGGGAATTCTCCGCTCCATCCGGGAACTTCAGGCAGATTTGGTCGTGATGGGCGCCCACCCAAAGGGCTTCTGGAAAAAAGCCATTACAGGCTCCACGGCTTGTGAAATCTTGCGCCGTAGTCCCTGTCCCGTCTGGTTTGTACCTACGACTGGAGGCGTGTCGTCATGGAAGGAGGAACCCCTCGCTGCTGCCGGGGCCTGAGCCAAACACGACAGGTTTCATCTTCGACTCACCTACCAGCCCGGGTTTGTTTGCCTTGCCATATCGGGGTTCTTCAAGGCGCACCAAATGACAAGGGGACTAACCGAGCAATCGGCTAGTCCCCTAATTGATCCAAAGTAGCCCATTAACCCTAGACGTAGCTTCTCAATGCTTTCATGTAGTTGGCACGCTCAAACGCAGCCGGCTGAGCACAGGCCTTCTGGCTCATGCTTCCCTTCATCTGATTGACTGACTCGTATTCATGGATCTCCATCCACTGCAGCATACCTTTAATAATTTCACTAATTCTACCCACACCATGCTTCAGTAAAGCGGAGCAAACCATGGTTACATCTGCTCCTGCCATCAGCATCTTCAGTACGTCTTCGGCCGTGTGGATCCCCGAGGTCGCGGCCATACTGCAATCAACACGTCCGTAGAGTATAGCGATCCAGCGCATCGGCAGGCGCATTTCCTGTTGGGTGCTGAGCACCAAGTTGGGGACGACTTCGAGCTGCTCTATATCAAGGTCAGGCTGGTAGAAGCGGTTGTATAAGACCAACCCGTCTGCCCCAGCCTTGGCCAGGCGTTTAGCCATGTTGGCCATCGAACTGAAGTAAGGTCCCAGTTTAATGGCCACCGGAATTTTCACACTCTGCTTGACAGCCTTGAGCACATCCAGATACATCTGCTCTACTTCAACGCCGGAGAGGTCTGGATCGGTCGGGATATAGTAAACGTTGAGTTCCAGCGCATCCACGCCCGTTTGTTCCATCTTCTTGGCCCAATCAACCCAGCCCCCCACCGAGATGCCGTTGAGGCTTCCAATTACCGGGATATCCACTGCCTGTTTGGCGTCGGAGAGATACTGCAGATAGATCTCCGGATCTCGGAATTCATAATTCCCGTGATAGTAAGTCAGGGCTTCCGCAAAACTCTCGGTCCCGTGTGTCAAGTAGTAATCCAGCTCCTTGGATTCGTGCAGGATCTCTTCTTCAAAAAGAGAATACATGACAATCGCTGAAGCACCGGCATCTTCCATAGCACGGATTTTTCCCAGGTCACGGGAGAGAGGCCCGCAGGCCGACGGTACCAACGGATTCTTCAGCTTGAGTCCCATATAGGTTGTGGTCAAATACATCTTTTTCTTCCTCGCGCTAGAATGTTATTGTGGTTCAGGACACCAAAAACCCGGGAGGCCCAACACCTTCCGAGCGACAGAATCGATCCCTTGACTAACTACTTTTGACCGCTCCCGGAATATGGCTGTAATCCATGGCAGCCAGTTGCTCATAGAGCCTCCAGCGCTCGTCTGCATCCTTCTGGGCCAGGTCGATGAGGTGCTTAGCTGCCTCCGGGTTCGACTTCGTGAGCATCTTGTACCGAGTCTCCATATACGCATATTCTTCAATCTTGATCTTGGGCTTCTTGTAGTCGAGCTGCAGGGGGTTCTTGCCTTCCCTGACAAGTTCCGGATTATACCGATATAGAGACCAATGACCAGAGTTGACAGCAGCCTTCTGGTTATCCATTGCGGCGGTCATATTGATACCGTGCGCAATACAGTGACTGTATGCAATGATCAGAGATGGCCCGTCATAGGCCTCGGCCTCGGCAAAAGCTTTGACGGTTTGAAGATCGCTGGATCCCATAGCAACCTGGGCCACGTAAACGCTCCCATAGCTCATGGCGTGCAGGCCCAAGTCCTTCTTGGGAGTTCCTTTGCCTCCTGCTGCAAATTTAGCCACAGCAGCCCGGGGCGTGGACTTTGAGGCCTGACCTCCAGTGTTGGAATAGACCTCGGTGTCCAAGACCAGAATATTCACGTTGCGACCTGCCGCCAGGACATGATCCAGTCCACCATAGCCGATATCGTAGGCCCAACCATCCCCACCCACAATCCAGACCGACTTCTTCACCAGGAAATCCGCCAATGACAAGAGGTTTTTGGCCTCAGGAGAAGCGATTTTTTCCAGCCGGCTCTTTACTTCCCTGACCCGCTGCCGCTGTTGGTAGATTTCAGCCTCATCTTTTTGCGGGCATCCTAGGATCTCTTTCACCAGGTTCTCTCCGATGGCAGGAGAGAGTTTTTTCAGCAGCTCAGAAGCCTGCTCTGTCTGCTTGTCGATGGTCAATCGGAATCCCAGGCCGAATTCAGCGTTATCTTCAAAAAGCGAATTTGACCAGGCAGGTCCTCTTCCTTGTTTGTCTTGAGCGTATGGCGTTGTGGGCAGATTCCCTCCATAGATCGAGGAACAACCTGTTGCGTTGGCCACTAACATCCGGTCCCCAAACATCTGGCTAATCAGCTTCAAATACGGGGTTTCTCCACAACCTGAACAAGCGCCAGAGTACTCGAACAGCGGCTGCAGCACTTGGGAGCCCTTGATCGTCCCGACCCTCACCAAGCGTCGGTCGTATTCGGGAAGGTTGAGGAAGAACTGGTAGTTTTGGGCTTCACGCTCACGAATAGCAGGTTGGGGAACCATGTTGATCGCCTTAAGACGAACCTCTTTCTTGTTCTTGGCCGGACAAACATAAACACATAACCCACATCCGGTGCAGTCTTCCGGCGCAACTTGATAGGTGAGTTTCATGCCCGGAAATTCCGGTCCTTTGTAGTCGGTCGATTTAAAGGAAGCCGGGGCCCCAACCAGATCACGCGAATCATAGACCTTGACGCGAATGGTAGCATGCGGACAAACCATGGCGCACTTGGCGCACTGAATGCAGACGTCAGGATCCCATTCCGGAATCTCCAGCGCAATGTTTCGCCTTTCCCACTGTGCGGTTCCAGTCGGGAAAGTCCCGTCACATGGCATCGCGCTCACGGGGAGATCATCCCCCTGGCTTGCGATAATCAGAGCCGTGACGCGGTGCACAAATTCAGGAGCCTCCTCCGGAACAGGCGGATGCATCCGCAATTGACTGGCCGCGACACTCGGCACCTTGACTTCAAACAGGTTTGCCAGAGTCTTGTCGACCGCCTCATAATTCTTCTGCACCACCGCATCGCCCTTGCTGCCGTAAGTTTTTTTAATCGAGTTCTTGATCTGTGCAATTGCTTCTTCCCGCGAAAGAACCCCGGCGACAGCAAAGAAACATGTCTGCATGATCGTGTTGATCCGACCTCCCATTCCAGTTTCCTTGGCGACCTTCACGGCGTCGACTACATAGAATTTGAGTTTCTTCTCGATAATTTGTCTTTGGGCTTCTACCGGCAAGTGATCCCAGACGTCCTCTTGACCATAAGGGCTGTTCAGCAAGAAGGTAGCCCCCGGAATGGCGTACTTGAGCATGTCATACCGTTCAAGAAAGACAAACTGATGGCAAGCCACAAAATTCGCCGAGTCGATCAGGTACGTGGAGTGGATGGGATCGGGCCCGAATCGAAGGTGTGAAACCGTGATGGATCCGGACTTTTTAGAGTCGTAGACGAAGTACCCCTGGGCATAGTTGTCGGTCTCCTCCCCAATAATCTTGATTGAGTTCTTGTTCGCGCTCACTGTGCCGTCTGCACCCAGCCCATAAAAAAGGCCGCGCAACACAGTACTGGGCTCAATGGAAAAGTTCCGATCATAATCCAGGCTGGTGTGGGTCACATCATCGACAATCCCAATGGTGAAATGATTCTTAGGCTGGGGCTTCTTCAACTCTGCAAAGACCCGAACTACCATGGCGGGAGTGAATTCCTTGGACGAGAGCCCGAACCTGCCGCCAATGACCCTAGGCATCTGCCCCATCAGCAGACTCCCTTCAGATAGAGATTCACTTAGTGCTGTCACTACATCTTGATAAAGTGGCTCTCCGATTGTGCCAGGCTCCTTGGTGCGGTCCAACGCTGCAATCGCTTTGACCGATGCAGGGAGACCCTTGATGAAATCGGCAACAGAGAAGGGCCGGAATAACCGGACTTTGAGCATGCCAACCTTCTCCCCCTTCTTGGCTAAGAACTCCACCGTTTCCTGGACTGTCTCTGCACCTGAACCCATCACCACAATGACTCGTTCGGCGTCCGAGGCTCCGAAATAGTCGAATAAGCGATACTGGCGTCCGACTAAAGAAGCAAATTTATCCATGGCCTTTTGCACTATTCCCGGGCAGGCCGTATAGAAGGGATTGCAGGTCTCCCGGGCTTGGAAGAAAACGTCCGGGTTTTGAGCCGAACCTCGAAGCACGGGGTGTTCTGGAGACAAGGCGCGAGAGCGGTGAGCAAAGACCATTTCGTCATCGATCATGCTGCGAATGTCGTCTTCGGTCAGCTCTTCGATCTTCATCACTTCATGCGAGGTGCGGAAACCGTCGAAGAAATGCACAAAAGGAACTCTGGCTTCCAGCGTTGCTGCCTCGGCGATAAGAGCAAAGTCCATCACTTCCTGGACGGAATTGGACGCCAGCATGGCCCATCCCGTGGTACGTGCAGCCATCACGTCGCTATGGTCTCCGAAGATGGATAGGGCATGGGTGGCAACGGTGCGAGCGCTGATATGGAATACAGTCGGAGTCAGCTCACCCGCAATCTTAAACATGTTGGGAACCATCAGCAGGAGGCCTTGAGAAGCTGTGAAGGTTGTCGTCAAGGCTCCTGTCTGCAGAGCTCCGTGGACCGCACCGGCAGCTCCTCCTTCACTCTGCATTTCCTGCACGACGGGTACAGTTCCCCAGATGTTCTTGACCCCTTCCGAAGCCCATGCATCCGCCCACTCCCCCATGGGAGAAGAGGGGGTAATCGGGTAAATCGCTATGACCTCATTGGTTCGGTAAGCAACGTAAGCGGCGGCTTCGTTGCCGTCAATAGTTACCTTGCGACGTTTCATCAATTTCCTCCAGCAGAATCTGCGACAATAATATTTGGATGAGACCGACGGGAAGAAAATTGGTCTATCCCGTTAAACATCCATGTGCTTAAGGCACATCCGATGCCAAAGGAAAATCGTTGAAGGTATTTGGGTTACAATAATCATGAGTCCATCCCGCATGGGGCATTTAACGCAGTTGGGGCATTATGTGATGACAGATTAAACACAGCACACCATTGAATCTCAAGTCATGAAAACCCAACTTGGAGTTCCCCCCTTGTTGGAGACGGGAGTCAAAGACGGAATGCCCTGCCAAGCCGGATGCGCAACCCGGGTTGTCGGTTCGGCCTCGTTCCATTTCAGGTTAGTTTGCGTATTCCCTGGGGCATCAAATCTTCTTAGACTCTGGTACACTTCTTGCTCGACCAGTTCGGCTATTGGTGATCCAATTCAAAGAGAAAGGAAGGAACAGCATGGCAAACGTAGTGAAGACGGCATTTGACATGGCCATGGACAATTTCGATTTGGCTGCAGACGTCCTGGGGTTGGAGGACGACCTTCGTGTGAAGATCAAGTATCCGGAGCGTTGCCTCATTGTGTCGGTCCCGATTCGGATGGATAACGGCAGGGTAGCGAGGTTCGATGGGTACCGAGTTCAGCACAACACCTCGAGAGGACCTGCAAAGGGGGGTATCCGCTATCATCCCAACGTGACTCTGGATGAAGTCAAGGCTTTGGCGACATGGATGACGCTGAAATGCGCAATCGTCGGCATTCCTTTTGGCGGTGGCAAAGGGGGAGTGACCTGCGATCCGAAGAAAATGTCTTTGACTGAGTTAGAAAGACTCACCCGCCGCTACACCAGTGAGATTCTGCCACTTATCGGACCCGAGAGAGATATTCCTGCCCCGGACGTGTATACCAACCCGCAGGTCATGGCCTGGATCATGGACACTTACAGCATGAACAAAGGCTACTGTGTTCCAGGGGTGGTAACTGGCAAGCCAGTGGAACTGGGGGGATCCCTGGGGAGGAACGAGGCAACGGGAAGAGGCGTGTTTTATACGGTCCAGTCAGCGGTGGGTCATTTAAACATGAAGCTAGAAGGGCTTAAAATCGTTGTCCAGGGATTTGGAAATGCCGGGTCTGTGGCCGCCCACCTCTTTGATAGTGCCAAGACCTACGTAATCGCTGTCAGCGATTCCAGGGGCTGTGTTTATAACAAGAACGGGCTGGATATCCCCAAGCTCATTCTATTTAAGGAGAAGACCGGGACCGTGGTCGGTTACCCTGGCTCCGAGCAGATTTCCCCTGAGGAACTGCTGGGAATGCCCTGTGACGTTTTGATACCGGCAGCGCTGGAAAATGTAATTACCCGGGAAAATGCTCCCCTGATTAAGACGAAGATATTGGCCGAAGCCGCCAACGGTCCGACGACCCCAGACGCCGATCGAATACTAGAAGACAAGGGTGTATTCATTATTCCCGACATTCTGTGCAATGCGGGAGGTGTGACGGTCTCATACTTGGAGTGGGTCCAGGACGAGCAGCACCTGTTCTGGGAAGAGTCTGACATTTACGCCAAGCTGGAGAGGATCATGAAAACCAGCTTTACCAATGTCTTGAATATCCGAAACAACAAGAAAGTGCACATGCGGATTGCAGCCAATATGCTTGGCATTGACAAGGTCGCCCAAGCCACCCGGTTGCGCGGTCTGTATCCGTGACGAGTTCAGAAAGCAAATTCATCAGCCCTTCATGATTCTTTGTTCGACTGCCATCCAAGTGAAGAAATCGTATCGATAGCCACGGTCAGTGCTTGGCTCTATGCCGTCGCTCACTGGCCGTGGGCGTTTCCCTCAGGACAGGCTCATTTCCAAATAAGACGCCCGGCTGTATCATCTCACAGCCCAATTCTGCCCCCACGACCATTCTTGACTTGTTGCAGCAAATTCTTTCCATTCAGCCATTGACGGGAGTAGAATAACCTCAGTCGTTAAGTGAGTTTTTCTCTCCCCTTTGCGTTTCCTGTTTCCTATCCATACAGAAGGGGGCGTCCATGGAGCACGTGGTTCGTCCCAGGGTGGTCCTAATGTGGGAGCCGATCTGCGAGCGGCGACCTGCTGGGCGTAAACTGATCGCCGCTCGGGGGACAGCGGTCCCATGATCGGCTCCCACACTCGTCCCCCAGACCGCCATTTTCAACCGCGGTAGTGAACTTGAAACCGTCATGGCGCACTTTCATGAAAATGCAAGTTTTGGTAGCCACCACAAACCGCTTTTGGTTTGTCGTGGGCCTTTGGCCACATATGAGAAGCCCACTAATTTTAGTGGTCATTGAGGGTGTAGCGCAGACCGCCAACTCGGCGGTATGCGCTACCGGGACTCTTTCGATGCATGGAGAGGCAGCCCTGGAGTATTAAGTATTGACCCCTCGATTCATCGAGGGGTGTGTCAGTGTCGCTTGTGCCAAACCGTTTCAACGGTGCTTAAGGGAAAGTTCTTTTGGGGACGAGGTTACGGGGTGTTCTCGATTTCCCAGTCCAATGTCGCCCAAGTTAACCGGTATATCTCGATGCAAGAAGAACATCATCATAGGAAATCGTTTTGGGAAGAATACGAGAGTTTCGTCAAGAGCTATGG
>JBGOTQ010000298.1:0-9877 GCA_041476565.1 Terriglobia bacterium | reverse complement strand
TTTGTCGATCGGCTTCATCCGTTTCGTTTCCTCCGCTGATGCAATCCAAGCTACGGGATCCTGACTCTTATCCCGGTGGGACTGTCTCCCACTGAACAGACCAGCCTTCGCTGGACACACAGAGCAAGCTGCAGTGTTGCTTTTCGATCGCATCACTTATGGAAGATCATCGCACTATGGAGTCTGTAGGCATAGGTGCGGTGCGCACTTGTGGAATCAAAACTGAGAGTGTTATTTGGGGACTTCCGTAGGAGGGCTCGGGACTTTCGTTGGCCTTCTAAGCATTCGACCGCTGTCGGATCGTATGCCTATGCCGCCTTCCGGTAATAGTATTTCAGCAGACCTCCCAATCGCTCCTGAGATTGAACCGGTTGCTGAGCACGCCTGGCCGGTGGAGTCTGCCGAGGAAACAGCAGTTTGTTGTCTTTGCCCTGATGATTGCGTTCCTCGTCGTAATGCACTTCGCATTGTTGAAGGGCTCGCCTCAGAGAAGGCTCTCTGAAGAGAATCAGCCTGGAGAGGCAGTCCTCTTTGGCCGATCTCACCCAGCGCTCCGCGTAGTAATTCAAGTTGGGACTCCGGGCTGGCAGCCGGATTGCTGTCACATTCCCCGATTCGATGATCTCATCAAACGACAGGCAGAACTTGCCATCTCGGTCATGCAGCGGATACCGGCAATTCCCCAGAAATCCCCATCCCTCCAGGGTCACGGTCCAGGCCACCTTTTTCATGCACGCTTCATGCGGATGAGGAGTCATTCCTGCCAGGCAGACCTCGTGACTCTCCAGATGAATGAAGAAGAGGACATAATAGGTGACCAATCCCTTGAGGGTGACGACTTCGACCGTGAAGAAATCGGTTCTGGCCAGAACATCCAGATGAGCGCGGATGAAATCTTTCCAGCGGATGGAGTGTTTTTGCTTCGGAGCAGGAGGGATGTCGTGGCGACCGAGGATATTACCCACCGTTTCACCTGACAGCTGGTGTCCAAGATTGGTCAAGGCACGGACAATGCAGTCACAGCCCCAGCTTGGTTTTCTTTCGCCATGCGCAATACCAAATTCTCGGTCTCTTCATCAACTCTGGGTCGACTCTCGGATTGACGCATCTTGGATCCATCGAACTTATGAGCAGTCAACTTTCGGCACCAGCCCAGAATGGTATCGGGTTGGGCGGCGGCAGCTACTTCCTGGAGAGCCTTGCGGCCCAACCGATGACCGATTTCGGCCTGAGTGGCCCGCTCCGCATCAGAAAGCTGCAACCGGGTCTTGACTTGGGCTTTCAGGATCCGGCTTTCAGCGACCAGATATTCATGCGCAACAGCAATTCCTGGTCAACCGTTCCGGTGATGTAGGCCAACAGGCGAGCCCAGTCCATTCCCATCCTCCCCCTCTCAAACGAGGTAGTTGAGCCTGGATTGCAGGCGGTATCAGAGGATGAGAAGAGATAATTTGAGGGAGAAAGGGAGAAGAGGCAGGGGTGCAAGCTATGGCATGTCAATTCGTTCGAGTATCTTGACTATACGGGATGTGATTCCTGGATTGATTGAAACCGCTAGCCCTACGTCTGACGAGAAGGTTTTGAACGATTTAATCCCCCAGGAAGCAAGAGGCGGGTTGGCTTCGCAACTTTCCCCAATTAATAGAAATCAAAGGCTACGAGGTTCTTCGAGTCGCCAACTCGCTGAAGCTGTGGGCTTCCATAGGAAGCTAAGCTGTTGGGCTGAATGTAAACAATTCTTTACAGAATGATGACGATTTATTTACGGTCGCTGGTTTTTTTGGCGCATCAAATGTCTTAATTGCCTCTCCCTCGAGCTGAAGCCGGGTCAGATGAAATCGCAATTAATCAAGAAAGGGTTAAAAAGAAGACCGGAGGAAATCAATGAATCCCCGCAATAGATGGATTGGTTTTCGAAGTTGGATGGGAATTGTGTTCCTGGCAATTCTCTCCATGCGTTTTTCTTTGACGGGCTGGGCCATTACCCACGGCAAGGATGCGGGATCGGCCCGGGGAAGCTCGGTCTCGGCCACAAGCACAGCGTCCCTTCAGACACTGCAATCTTCCACTCAAACCGCGGCCTCTTTCGCGGACTCTTCGCATCAGAAATCGTTTCAGAGTTTTCGGTCAACGACCGGACCATCGGCAAAGGTGAAGTGGAATGTACAAACCGGTCTGCCGGCCAGTCTTTATAATTTTCGTGAGACCATGTCAGCAGGGGGGCCGGAGCAGGGAGCCCGGGAGTTTCTGCAATCGCATCAGGATCTTATTTTGAATAATGAAAATGACATGCAGCTTCATTATGTGAGAACCCGACAATCCCGAAATATGTCGCATGTGGATTTCCAACAGTATTTCAACAACGTACCCGTACGCCACGCCATTATCACGGTCCACCTGGATTCCAATCAGGTCACTATGGTCCAATCCAACTATCTGCCGAACCTGAGCGGCAGCGCGACTCCGGGGTTGACCTCAGATGAAACCTGGAGTGTCGTGAAAAAGGAACTGGGTTCCACTATCGTCTTGGATAGATCCTCTGTCACTTCCCAATTGATGATTGCCCTGCAAGACAAAATTCCAGTCCTTTGTTGGAGGATCACCGTTCACGCTATTATGCCCTTTGGAGGGTGGGAATTTCTGATTAATGCCAATAGCGGGGAAGTCGTGGAAAAGAACCGGCTCGACCGGGCCGTGGATGGGACAGGCCTAGCTTATCTGGACAATGCCTGGGTGACCCCAAATCTTACCTCTGTCCCCTTCAAATACCTGGATGGAAGCGGATATTTAAAGGGCTCTTGTGCCAACGTGTGGAGTTATGTGAACAATAATCTTAAGCATTCGGCATATAGTGCCAATTTCATTTATGAATATAAACCGAACTCCACCACCACAGGGTCCTCTACGGAAGTATTCGCGGAACAGAACCTCTATTATCACATCAACCAGATCCATGATTACTTCAAAAATAACTTTGGCTATTCTGGCAGAGATCAGGCGCTGTCCGTGATTGTCCACTATCCCAAAAATGGCAGGGCAATGGACAATGCCTACTATGATCCCACTTGCGATTGCATTGCCGTGGGAGATGGCACCGGCGTTGCCAACGGGGGCAACAACGATTTAGCCCGCGACGCCGAGGTGATTTATCACGAGTACACCCATGCAGTCATTGACACTATTACTCTATTGGGAGTCAGGGAAAACGATTATGGGGCCGCCATGAATGAAGCTTATGCAGACTACTTTGCCTGCACGCTCTTCAACGATCCCCATGTGGGCGAATGGAGCGTCGGAAGCAATGACGGTTTAAGGAATTTGGACATCTCCAATAAATATCCGGATGACATCCTGAATCCATCTACCAATCAGTTGGAGGCCCACTACACAGGCCAGATCTGGGGCGGGGCGCTGTGGGATCTGCGGAATGCCTTGGGTAGTGTAGTGGCCGACCAGATCATTTTCAATACTTTTCACTTTTTGCCCGAAAGCGGCAACGCGGATTTTGAGGAAGGGTATATAGCCTTGCTGGAAGCAGACCAGGCACTTTTTGAGGGAATCCATGCGGATCAAATCCAGGCGGTCCTCAATCATCGAGGCATTTATGAGCCCACAGCCGTTGCCTCTACTGCGCTTACCAACCAGGAGGTGGTGCAAGGCTCCTTGGCGGCCATCCCCAGCGGGCACAACAGTGGAACTTATGCAGTGTTGGCTGATCAGCAATACATGGTTTACGTTCCGGCGGGAGGAACGCTTCAAGTTGATTTGCAGGGATCAACGGGCAGCGATGTGGATCTCCTCGTCCGAAGAGGATTGCCTGTTACGATTGATAACAACGAATATGGAACCTACGATTATTATTCAAATTCTCCTGGAGGAAGTGAAAGCATCACGGCAAATGCCAGCTCCACACCTGTTTTGACCGAAGGGATTTATTACATCGCGGTGGTCAATTGCACTGCCGCGAATGTCACTTATTCGTTGAAGGCCACAGTCACCAACGGGGCCTCTGCGCGCAATGTCATCATGCTTCCAGTCGCTTTGGCCAGCGCAGGGGCCAACGGTTCATACTATACGACGGAAACCACGCTGACCAATCGCGGCAGCAGCAAGATGACGCTTGCGGTCACTTATCTGCCCAGTCTTCCCTCGACTGGCTCCGATGCAGGAGCCGGGACGGTGACCGTCCTGTTGGATGCGGGGGAACAACGCATTATCAGTGACACCATTGCTTTTCTCAGCTCGCTGGGTTTGCCTATACCCGATAGCGGACAACTGCTGGGGATTGTATCCATTCAGCCGGTGGGAGCGAATGTCTCTCAGCTTGCCGTAGTGGCCCGAACCACTACCAAGACCATATCTGGACAGGCGGGGCTTGCCTATTCGGGAATATCTATTGCAAATGCATTTGCCGGCTCGGTCCTTATCAACGGCCTTAGGCAAAACAGCCAGGACCGGTCTAATCTGGCGGTTCAGAACCTGGGGACTACCGCGGATGGCAACCTCACTTTGCATTTGACCGTTTTTGATGGAAACACGGCTACTTCTTCTTCAGCCATCCCTGATATCACGCTGGTGCCCGGCCAGTTTCATCAAATTTCTAACGTCTTGATTTCGAATGGACTTTCTCTGACCAGCGGCTACATCAAGGTGGAGCGCGCCAGCGGGACGGCACCTTTTTATGCTTACGGAATCATCAACGATCAAGTCAATTCTGATGGGTCCTTTATCCTGCCTGTATCGGTCAGCCAGAACACGATGACCCGCCTGACCCTGCCCGTGATAGTGGAGTCTGGCAGTTTCACGAGTGAATTGATGCTGACCAATTGGTCCAGAGTGGAAAAGAAAATCAATTTCGTTTTTTCAGCGGATGGACTCACAACTTCTGATCATATGTTGCACTTTTCGATGACGGTTGCTGCTGGCCGCCAGATTTCGATCCCTGCCTTCATCGCATATTTGCGGCGGCAAGAGATTGCCGGACTTCCCCCTGCCGGAACCATTTTGGCGGGTCCGCTGCTCGCCACCAGCGATGATGGCAGTATGAATGGTATCTCTCTGGGGGTTCGGACTTCAACGCCGGGTGAAGGCGGATATTTTGGGGTCTTCAATGCGGCACTTTCCGATAGTCAGCTCATTACTGGAAGCGCAGGGCTCTTCGGGTTGCAGCAAAATTCTACCAACCGCTCCAACCTGGCCTTGGTCAATTTATCTCCAGCCGGAAGCGGGGCGGGGGTTTTCACTATCGACATTTACAGCGACACAGGCTCCAAGGTTGCCAGCTTTGATCAAACCGTGGACGCCTTGCAGTGGGTACAGCTGAACTCCATCCTGGCGGTCCATGCTCCATCCACGGCTTCCGGCTATGTGTTCGTGACACGAAGTTCAGGCACCCACTCCTTCATCCTTTATGGAGTAATCAATGATGGAGGGGCGCCCGGGCAGCGGACCGGAGATGGAGCATTCCTAAGCTCGGCAATCTGACGCAAGATCGCGGCAGCCATATTGAGACTGTGCCGGAAGGAGGCTGCTTTGCCCCGGAGCGAGACGCCGCTCCGGGTGGTGTGAACTAATGACCCTCGGGATGAAGTTGAAATCGCAGGGGCCGGTTTCCCGCAAATGCAGGCCGGCGAGCAGGAATGAGTGGGAAACTGAAATCGCCGAGACGGTTAATCGCATTCGTTGTGATAGCCTTTCTTTTTGAGACCGCACGATAATTGGTCCATGGGGAACGGTCTATGAACCTAGACACTGCAACCAATCATAGAAGCGGGGAAAGCAGGAAGTTATGCCAATAGGCTTCAAGTAAAGACACCGTGCGTGGGGCCATGCAAGTCCAACTTTGTCTTCCCGGAATTGCTACCTCGAAAAAAGAGTTATTCAACGACTATTGTCTTGGCTGTAGCCAAGACAACTAAGAGTTCAGCGTCAACTTGATATAAAGTGAAAAGGTAGCGGTGGCCGGCAACAAGCTCGGTGGCTGTGGCTGTACCGGATTTCGTTCGAGCCAATAATCTCGGGCCATCATTCGAGTCAACGTCTTCATAGACAACTCGGGCGTCTCTTACATTGTCCCGCGTGTCCCACGCGACCACAGCCGCGCAGCAAGGCTCAATTTGTGAGAGAGGTCTTACAGTGAGAGCGCCTGATGCGTTGGAAGGCCCATTCAGCGTTTTTCCTGTCACCTCAACAGCCGCCAGCCGTTTGCTCGGCAAGTCAGAAGAATCCATTTGATAGAGTGTAAAGACATACCGGTGTGGTGCAGCCCGGATCCATGAAGCTGGAAGCTCTCCACTCACGTTGAGAGTATCCGAAGACGAATCCGGCTCCGAAAAAGCCGCGGGATCACTGCCAGCTCCAACATCCTGCACATACACGCGTGCCTGAGTCACACCGCTGGAAGCTGCCCAACTGAGCTCTGCGGAACAGGTATTGCTGCCTGCCGGTATGACGCAGACGTTAGGGACTGCGCGGATATAGTTGCTGGCTGTAGTGGGTGGATCGGCCTCTTGGCCGGTGACATCGACCGAAGCCAATTCCGTTCGGATTCCATCCCTCTCTTGGTTGAGACTGAACCGATACTGGTGGGGGGAACCTTCAATTTTGTCGAAGACTCTGCTGCCAGAGATCTCCTGGTCCTGGAAGAGCTCAGGCGCGGCCCCTGCCCCGACATCCTGTACGTAGACCTTCACCTCGTCCTTGGTTACATTAACTCCCGTCCAGGTGATGGAGGTGGAACAGAAGCGTCCACCGAATAAAATGGTGCACTGGTCGTTCTCTGAGCTCGAGGAGATCGAATTAGCCGAAACGGTACCACTGGCTTGCTGGTCTACAATGATGGTCACCTGACTACTGGCACCTTCCTGTGCTGCCAGGCCCGTGTGCCACTTTCCATTCGTATCCATATAGGCCGCCTGGAAGTCGAATGAACCTGCAGCAGTTAGCGTCAGCGAACCGGTGTATTGATGGGATTCCCCGGGATCAAGAGCCGAATCACTTTCCCAGGTAAAGTCGGGCAGTGCAGTTCCTGAAGTCATATTCGCAAGGGTTAAGTGCTTGAGGCCGATCGGAAATCCACCCAGGTTGGCAATGGTAAATTGACCGACAAGCTCCTGGCTCGTCTCGTAGGGGGACGATGGGGTGACCGTAATCCCTGAGGTTACCACCAGATTGGCGGGCCCTCCCGTCCCGTATGCGACACGAGCAAGAAAGGCGTCTGAGCTGCCGATTAACTTGGTCTGGGAAGGCTGGGCTAAGGGGAAATCTGTAGACTCGGTTTCACCTGCTACCCACACTTGGCCCTCCCGGTCCACTGTCACGGCCAAACCTTGATCTGACCCACTTCCTCCAAGGTAAGTGGAGTAAACAAGAGCTGTCGAGGTGTCGGTTGAGGGTGGGACAATGGAATCGGAAGAGATTTGGGCCTGGGGGTTAAACTTAACCAGAAACGCATCCCCCCCTCCTCCCAACGATGTCTGAATGGCATCCTTAACAGGGAAATCGGCGGAAAGGGTTATCCCGGTTACCAACATGTTACCGGCCGAATTGAGCGTCATGGCGCGAGCAAAGTCGTCGGTGGAACCACCCAAGAAGGACGAGTATAAGAGAGACGCCGTGCCAGTCTGAGTCGTGTCCAGCATGGACACGAAGATATCTGCGTTTGCAGTAATCTCGTTATCGCGATCTGTTTGGTTCTTGTAAGCGTTGTCAGTGACAGGGAATCTCGTGGAGTATGTCTCTCCCACCACATAGACATGTTCATCGTCGATGGCGGCGATTCCATAACCGTCATCGTCCAGTTCTCCTCCCAGGTAAGTGGCGTAAAGAAGCAAACTGCCGGTAGGGTCTAGCCTGACGACAAAGGCGTCAGCCGAGGCACCACTGCGTGCCATCTGAACCCCGTTGATTGTGGGAAAGTCACGAGAGAGAGTTCGACCTGTCACATACACGCTTCCATTGGCGTCTAAGGCGATACTCCGGCCTTTGTCCAGACCGCTGCCGCCCAGATATGTCGCATAGATCAACGCCTTGCCGTCGGTCCCAATCTTGGCAACAAAAGCATCCGAATCCCCCAGCCCATAGGAAATCTGGAAAGCATTTGGTGTGACTGGAAAGTCACGGGAGTTGGTCGATCCTGTCACGTAAATAGAGCCCTCCTTATCTAATGCAATCCCACCCTCGTTGCCCTCCACCTCTCCTGTTCCACTGCCGCCCAGAAACGTCGAAAAAACCAAGGTGTTTCCCGAACTGTTGAGTTTGGCGACAAAGAAATCGCTGGAACCCTGAAGAACTGGTTGAAGGGATCCTGGCGTGACGGGAAAATCCGCTGAATGTGTACCCCCCAAGATATAGGCATTATTTGCACTGTCGACTGCAATCCCTAGCCCTATGTCTTTGCCACTTCCCCCCAGAAAGGTGGCATAGATCGGAACGCCCGAAGGACTCAATTTGGCTACAAAAGCATCCTCTGCGCCATGAAGAGGCCCGACTTTGCCAGTCTGGGGGTCCATCCCGAGGAGTTTGGAAGAACTCGTAACCCCGGTGACGTAGATGTTACCCTCTTGATCAGACGCAATCCCCAATGCCGACTCATTCCCGGTCCCGCCCCAATAGCTGGAAAACGACAGGACGGGATCGATCACCAATTGCCGGCCTTTGTCGTAAGGGCCCAGGGCGAACCCGACATGTTTGTTCCCCTGCAGAAGGAATCTTGCCTCAACCACGCGTCTCGTCCCGTTCACCATCTGGTAAGCTTGGGGTTTTCGCCAGCGGAGCTCGCCGCCTGGATATACCAGGACCAGATCCCCATTCGCTGCGACCGTCAACGACTTAGGCTGTGCTGGTCTATTATGTCCATGGAAGGCTGGGTCCATGCAGCCGGGCCCTTCGGAGATTTCAGATATCTCCAGGCCGATCCCTGCAGGATTGGCATTGGGAGCCACCACAAAGTCAAACTCCAAGGAACCTAAGCTCCTGTAGTAAAGGAGATCGACACCAGGGTAGACTTCTTTGTACCTGATCCGGGCGTAATTAGGTACTCCCCGTATCCATCTATCCGGACGGTTTCCAAGCAGGTAGTTAGTCACCCCGGGCATCCGTACTTCAGGTTGCACTTTGGATGATAAGGAGGCGTTGACCAATCGCCAGCGAACACGGGGGGAAGTCAACGAGGGTTTTGCGGGCGCTTGAGTTAGTGAGACTTCATCCTTACCTAGAAGAACAGTGAGTCGGCCCGATCGAGAGAGGAAGAGAGTTTTGGGGTCTGCTTGACCCCAGTTGGGCTCAAAATGAAGGCGCGATCCCATTGTTTCTGACCAGACAGGCTGGCCGATCGAATGATTGCCGGCTACCGTGACACTCGAAGCAAGAGCAGTGAATACCATCGTCCCTGCCACTACATTCATGGCATTCAGGATTCGGTGCAGCTTACGTCTATATGGGATGTTTCTCTCCATTAAGCCCTCCCCTGCTCATAAATTTCGGTTCACAACCAAGATCGATGTCCGTTTCCTTTCTTGAAACCATTTAGTGGACCTGGTATCTAAATCTGTACGGACCACCGAGATTAGTTCAATGGGGTGGCTTCCAAGAACCCCCCGGTGTGCGTGGAGCTCTGCAACAAAACCAAGGGGACAATCCGGCTCAGTGACGGCGAACTTACCTCCAAGGAGCCGACCTGCGCGTTGCTGGAAAGAGAGACGAAGAGATCTTCGGTGTAATAAAACCCATTGGCCGGGAGAGACAAGCCCGTTTGAGTTGCCATCGTGGCTCCTAAAGCATCACGCAGCGTCAGATTGAAAGTTGTAGAACCCTGAGAGCTGTTCCATATGTAGAGTTGAGAGTGAAAAGCGGAAGTATTCGGCAGCGAATGACATTT
>JBGOTQ010000297.1:0-9916 GCA_041476565.1 Terriglobia bacterium | reverse complement strand
CTGCTGGTTCCAGCCAAACCAAGTATTTAAGAAGAATTTGGGAGAGAACGTATAGGTGTAGTTAATAGCCACATTTTGGACCCGCACCGCGTTCCCCTGGTCAGTTGCCGCCAGAACATTGGCCTTATCAATTTTCGGAGGTTGCTTGAAATCGGTAAAGAAGTACCGCCCACTGAGCTGGTGATTGCCACTGATGAAGTCAACCTTCGGCATGAATTGGTTCTCGGTCTGAACCACACTGGGGCCCGTAAATGTCAATTGCCGGCCAGGTCCGTTGGGTAGAGGAATGTACTGCAGAAAATACTTGGCTACCGGGCTGATTTGGGCGTCGGGAATCTGATTGTTTGGGAACGGATCGTGAGTGACCGGGTCCGCCAGTTGAGTGTCAGGCAGGAGCCCGGAAAAATCCCCGCGTCTCTCAGCTTCAGTGGGGACAAACTGGATTTGACCTTCTGCCGCGCTGCGAATCCGTGTACCCTGGTAGGTTCCAAAAAAGAAGAGCTTGTCCTTCAAGATTGGGCCACCCACGCTGCCGCCAAATTGATTCCGCTTAAGAGAGTCATGCACCGGCGCGAAGAAATTCCGAGCATTGAGCGAACCATTGCGCAGGAACTCAAAAGCCGTCCCATGAATCTGGTTCGTTCCTGACTTAGTCACGATGTTGATGGTTCCGCCTACCGCGTTCCCATATTCAGCCGTTATATTGGTTGACTGAAGATTGAATTCCTGCACTGCGTCCGGATTGGGGAAAGGCAAGTTGGTATTCAGGTACGTGTCGTTGTGGCTCACGCCATCCAATTGGTAGTTCACGCCTCCTGGGCCTGCTCCGCTGATAGCTGCCTGTTGCTCTCCAGGATAAACTCCACCATGGCATCCGAGACCGCAATAGCGGTCCGTGACATCGACGGCTCCTGCAGAGAGAAAAACCAGGGACTGCACCGTCCTTCCGTTAAGGGGAAGATCCACCACTCTCTTTTCATCGACCAATTGACCAACCGTCGAAGTTCGGGTGGTTACTAGCTCAGCATCTGCAGAGACCACTATCTTTTCGGTCATTTCTCCAACTTTGAGCACGACGGACTGATTGGCAGATTGATTCACCGCCAAGGTAATCCGGTCCTGCACGTAAGTGGAAAAGCCCGCCTTCTCCACCTGTAGCTGATAGACGCCCACGGGCAAACTCGGGAAAAGGAAAGTCCCCCTGTCATTGGTATGTCCTGTCTGTTCGAAACCGGTCTCCGTATTCTTGATCGTCACCTTAGCATCAGGAACCACGGCCCCTGAAGGATCGGTCACATTTCCTCCAATACTTGCTGTAGTGTACTGAGCATAGGTGGAGACGGCACTTGCAAGAACCAACACGAGTAAACTCGTCCAAAGTGAAAGCGAGATTGTGCGGGTGAAAACGTGGAGTCTCATTGTTCCTCCTCATTCAGATCTGGTGTCAAACATGGAGACACTCGGGCAACTTCTTGTGAAAGACACTGTGTGCTGAAGACGAAGGGCCTAATTCACCTGTTGCCGGCCGGACACAATGATCCGCGAGATAAGGAGACTACTCTCTTCAAAAGATGAAATTCCGCGCCGGACACAAGCGGCGACTCATACCCTTCGTGGAGTGTCTTTAGCTCTTTTGTACTGGGAACGAGGAATTGCGTCAAGAGAAAAATGTGTGGCTGAGTAAGCGGTCAGTCTTCCGTGATGATTTCAGGTCTTGCTTTAGGGCGTTTTTATAAAACGCCTTCCCGACGGCGCTTGACACAACCGCCCTACAGCTTCTGTTCACACATACTGAGCGACTACTCGATAGGAGGAAGACTGTAATTCGGATATACAATTCCTCACCTTGCCCAGGCGACCACTGAGCGAACACGGCGTAGAGGACGATTCCCACTAGATCTTTGAAGGTAACAAGCTAGGTCGGGTTCTTTCCTCCTTCCGGCAGATGGTCCAGAATGGCTTCTGACTTGGGGTCCCAGTACAGGCGCTTCCCCTCCCAATAAGCCCGAGCTGCCATCATGCAGGCGACTGAGTGGCTATACCCATTCAGCACCGTGGCATTAGGGGGCTTCTTGCTCCGGAGACAGTCCAGCCAGTTGGTCATGTGGGAAGGATCGCTATCGCTGATGAAGGTCGGGGGGAGACCCTTTTCATCGCCCAGGGTTACATACTTTTCGGCGCGCTGGACAAACGGGTTATCTTCGTGAGTGCCTTTCTCTTCCACTACTTTCCACCGGGGACTGCCTTCTCCCCCAATATTCATTAGGGTTGCCTTCTTGCCCATGAAGCGACTAAAGCTATCGGAATCGTTACCAAAACTCGTCGAGAAACTCACCATAAACCCCTTCGGATACTCCAACAGGGTTTGGAAGGTGTCAGGATTTTCACGACCGTCGTGCCAGGCAAAGACCCCGCCCTGGGCGACCACGCTGCTTGGAAAATGGTCGTCCAAAAAGAAATGGACCAAATCAATCCCATGGCTCAACCACTGGTCCGCAATACCACCGGAAAAATCCCGGTAGAGTCGGAATTCGAAATATGCTTGGGGATCAAAAGAGCGGTAGGGTTTATTGAGAAGCCAGCGCCGCCAGTCCGTGTCTTCCTCCCGAATCTGCTTTACCTCAGAGCGGCCTCTCCAGCGGGGCCCGTGATAATTCCAGACAATTTCCACCTTGCTGACTTCGCCGAGCACGCCCGCCTGGATTAGGTCTCTCACCGCACGCTGGTAGGCCTCGCTGCGGTGCTGAGTCCCCACCTGAACAATGAGATTCCTGGATAAAACTGCGTCTCGTGCCGCTTTAGCTTCGCCCAGGTCATTGGCCATCGGCTTCTCTACATAGGCGTTCTTTCCCGCTTCGGCTGTCCACCTTAGGAGCAGGGCATGCTGGAAATCGCCGGTCGATATCACCACTGCATCCACGTCTTTCAGGGCGAGCAATTCGTCTGCATATTGGAAGGACCGAGGGGGCCGCCCATACGCCCGCGCCGCTGCCGACACAGCCTTCTCGCGATTTACCTTCCATAGATCGCAAACGGCTGTCATCTCTACGTTCTCTTTGTCTTTGAGCCGTGCAATGATTTCGTCCAGCTCCCGACCACGATTCCCAACACCGACATGGCCAAGATAAATCCGATCGTTGGCCCCTAGGATTCGGCTGTAGGAATTAGCGCTGGTGGCATACGCGGCTGTAGCCGCAACAATCGTAGTCGAGTGCTGCAGGAATCCCCTGCGAGAAATGGTCTTTCTTGATGAGTTCGCTGTTTTCATGGCTTCTCCTTCTCTTTTCCCTATGTGGCCACTAGAGTTTACAGTAAAATTTCCGGGAGGGAATTGCAACTACCAACTCAAAAGCGGATCCTGATAAGCAGTGAGTTTTGCGGAGGATTCGGGGGGGATTGAATTACGCGAAGCCTTCAGAGGCGCACTAGACCCCGGCCTTCTGACCCATTACGATTCTGATATCAACCTTCGATGATACAAGGGTGAGGAAAATATGCACAATGTCAATCGGCGTGAATTTATAACTCAGGGGCTCGTCGGCGTCGGTTCAGTATGGATCGGATTGAACAGAAGTACGATTCAGGCTTCGGCCTCAACCAAAAAGTTAGGTTCTGACCAGGTGCTGCTGGGCAATACAGGGATCAAACTCTCGCGTCTTGCATTGGGGAGTGGAACCAACGGGGTAAATCACTCTTCCGAGCAAACGCGTCTCGGGGTCAGGGCCTTTTCTGATTTGCTCTGCTACGGGTTTGATCAGGGGATCAATTTCTGGGAAACGGCGGACCAGTATGGAAGCCACGCGCATCTGAACGCCGGGATGAAACGAGTCGGACGGAATCGGGTTGTCCTGTTGACCAAGACCCATGCCGTCACAGCCGATGAAATGTGGGCTGATTTGGACAGGTTCCGTAAGGAATTGGGGACCGACTTCATTGATGTGGTTCTACTGCATTGTATGATGAGCGCCAACTGGCCCCAAGAGCGACAAGGCGCCATGGAGGTCCTGTCGAAAGCCAGAGAGAAGGGCATTATCCGCGCCAACGGAGTATCCTGCCATACTCTGGAGGCTTTGAAAGTGGCGGCAAACCATCCTTGGGTTCAGGTGGATCTGGCCAGAATCAATCCAATCCAAGCACACATGGACGCGGACGCGGCCACGGTAATCTCTGTCCTGCAAGAGATGAAGAGGAGTGGCAAGGGTGTCATAGGGATGAAAATACTTGGGGCTGGCCAGTTAACTCACGACGTGAGTCGGGCAATTGAACACGCCGTTAAACTGGATTGCGTGGATGCTTTCACGATCGGGTTCTCCAGGAAGGAACACCTGGATGAAGTGGTGCAGAAGATGCCTCGATTCGTTGCAGCTTAGCAGGAGGGGCCCCGCCGCCAATGAAAAAAGCAGGGGTAGCCACGATTGATTCATTTCCTGAATCAATCGTGGGTTTTTCCATAGGGTCAAGAACCCCAGGGTTACTGCCAAAAGCACATTGCCGGGTGGCGCAGACAGATGCTTTTTGTATGTCTGTAGTTGGAAAATCCTCCAGTGGCTGAGGGTGTCTTGTTGGAGGATGCCCAACTGTGGAGAAAGACACTTCTACATCCAGACAGCCCGACACGCATTGGCGCGCTCGGTTGACTGGATCTAAGTGGGGGCTTCGCAGACATGCCGGGTTCGCATGTCTGCGAAGCGCGTCGTCGTCGTACTCGGAAGGTTCCTTGTCGAGGAAGAGCACGAATACGAGGACGATTTTCATGAGAGACCGACGAAGCAAACGTCCAATCTGCCCCTTGACATAACACGCACATCACGATAAAAACCTGCCTTTGTTTTCTTCCTACCCAACTCTTTCAGGTCAAGTAGATGATTACTGGAACTAGAACCGACGGTGCTGTCCCTATTACTACCCGGTACAACATGACTTACATCTGGTCAGTGTCGATGGCCGCTGCCTTGGGCGGGCTGCTGTTTGGCTACGACTGGGTCGTGATTGGTGGCGCAAAGCCGTTTTACGAGAAGTATTTCCAACTACGCGACCCCTCGGCCCAGGGCTGGGCTATGAGTTGTGCACTGATCGGTTGTTTAATGGGTGCGATACTCGCCGGGGTGTTGAGCGACAAGTTCGGGCGCAAGCGGCTTCTCCTCCTGTCCGGATTTCTGTTCGCGCTGACTTCTATCGGGACAGGAATGGCGGGAGTGTTCACGGAATTCGTAATATGGCGGATCCTGGGGGGTGTTGCCATCGGGTTGGCCTCCAACTTGTCACCAATGTACATCGCAGAAGTCTCCCCAGCGTCAGTCCGAGGCAAGCTTGTTTCCATCAACCAGCTCACAATTGTCATAGGTATCCTTGCCGCTCAGTTCACGAACTGGTTGATAGCCCGGCCCGTGCTACCCGAGGCGACCTCGCTCGATATTTTGAATTCCTGGAATGGGCAGGTGGGTTGGCGATGGATGTTCGGGGTAACCGCCGTGCCAGCCCTTTTCTTTTTTCTTTGCATGTTCCTTGTTCCTGAGAGCCCCCGATGGTTGGCTAAGAGTGGCAAACACGAAAAGGCCCAGGCTGTCCTTGCCCGGATTGGGGGGGAGTTTTATGCCCGGCAGACCTTAGCTCAGATTGAAGAAACACTGGTCAATGAGATCGACTGGGTCAATTTCAGCGATTTGTCAGAACCCAAGATGAGAAAGATCTTGTTGCTGGGTGTCACAATCGCAGTGCTGCAACAGTGGTGCGGCATCAACGTCATCTTCAATTATGCTGAAGAAGTATTCGCTGCAGCAGGTTACAAAGTCTCGGATATCCTTTTTAACATTGTAATTACGGGGACTGTAAACCTTGCTTTCACTTTCGTGGCCATCCATACCGTGGACCGGTTGGGCCGACGAGTCTTGATGCTAGCCGGATGGGTAGGGCTGTCGATACTCTATGTTTTAATCGGGGCCAGTTACTTCGCCCACACCCAGGGTGTTCATCTCCTGGTCTTGGTTGTAGCCGCAATTGGCTGCTATGGTTGTACACTGGCACCTGTCACTTGGGTCGTCCTTGCTGAGATCTTTCCAAACCGAATTCGAGGGGCAGCCATGTCGATCTCCGTTTTTGCCCTGTGGGTCGGCTGCTTTACGCTCACTTTTACCTTCCCGTTCTTAAATCGTGTCCTGGGTCCAGCAATCACCTTCTGGACTTACGCTGCCATTTGTGTCTTCGGATTCTTGTACGTAAAGTTACAGCTGCCTGAAACCAAGGGAAAGACACTCGAACAGATTGAGAAGGAACTCCTGGATTGACTCTAATGAAAATGCGGTCTAAGGTTTGCCGCCGCGCTCCGGCACGGCTATGCTATCAACTCGCCTATGAAAAGCCGCGAACTTGGAAATCAGGTCCGCGCTGCACTGCAAAAGCCATATGTAATCCTCAGACTCGCGCGAACTGGCGAGCTGCACGGATCATTCTCCGCAGGTTTTCGGCGGGCGTGATTGCCGGAATTGCGCAACCGGCATTGAGAATGAAGCGGGGATTATGGCGAAAGCATTCCAGCAACTTGCGTGTCTCGGTCTCGACCAATTGGGGAGTTCCCAAAGCCAGGACGGCATTGGGGTCGAGATTTCCAATGAAGGTGGTCTTTCCCCGCAAGGTCTCTTCTGCCAGGACCATATTGGTCTTGTAGTCGAGTTCAAGGCCGTCTGATCCGGTGGACACCATGTCCTCAAGAATGCGATCGGTCTTGCCACAGATGTGGAGGATGTAGGGGAGATTCAGGCTGTGAGCGAACTGAACGACCTTTTGTTCAGAGGGGAGGGCATAGTGGCGGTACATGTGAGGTGAAATCATTTCCGGGCCAGCAGGACTGTCGCCGTTGGAAACCATGTGGACGCCGGTTTGCGCCATGAGCCGGATGAATTGAACCGTAATATCGAGGCAATAGTCCAGCAGGCAGTAGACTCTCTCCAGGCTGCCAGGTTCGGTAAGATCCATCATCCATTGCTCCGGGCTGCGCATCATGCTGGCGAGGGAGAATGGGCATTGGTCACAGTTGCCCCTGACAAAGACTTCATTTCCAAAGTGACGAACCAGCAGACGAGCGGCTTCCAGCCAGACTTGCACCCTCCGGCAGGCCCCGATGTCTATCGGTTCCAGGTGGTCAACCTCGCTGAGATGCTTGAGCTTTGCCCCATGGCATCGGGCGGGCTGGTCTCCAGGGAAATCGATCGGCACTCCCGCAGCCTCGGCCAAAGTCACAGTGTCCACGTCCAGCATTACACCGTCATACTGGTACGTTTCGACCGATTGGATGAAGCTGTCAGCCATTACCTGGGGGTCGTTTCGAAATTGAGCCATCGTGAAGCCAGCTTCCCTGGCTGCCATCATGAAATTGTGCAGCATGACCGGGGTTGAATCCGGCCACTCTCCGCCTAATGCAGCTTTGACTCTTTGATATCCGTTCATCGGGGTTCCTGCTTTTTCTGTTTCAGGGTTTGAAAGGTTCTTGCGGCCGCTTCAGAATTCTTGAGATCTCCGGTGGTCCGATAAACCCTGGCCAGGGCGTAATGGGGTTCCGGGTAGGAAGGATCGAGCGTCGCAGCCTCATTGAGTTCTTGAATTGCTTCCCTGTACTTTTCTTGCTTTTCGAGCAGTGTCCCCAGCTGGAAGCGAGCCTGAGGGAGTTTGGGGTCGCAGCTCACAGCTTCCCTCAAATATGCTTCCGCTTCGGAAATATCCCCTCGATTCAAGAGAAGTGTCCCGAGGTTAAGAGGAGGCCAGGCGGAATTGAAGCCCTGATGCCGATTTAGTTGATTGGCTTTTTCATAACTTTTGGAAGCTTGCTCAAATTCACCCAGTGCCTCGTAGCAAAGGCCCAGGTTGTCGTAGGCCCTCATGAAATCGGGATCGAGCATCAGGGCCTTTTTAAGCTTGTCGACTGCATCGGCATACCTGGTCTCATCATAGTCCAGGCGGGCCAGCCAGTAAGGGTAGCGGGGATTCTTTTGATTTGCCTGAGCTAACTTCTCCATTTCCTGCCTGGCCCAGTCCCTGCGTTTGAGAATGACAAAGGACATAGCCACAGTGAACTGGTCGTCTTCCCTCAGGGCGGTGATCTTCTCTGCCTTCTTGAAAGCGACAGCGGCATTCAGGTACTTGCCGTCCATGAATAGGACCCGGCCCAACAGAACCAGCAGCTGTGGAGATTTGGGATTCTGCTCGATCAAGTTTACCAGTTGGTTCTCGGCACTGAGCAGGTCCCTCTGTTTGATTGCCTCATCGATCAGTTTTCGGGTTGCCGTATCCCCCGGAATATCGGGGATGGAAGTGATGTTGAGAGGCTCTTTGGATAATTCCTTAGATACCGAGGGCTGTTGGTCTTCCCCCAGGAGGTATGAAGATGACAAGAGCACAGTGCCTATTAAGGTCACGCTCAAAAACCGGAAAGGCATCCTACGCTACCTCTTTTCCAGATTCTCTTTCATCGTGAGCGCTGCCAGGCTGTTCGGGACGATGGCCAGCTCCAGATCGATCTCCTGGATGGCGTCAGTCGTCCGACCCTGTTGAGCATATAGTTGGGCCAAAGCAAGGTGCAGGTCAGGGAGTTTGGGGGCAACTAGGATAGCTTTTTTCAAGGCTTCGATCGCTTTCTCGTTGTTTCCCTGGTAGACGTAATTGTTGGCAATCGACTGTTGGAGCCGCGCCGAGGCAGGATTGATGCGCTCGATTTCCTGAGAGCACCAGGCTGCCAGTTCCATGAAGGCCCTTCCCAATTGGAATGCGTACTCTGGCTCTTTTGGATTGATCTCCCGCAGCTTCTGATACTGCTCCACCCTTCCAACGAGACTTCCCGTCTGTTCGTAAACCTTGGCCAACTGGAGGCGAACCAAAGGTTCATTTGGCTGGAGCTTAGCGGCGTATTCCAGCTCCTTGATCGCCTCGGGGAATCTTTCTAAAGCCATCAAGCTCGCTGCAGCGAGAATACGAGGCGATGCGTAATCGGGCTGCAACCGAATGGCTTCCCGGAATTGTGTCAAGGCCTGAGAGTGCTGCTTGCGTTGTTGGTATACGGCGCCCAGATTGTTGTAGACGAACGAGAGTTTGCCCCCCCTGTCAATCACTGTCTGGAAGCTCTTCTCGGCAGAATCGAGGTCACCCTTCTTTAAAGCCTCTACACCTGAAGTGAACAGAGGCTGAAGACTCTCGGGTAAGTTGAGATTCTGAGAATAACCAGCGATCGAAAAGAGACCTAACACTAATACCAGGTAGCTGACCCAGGATAGGTTGGGAATCGCAGGACTGACTTGAACGAAGGACAAATGCTTCACTTTTGGGATTCTCCTGTTCCGGGTGATGGGGTTTCCTTTGCCTGCGGCGCCGGGATTTGAAGGCTCTTTCTTACCTGATCCCGTCGTGTCTCCAACTCAGTTTGGACAATTTCCCGGGCTTTCCGGAACGATTGTTCAGCCAGAGCGTCCTGCCCCAAATCTTGCTGCGCCCGACCTAGAAGGATGTAGGCCTGCCGCAGTTTAGGATCCAGTTGAACGGCGGCCTGCAGCTGTTTTAGTGCCTCTGCAGGCTGGTTGGTTTTCAACAGGACGTCTCCCAGAGCCACATGACCCTCAGCTTGCGCTGGAGCAACCTGAACTGCCTGAGTGAAGAATTCAATAGCCTTTTCCGGTTCCTGTTGTTGGTAGCAGGTCCCGAGTCCGTAAAGGGCATCGTAATTGGAGGATTGGATCTCCAGGGCCTTTTTATAGTCGGCGGCAGCCTTTTCGAATTGAAGGTCAGACCGCTCGAGATCTCCCATCTCCAGCCAGACTTCCAGCAATTCCGGACTGGCCTTCACGGCAGCCTCATATTCCTCCAAGGCTTTGGCGCGGTTTTGCTGTAAATGATACATCTCACCTTGTAACTGATGGGCACGGCCAGAATCGGG
>JBGOTQ010000296.1:0-9961 GCA_041476565.1 Terriglobia bacterium | reverse complement strand
GGCCGGCAGCAGCAACTGCTGCGGCGGGGAGGAAAGCGGGGGCGTTTCGAAGGGGTCATCCATCCACTCCCACAGATCCCGATAGGTAAACAGATTCCACCGCAAGAGAGCCACCAGATTTGACAGGGCCCAGCCCAGCCGCGATTTCAGTTGCAGGTATTTCAACAACAGCATAAAGAATAGTATCCCAGGATTGCACATTACCCGTAAGGCCAATTCGCATCTGTCTATTTCGTGGGAGATCAGTACTGATTGAACCCGGTTGCGTGGCGGAAGGCCTCCACGAAATGTTCGTCCTTGCGAGGTTGTTCCTTCCGCATGTCGTCCTTCGCTTTAGCGAGGTCTTTCGGATCCCAGTCGGGCCGGTACTTATTCACTGCGGGCTCGAACTGGCTGACCTGCTTCGCCGCTGCTTCAAACTTAAGCTCGGCTACGCTGTCGATTTTCACAAAGTAATTTGCTTCCTGTGGCGCGGGATAAAAGAAGTACAATTCGGGAACTTTGTAAGGTTGCAGGCCCTGCTGCAGGCGTTGATTCGGAAAGTACAACCCAAACTCCGCGGCACGTACGGCATCAATCGTGTTGAAAGCCGCCATCCGATGGTCGCTCTTGTGCCACCGTTCATACCACTCGCCTGGATCGACGCTCATCAGCACGTCAGGACGGATACGGCGAATGATGGCGGTCGCTTCCTCGGTGAGCTTGGGCTGTGGTGCGTACTCCAACATTCCGTCGTCATACCCCATCCAGAGGATGTTTTCTTTCAGAGTGCCCAACTGACCTTCAGAGGCCTCTTCCTCGGCGCGGCGAATTTGCGCCAGACGCTGAGAAGTCATATCGGGATCGTAGGATCCCTTGTCATCGTTTGTGTAAATGATGATGTACACCTTGTTTTGGTTGCGATTGAGCAAAGCGATGGTTCCACCTGCTCCAAAAACGTCATCATCGGGATGCGGGGTGAATATCAGAATCGTCTTGTTTTGGAGGTTTTCCAGGCGGGTTGGTTGCATCTGTTGTGCCTGGATCAAAAACCCGAATATCAAAAAAAGGAGACAGGAAATACTTAGGGTCTTCATTCGAACCGATCCTCCCTTGCATAGAATTTAAATCGCCGAAGTCTCCCCAATTTGGCGGATGTCCTTCGCCAAAACCTCATCCACCACTCCAATCTGACCTAGTTTTCTTGGTTCCGACCTTTGTAGGGTTTTCTCGTGATTAGAGCGCTGCTGTATTATATCAAGGAAGGGAAAGGACTACCTTGGCCAAGAAGTAGCTCCGGGACGGGCTTCCTTGTGGAGAAGTGGCATAGGTTCGATAGCCGTCGCAGACGAGTTCTGCCAAGTCTCGCAGTTAACCAAACTTTATGTGTGGGAGAAAGGCCAGTGAGTGTCTAAGCTGGCAGCCGTTCCTACCGATGATGCAGACCACCCACTTCTGGAAGTTCCACCACCGTGCCGTGCTTCGCGGCCTGAACGGCTCGAGGCTCAGGACCTTCCTTGTCTAGTGAGAGATGCGTTCGAGACCGGTGATGATACGCAGTAACTCGGCAAGATTCTTGTCAAATGCTGTACCCCCAGGACGATCACATGATCCTGGCAGTCCCGCCGGACCGACCTAATCAGTCTCTCGACAAAGGGTGATGGCCAGGGGCTTTGGCATGCCGTCAGGAATTCTTCGATGTCCATTAGACGCTAGGATGCAACCTGACCACTTTCCGTCGGTGAGAAATCCGGGCTAGAAAGAATACTTCAATCCGAATTGAATTTCTCTTTCATTATCCAGCAACGTACTCGTAATAGCGGCGCCACCGGGGTAATCAACTCCATTGCCAGGAAGCCCAAATTGAGGATGGTTGAACAGGTTGAAGAATTCCGATCGAAATTGCAGTTGATGCCGTTCTCTGAAACGGAAACTCTTGAGTATGGCAAAGTCGAAATTAACCTGATCCGAACCGCGCAGATTGCCGATGCCTGCATTCCCAAACACGTGTGCAAATAGCTGTCCCGGCGCCATTGGCGGGAGTACAAAAGCGGCCTGGTTAAAGAAACAGTCCAGAGTCTGTTGGCCAGGGGAGCTACACCCATAGGCTTTCTGAATGTCCGTACCAAACGAAAAATCATTCGGATTGTGAATACGGTCCGGCCAACCGCCGGCATTTGTGTTGGTGGGGTCAAAGGAAAGACCGGCATTGTACGCCTCACCACTCCGCACAACGGTAATCCCCGAAAGCTGCCACCCGCCCAGGAGCAAGTCAGCCGCCTTCCCTGCCTTGTTTAGAAACGGTTTCCCGCGCCCGAATGGCAGTTCGTAGAGGTAACTCACCACAAACCGGTGACGAATGTCGGGCTGCACAGGACCTTTGTTCGCACCGACCGTGTAGATATTTTGGAGATTGCCGGCTACATTACCGTCGGCGGTGCCCAGATTCTTAGCGAAGGTGTAAGAGGCAAGCATATTGAACCCGTTAGAAAATCGTTTATTCAGAGACGTCTGCAACGCGTTGTATGTCATACTGAACATCGGAAAATCCAGGGGATAAATCGTTTGCAGGTTGGGTAGCCGACTAAAGTACGGACGGCCGAAATTCCCAGTGGAATCTGAGAAATTTGAATCCAACGGCAGAGGGGGTTGGTTTAAATCACCTGTTTCATGGTTCCACAACCGCAACCCTCGGGTTCCCACATAAGCTGCCTGTACTACCCAATCGTGGGCAATTTCACGCTGCGCAGTCAAGTTCCATTCCATGATGTAAGGCATGACGCGCTTGGGTCCATTGGAGCGGACGGTCCCGACCGCAGGATTGGGATCGGCGAAAACGAAATCGGGGGGAAAACCGGATGAGATCAGCTGATCGGATCCCGGAATATTGCCCGAGTTGTAACTCCGCGAGTTCAGAGCCAGCGCTGGCGGGTTGAGGCCCAAATCATCGAATATATTCGCTTCGGTTGAGTAAAACACGCCGAATGCGCCCCTCAGCACCGTGCGCTTGCTGCCAGGAGACCAGGCCAGACCCACGCGGGGCGCCCAGTTGTTGGTGTCAAACTTGACTCCGGCATGCGACACGCCGTTGGAACCATAAGAAGTCACGATAACCGCCTGCTCCAGGTCAAAATTGGCCACGCGTCCGTTGGCGGGAGAAGTGATCTCGTAACGCAGACCGAGATTCAAAGTGAGGTCAGGAGTCACACGAAAATCATCTTGAACGAAGCCTGCCAGGTCCCAATAGCGTGTGGGGTAGGTGCCTTGCAGTTTGTCCTGCTGGAAATAGCTGGGAACACCTAGGAGCATATCCGCCATTGCGTTGCCCCCCGATGCGGTTGGCAGGTCTTGGGTATAACTTCCATCAAATTGGTACCAGCCCCGAGGGGAGGTTTCCTGGAAAAAATTGCGTTGCTGACGACGGAAATCGATCCCGAATTTCAGTGAATGCTTCCCGCGTGTCCAGCTCAGGGTGTCTGCAATTTGAAAGATGTTTTCCACTGCCAGCTCAGGAGTCCACAAGGAGTCACCCAGAGACGTGAAGCCCGCAATATCAAAGAAAGTCAGGCCAGAACTGTTGGGATCCGAGCGGTTGGCATTGGGAATTCCCAATTGTTCAGAGACATTCTTGCCATAGTTAATGGGCAAGCCGTTCACGACGAAACGGAAAGCACCGCCATGCAGATCATTCAAGACGTTGGGTCCAAGGGTGTGGGTCCAGCCGAGACCAAAATGTTGAGATCGGTTTGTTGAGTTACTTGGACAACAGACGTCTCCACCCAAGTCGCCCATCGTGCCTGGCCGGTGACTTTTTACGTTGCCGAAGCTATAGGAAGAGAAGAATTGGTCCTTGTCGGTAATACGGTGATCGACCCGGATATCAAAAGTGTCCTGGTTGTTGCTCCTTCCGGTATTGAGGACGTAATTGTTGACGATGCCCGGCATATTAGGGAGTGGATAGAGATTGATGATGTTCTTTCCGACTGGGTTGATGCGGTCTGCCGGGATCACATAGGGATTGCCCGGATTGACAAGCTTCCGCGCAAAACTAGCGGGGTCGGTCGTAAAGGGATCATAGATTATGTCGCCTCGCTCCGAAAAATCTCCCTGGCGCATGGCCTCTGTGGGGACAGTGTTGACGGTAGTCACACTCTGCCTCAGCCGGGTGCCCTGGTAGTCGCCAAAAATGAAGGTCCGGTCTTTCTTGATGGGGGCGCCCAGATAGGCTCCGAACTGATTGCGCTTGAAGGGGGCCTTCTCCACACTAAAAAAGTTCCGTGCATCCAGTACGTCGTTACGCAGGAATTCGTAGGCGCCACCATGGACTTGATTGGTCCCTGATTTAATGACCACGTTGACAGCGGCCCCACCGCGGCCGAACTCGGAGCTCATTGAATTCTCTTCGGTGCGAAACTCTTGAATGGCATCGGGAGGAGGCAATGCGATGATTCCACCCAACCCAAACTCATTATTGTCCACGCCATTTAACAGGTAGTTATTGTTGGAAACCCGCAGGCCGTTGACGGAAAGGGCCTCGTTGGCTCGTACGTTTTCAAAGGCACCGCTCTCACCGCTGACGTTGGAACCGGCTTGACCTGAATTCGCGCCAGGCGCCAGATAGGCCAGCCCAATGAAGTTCCTTTGGTTGAGCGGCAAGTCCACGATCCGTTTTTCCGTCTCGACGGTCCCCAGGGACGAGGTCTCAGTCTGAAGCAAGGGCGACTGGCCCGTAACCTCGACCGCCTGTGTCACCTCACCGACCTCCAACACCAGGTCCACGTGTACGACCTGGCCAACGTCAATGACCACGTTGGATTGCACGGTCTTCTTAAAACCGCCTTTCTCTACCGATACCGTGTAGTTCCCAATGCGCAATGAGGGGGCAGCATAATCACCTGATACATCGGTGGTGGCCTTGATCGACTGGTTGGAAGCTACATTGGTGATCGTGATGGCCGCCCCGGGCACCACGGCTCCACTGGTGTCCTTGACGGTGCCGACAATTCCTCCCCGATCCACCTGCGCGAGAAGCGGATTCTGGCCGGCACTGCCGAGAAATAGAACAAGGAGTCCCATAACTCTCAGCCACCAAGAGTAATCTCTGTTCATTTGCACCTCCCAAAGAGCAGATTGGCAGTCATCCGTCCCCAGCAAGTCGTCCGACTGTGATGTAAATCTGGAATTGATCCCAACAGTATACTTCAATATTAGGAAGCATCCCAGAAGTCGTCAAGCAAAATCGAGGCTCTATTGTGCTGGGCCAGTTAAACGAGGGATTCTGGAGGGCTGAGCTCCGCGAAGCCGCTGTGGTGAGGAAATCTAGCCTCGCAGAGCTTGGCCCTCCACCTGTAAATGACCCCGTACGCTCTATTGTGCTGGGTCAGCCAAATGGAAGAGACTTCGGGGGTAAAGGCCAATCAGGCTTTTGCCAGTGGGCTCAATTCCCTCTACAGAGCACCTAACCCCGATGGTATAATCCGCTCATGAATCGACGCCAGTGCTTGAAGTCGCTTCTACAAGCTGCCTGTGCTGGTCTTCTTGCTATTAGCTACGCCGGACAGAATTCCACTTCAAAACCGCCTGGCGATTTCCTTCCAAACTACGTGGATGTCGCCGAAAAGGCAGGGCTGAATTTCAGGACTGTCATTCGGGGGCACGAAACCAAGGATTTCCTCCTCTCCACGACTGGAGGCGGGATTGCGCTCCTCGACTACGACAATGATGGCTGGCTTGACGTATTCATTGTCAACGGCTGGGGGCTTCAAGCGTTCCCCCAAGGGCAAGAGCCCACCAACCGGATGTATCGAAATAACCATGACGGGACGTTTACCGACGTGACTGAGAAGGCCGGCCTGGTCCGGCATGGCTGGGGACAGGGTGTCTGCGCGGGAGATTATGATAATGACGGCTTTTTGGACTTGTTTGTTACCTATTTTGGGAGGAATGTCCTCTATCACAACAATGGTAATGGCACCTTCAGCGATGTGACGCATGAATCCGGACTCTTTCAAGCCGAAGATCATTGGAACACAGGGGCCGCCTTCCTGGATTACGACCGCGATGGGCACCTCGATCTCTTTGTCTGTAATTATGTGGGCTATCGCTATGGGCTTACCCTCTACGACAGCAACCCCTCCCTGGGTGGGGAGCGGTCGCCTGTCCTTTATGGTGTGGCCGGCCTGGAGGGCACCCACAATCTTCTTTATCACAACAACAGCGATGGCACTTTCCGCGAGGTCTCAAATGGGGCCGGGATCCTGAAGCCTGATCCGGCTTACGGATTCTCTCCCTGCGTGGCTGATTTCGATAATGATGGCTGGCCAGATATCTATGTGGCTGATGATTCAACACCGAATTTACTTTTCTTGAATAACCATAACGGGACTTTTAAAGAAACCGGAATTCTGGCTGGGGTGGCGTATGACGCTAATGGCCTTTCCCAGGCTGGAATGGGGGTCGATGCCGGCGATTACGATGGGGATGGACTGCTGGACATCATCAAGACGAACTTCACTGACGAGACCCCCACGCTTTACCATAACGACGGTCGTGGATTCTTCACGGATGTAACCGTACCAGCCGGCATGGCCGGAGAAACTCTCGCTGTTAAATGGGGGGCTGCATTCCTGGATTTTGACAATGATGGGCGTCCCGACCTTCTTATTGTGACCGGTCCCATTTATCCGCCTGGGGTCAATGCGCGCAACCAGCAATCCCCGGGAACCCGGAAGATTCTTTATCGCAACCTGGGCGGCGGACGCTTCCAGGATATTTCTGAGCGGGCTGGACACGGTCTTTCAGCGCCCAACTGCAGCCGAGGTGCCGCCTTTGGAGACGTCTTTCATACCGGGCAAATAGATGTCGCCGTCAATAACATCAACGCGCGTCCCTCACTATTGCGCAACCAGTCTCCGTCGCCGAACTCCTGGCTGCTGGTCAAACTGGCGGGGACGAAGACCAACCGTTCGGCCATAGGATCACGCGTCATCGTCGAGGCCGGAAACCAGCGCCAGATCCAGGAAGTGCGGAGTGGTGGCAGCTTTTGTTCCCAAAACGATCTCCGGTTGCATTACGGTCTGGGAAGGGCCCAGGAGGCAGACAAGGTAATAGTACACTGGTTAAGTGGCACACAGGAAATCCTGGAGCGAGTTCCAGTTAACCGCCTGGTGACCATCCAGGAGGGGAAAGGTATTATCGCACTGGAAGCGTTCTGAGGAGAGCCAAAGTGGCAGAGAAAAGCCTCACAGCAAGGAGCTCAAGCGCAATATTAACGAAACACAGTACATAGCGCCTTTGCGTGAGTGGCGGCTCTTTTGTTGTTTATGTGGTTGTTTTTGATCATTCTTCTGTTTTCCCCTCTGACCTTCTCCCAAGACGGCCAAAAAGCCAAGCTGTCCCAGGAGGTTTACGACAAGGCGTTTAAGCTGTTGCAAGAGGGCAAAGCGATGGAAGCCTTGACCACTCTTGACTTGGCTCTAAGCCAATTTCCCGTAAACCCAATTCTCCATAATCTCCGAGGCCTTGTGGTCAGTCAACTCGGCCGTGACAAAGAGGCTGAAGCCAGCTTTCGTAAAGTGATCGAGCTCGCACCACGGTCGGCCATGGGTTACAACAATCTGGCGACAGTGCTTTCACAGCGGGGGCGTGCGGCGGAGGCCAGACAATTGTTTGAGCAAGCTCTCCAAAGAGAGCCACAGAATTTCACGTCCTTGCTGGGGCTAGGGGTCACACTGGCGACCTTGCAGAAATACTCCGAAGCGGTGCCCTTCTTGGAGAAGGCATGGCTCAGCCGTCCCCAGGACTTTCAGACGGGATACGAATTGGCAAGAGCTTTACGTGAATTGAAAAGGTCGGCTGAGGCTCGCAAAATCCTGGCTAGCATTCCGGCTCCTTCAAAAGGCACTATCGCTGCCCGGTATTTCACTCTGGCGGCTGTGCTGGCCGAGGACCAGGCAGATAATGCAGCCGCTGTTTCGCTCTATCGCCGGGCCTATGAGCTGGCGCCCGGCTCATTCGAAATCTACCTGGCGCTAACTCGCGCCAGCCTTGGGTCCGCTGTTCCCGCTTCGGATCGAACTCTGCCGCCGGCTCCCGCTCACCTGTCTGCTGAACAACATTTCGCTCTGGGTTTGCTATTTGCCTCGCGCCGAGCCTATCCGGAAGCTGTCAGCCACTTTGCGCAAACTTTGCAGATGGAACCGGCCAGTTATTCGACTGCTTATAATCTTGCTGTTTCTTACAAAGGTGCGGGGGAAACCGAAGCGGCCATCAAGCTCATTGAAAGCCGCTTGGAAAATCACTCGACTGCAGAGTTTCATAACTTGCTGGCCTCTCTTCAGGAAAGCGTTGGACATTACGTCGAGGCCGTTCGCCACTACCAGAAAGCTGTGGAGCTTGAAGCCACGAATGAACAGTACTACTTTGATCTGGGATTGGAATACCTGGCTCACTTCACATTTGGCCCGGCCATCGAGGTTTTCCAAGTCGGAATCAAGAAGTTTCCTAATGCTTCAAGACAGTATGAAGGCAAAGGGCTGGCCCACTATGCCATGCGCGAATACCCTCAAGCGGCTGACGCGTTCTTAACTGCGTTGGAGATGTCTCCTTCCTCTCCCAGCGCCTTTGCAGCATGGAACGCGCTGCAGTCCGCATTGGAGCCTTTAGAGCTGGAACGAGTGTTGCCCCGACTGAAATCCCTCTCCCAAGCTCACCCCCAGAACGCCGAGGCCATGTATTGTTACGGCCAAGCCCTGCTCAATCAAAGCCTCTCATCGAACCAGCCCGAACAAATGAGCCCGGCCCAGGCTCTGATTGAGGAAGCTT
This sequence comes from Terriglobia bacterium, assembly GCA_041476565.1. Lineage (GTDB taxonomy): Bacteria > Acidobacteriota > Terriglobia > Versatilivoradales > Versatilivoraceae > DATKMG01. Next base: position 1,159 of record JBGOTQ010000296.1, on the reverse strand, counting down.
GTCGTCTCAAGCCAGACTTTGCCGCCGCCCATCTGGTCCTCGGGAATCTCTACCTGGCCCGCAAAGAACCAGAGAAGGCTATAGTGGCATTTCAAGAGACCATTCGTTTGGATGCTCGCAATGAAATGGCCTACTATCGCCTGGGCCAAACCTATCGAAACCTCAATCAACTAGAATTGGCGCAGCAACAATTAGCGCTTCACGCGCAGCTCGTGAAGACCCGCCGCGAGTTGATGGCTCGGAGCCGAAGTGCCATCAAACAATTTGTATTAGCACAGTCAGGTTCGCAGTCGGGAACAGTCATCCAAACTCCCAGCGCGCCGTGATCATGGAAACGCCTGAACTGGCTGGGGCAAATGGAGTCGGTGTCTACCCGAAAAACCTCGTAGCCTTTGATTTCTAAAAAGTTAGAGAAGTTGTCAAGGCCATCCGCCTCCCCGCGCCAGAATCTCTATGACTTCATCACCACCGGGTAGACCTTGCGGACCGCCGCGATAATGTCGGCCACGTCCTGATCGGTAAATTTCGGATCCATGGGAATACCGACGTAGCGGTTATAGATATCTATCGTCTTTGCGCACACGGAGGTGCCATACTGGATTGTTTTTCCACGTCCTACGGTGAACGACGGCCAACCCGGCTGCAACGTCTCCTTCTTCTCGATATGAGCTGCGATGGGCAGAATCGCCGAGCCTCCCATGGGTTCGGCCGTGATGTTCTCCGCGTGCATCGCTGCGATAAAGCGGTCGCGCTGTGCCTTGCCCTTGGTGTTGATGAAAACCCAGTTCCCGAGTCCACCAGCAGGATCATTCTTCTTCCGGAACTGGATCCCCGGCAGATCCTTTATGCCCTCGGTCACGCGGGTAGTCTTGTCACGGAAATCGCTCACGATGAGGTCGAGCTTGCGCAGTTGCGCCCGCAGGACGGCAGCGGTGAATTCGCTCATCCGGTATTGGGGACTGGAAAAGTCGTGCATCTGTCCCGGCTGGCCCATCACCTTGGCGTGCCCGCCGCGCAGAACTCCGCAATCGTGGTACCGCGTCGCGCGCTCGAACAGGGCAGGATCATTCATTATCACGGCGCCGCCCTCACCGGGCGAGATGGTCTTATTGACCTGGAAGCTGAATATCCCACAGTCGCCCATGGATCCCACCGGCCG
>JBGOTQ010000295.1:0-10022 GCA_041476565.1 Terriglobia bacterium | reverse complement strand
TTCACCAGGTTGTCTTCCGCCAGGAGTATGTGCAGCCGAGGAGCCTCTTGACAGAGGCGGAACTGCTCTGGTCGAGCCTGTGACTGCCACGAGGTCGGTAGTGAAACACGCTGCGGGGGCTTTGGATGAACATTGGCCGAACCAGCCTCCAGGATCTGCAATAGCGTCTTCCTCAATTCTCCAGGCAACACGGGCTTAGTCAGGTGGGCCGCCAGACCAAGCGTCATGCACCGTAGGGCATCTTCACGCTGGCTGAGCGAAGAGAGCATCAGGATGATGCCGTTGGAGAAATAGCCCTCTTGTTGAAACTGCTCAGCCAACGTAAAGCCGCCTCCCCCAGGCATATGGGCATCCAGAAAACAAAGTTCAAATGGATCAGGAGACTGCATGGCCTCCTCGATCACGAGCATGGCTGCTTGAGCAGTGCTGACGGAAAGTGGTTTCATTCCCAATTCTACCAGCATCTGGTCGAGAGCCCGGCAACATGCGGAATTGTCGTCCACTACCAATACGCGCTTGCCCCTGGTCTTTGCCAACAGGCCGGCATCGACCTGCCTGGCTGGGGTCTTGGGGAATTCGGAGCGGGCCGTAAAATGAAAAGTGCTGCCTTTACCCAATTGGCTTTCAACCCAAATCCGGCCCCCCATGAGTTCAACCAATTGCGAGGAAATGGTTAACCCAAGGCCGCTTCCTCCATACTTGCGGGTGGTCGAACCGTCCATTTGCGCGAAGGCTTCAAAAATAATCTGTTGCCTCGACTCTGGAATCCCAATCCCGGTATCGCAAACAAAGACGTGAAGCCAACAACTCTCTTCCTCGCTCCGTCCCGTCTGGTCAGTTGGGATTAGTGATACCTGGACCAGTACTTCTCCTGTCTCGGTGAATTTAATCGCGTTTCCCACCAGGTTGACAAGGACTTGGCGAAGACGGCCCGGATCTCCGACTAAAATCGCTGGTACCTCAGGATCAACAGAATAAATCAACTCCAGGCCCTTTTGATGTGCCCTGAGCGCCAGGGCTTTCAGGGCTTCTCCCAGTTCGTCTCGAACGTTAAATGGGATATAGTCGAGTTCCAACCGGCCAGCCTCGATCTTAGAAAAATCAAGGATGTCATTAATCAACATGAGGAGAGAGTCAGCCGACGCTTTGACCATCTCCAAGTATTCCCTTTGTTCGGGGTTCAGGCCGGTGTCCAGTGCCAGTTCGGTCATTCCGATGATACCGTTCATCGGAGTCCGAATTTCATGGCTCATATTGGCAAGGAACTCGGATTTCAGTCGCGAAGCTTCAATGGCCGCTTCCCGAGCTTTGACTAGGTCATCCACCCGCTCAGTGGCGACGATGATCCCACCAATTTGCTCGTGGGTTTCATACCACGGCTGTGCCGCCCAACGCAGATAAAGACAAGTGCCGTCAGCGCGTTCAAAAACGTCCTCAGGAAGGGTGATGACTTCCCCAGACATCGCTCGCTGATAGACTGCCCTCCATCGGTCAGGGATATCCGGAAACACCTCCTCCTGGAGCTTTCCGACCAGGGAGATCTCTCCCAGGTTATAGTCGCTCAACCATTTCCTGCTGTGAGTGAGGTAGCGCATGGATGCATCAAACATGGCCATGGCCACAGGGGCATTCGCGATAATCTGGCGAAGCTGTTGGCGTTCCTTCTGTCGTTCCAAAATCTCCTCTTCCAACTGTCGATTCACCGCGAGGAGTTCCGAGGTGCGGTTTTCCACCAACCGCTCGATTCGAACCCTGCGGTTAATGGTTACACTCAAATAAGCCACCAGCGTTAACGTCAACAGGAGACCTAGGGCCAGAACCATCCAGGCAATTTTGCGGCCCTCGCGCTCCATGAAGAGACTTCCGGGGTTGATCAACAATGTCCACTGACATCCAGCCCGCTCAAACGCAGAAACCCAGCGTAGCTGTTCATCAGGTAAAGGGGAACTGACCCCGGTAGATTTCCCTTTGGACGTGTTGGAGATTCTTAGATAGACCGGGTCGTTCTGCATGTACGACGTTCGGGCATACAGTCCAATTTCCAGCCCCTCTTCCTCATGCCCCCGGGTCGAAATGGAGAACAATTGGTCCAGATCCAGAAAGGCAGCAACAAATCCTTGGAGGTCTGGCTCTCGGTTGCTGGGGTTATTCTTAGGTGACCTCTTTCCATAGACGGGGCGGAAGACCACACATCTCAACTGGTCTCTCCCCTGGATCGCGAGCCACAGGGGCTGAGTCGAAACTGGCTTTCCAGTCCGGCATGACCACTTCATCGCCTCCACGTTTACTGGGAAGAGGGCAAGATTGGCACCAATCTTGTCTCGATGCCGTTGGATGGGCTCTGCGTATTGGATGGGAAATTTATCTCCCTCCCAAACCGGGGTAGTTCCCGTAGAGTCTGACGGGGCTGGCTGAAACGCGGAGGAGAGGGAGGTCTTATCTGACAGCCAAGAGTTCCCTGCTTGGCGTGAATTTCGAAACCGAGGAGCCCAAGCTAGCATCTGAATCTCAGGGTGCTGCGAGAGCAGGTCGGCTACAAAACTCCGGAACTCTGCCGGTCCCACCCTCTCAGCAGAATCGTAGAGCCCTCCCAAGAACTCCAGGATGGTAAGGTCGTACTCTATTCCGCGTTGAAAGCGGTTCACGAAATCCTGGCCACGCCGCTCAAACCGTGCGGCTAACCTGGCTTGTTCTTCGTTCTGAACTATCTTGTAACCCAGGATTGAGAATAGGGCGCCCAGGAAGACCACCAGAAGGAGTGTGGCATACCTTTGTGCGTCGGAGGATTCACGGAACCTAGGCCGACTCTTTTCCATAAGCCAATTGATTTAACTCATCCTTGAGCTTGCCAATGACCAGTTCCAGGTGGTTATATGCCACTTCGGCTGCTTTCAGGTCGCCGTTCCTCGCCACCGCCTCCAGTTGCAGTGCCGTCTCGTAGCCTTTCTGGGAGCAGAAGTTGCCCACTGATCCTTTCAGTTTATGGGCGGCTCGTTCGAGAGACTTTGGATCGCAGGCATCAATTGACTGCTGAATTTCCGTCATCAGTTGGGCCGAATCTTCCACAAACAGTCCAGCCAGTTCGATAAGCAACTCACGGTCTCCTTCGACTCGCTCAAGCGCAGCCTGCAGGTCAAAGACATCCGGAAGAGAATACTCAGGGGATGACATATTCATGGTTCTTTCATTCTCCAAAATCAGCTTATCGATGACTGCCCCCAGGTCAGCAGCCCGGATGGGTTTCGCGATGTATCCGTCCATCCCGGCATTCAGGCAGCGTTCCCGGTCTCCCTGCATGGCGTTGGCGGTCAAGGCAATGATCGGGACATGTTCCCCGGTCTTCTTTTCACTCTCTCGGATGGATTGCGTGGTTTCAAACCCATCCATTTCCGGCATCTGACAATCCATCAGAATCGTCGCGTAAGACTTGCTGGATAGGGCATCGAGGGCTTCCAGACCATTATTGACCACGTCGACCTGATACCCCAGCTTGGTCAACAAGCCCAAGGTCACTCGTTGGTTAACCAAGTTGTCTTCAGCCAGGAGAACAGAGACCCCAGACCGAGACATCACGCTGCTGAGCTCGTTTTTCGGTTCTAAGGAACGAGGAACCACGCTCGAGGGAGAGGATGAATTGACCTTGGTAACGAGCTGGATCAAGCAGGACAGAAGGGCTGACTGTTTAATGGGTTTGGCCAGGTAGGCAGCGAATCCGCATCTCAGCGCCTGTTCTTCGTGGCGTTTTTCCCGGAAAGAAGTCAATAAAACCATTCGAATAGCGGACAGTGACGGATCAGACTTGACTGCACGCCCAAGTTCTAGACCATCAATCCCAGGCATTTGGAAGTCCACCAGCATCAGGTCATAGGGTTCGGCCTTCCGAACAGCCGACTGAAGCATCTTCAAGGCCCGTTCGCCTTCTTCCGCGGAGTCGCTTCTCATGCCCAAGCCTTCGATCTGCTGAGAAAGGATTGATCGGTTGGTGGCGTTGTCATCAACGATCAAGACGCGAAGCCCCTGCAGATTGGCCTCCGACCCCCGTGTCGCTGCAGTCTCGGAAACATCTTTCTCCACAGGCAAAACAAACCAGAAGGTGCTCCCTCGACCAGGGTCACTCGAGACGCCGATGCGACCACCAAAAAGCTCAACCAGTTGTTTGGAGATAGCCAATCCCAGACCAGTTCCTCCGTATTTGCGTGTGGTCGAACCGTCCCCTTGCGAAAACGCGTCAAAGATCAACTGTTGCTTCAATGGAGAGATGCCAATCCCCGTGTCCCGGACCGAAAACCACAACAGGCTGCTGGAGGAAGGACAGGACTGGACCAGCACTTCGATTTGAGCCATGCTCAGGCCGGCTAATCTGGAAGATTGCTCCCTATTTCCCGGTTGGCTGAGGTCTCGGACCTCCACCACAACTTCTCCTTTTTCCGTGAATTTGATGGCATTGGCCACCAGGTTCGTCAAGACTTGGCGCAGACGGATGGGATCCCCCCGAAAAGCATCTGAAACCTCCGGATGAATCAGGCAGGCCAATTCAAGTCCCTTGTTCTCCGCTTTATCCGACAGGAGCTCGACCACGTCTTCGATTGTCCTGCGTAAGCTGAAACTAACGCAATCCAGTTGCATTTTGCCGACTTCCATTTTGGAGAAATCCAGAATGTCATTGATGATCGTGAGCAGGGCCTGACCCGAAGAACGGATGGTTTCAGCGCATTGCCGTTGTCTTTCGGATAAAGGAGTATCGAGGAGAAGGTCAGTCATCCCAATCACACCGTTCATTGGGGTCCGAATTTCGTGACTCATATTGGCCAGAAATTGGCTCTTAGCAATGTTGGCTGCTTCTGCCTGCCTACGTGCGTTCTGCAGTTCTTGTGTCCGGCGCTGGATGGTCTCTTCCAAATTTCGGTTATGATCATTGATCCTCCGGTATAGTTGAGAACTCTCAACGGCATAGGATGTATTGAGTAGAAAGATGGAGAGCAGACTCTTGGATGCCTCAGTTACTTCCAGTTCCTGGCCTGAAAGGACTCCTACAAACATCCCGATAATGCTGGAGCGGGTTGCCAGGACGTGCAAAACTAGGGAATACTCGTGCAGACGGGAAGGAACCAGGACCGCCCGGTTCTGATTGAGCGCCCAAGAGAATGTCCCTTCTTCGACCAAGGCGTCGATTTCTTTCCGGATCTTGGCTTCATCACTGGCCGGCTCACAGGCGGTGACCAGGAAATCATGGTCTGTGGAGTCTACCATCAGGAATGCCATGGTTTGGTAAGACATCAGGCGCCTAAGGTGGGGCCAAGTGATACTGAGAATTTTGCTGATTTCCTGGTCGTAGTTAATACTGCCTTGGAAGTCGCCCAGAGAGACGACCATGTCCAAAGAGTCGAGAATCCACCGGTTGACTTCCTCGAGGTAGACGACTCGCTGCTCGAGGACTTCCACACGGCTTAGCTGTTCAGGGGATTCAGCCATGGTGAGACTCCGGCAGGATCATTTGAACCGTGTCGTAGTATTGGCGGTCGATCTGATCGAGGGTGGAGGAGAGGATGCTGATCGGCAAGCCAAGACGGTCCCAGGCTTTGGTCTCTAACTGCGGCACCCGGCATTCGCCGCTATGACCTAATTGCATCGCGTGACTGAAGATGTCGGCCACGTGGATGACCGCTGATTCAACTGGATAGCGACTCGCTTCCAACGGGGTGTGGTGACACAAGACAACTTCTTCCAGACTGGCGGGCAGTTTCCAGGCCTGGATCAACGCTCCACCCACCGAGGTATGGTCGAATCCCAGAACTTCCAATTCCACCGCCCGAACCGTATTGCTTCCGCCCCTCACCTGTTTCAGAATGCCCCGCATCTCGTCGCTCTTCTTGAGGCAAAGAGTCAATCGACCGACATCATGAAGAATTCCGGCCACAAAAAACCGCTCGACATTGGCCTCTCGACGAAAAGTGGCCAAGATCCTGGCTGTAATTCCACAGGCCACTGAATGCCGCCAGAACGATTCCATATCAAGCAGGTCGTGGGGGATCCCGCTGAACAGGCGAATCACTGAAGTTGCCAGCGCCAGGTCCCGGAGTTGCTGGGTTCCCACGATCGTGACGGCACGGGAAATGGTCTCGATGTGCGAGGGAAAGCCGTAGAAAGCACTGTTGACAATCTTCAACAGGCGGGCCGTCAACCCGGTATCTTCACTAATGACCCTTCCAACATCCTCCAGAGAGCTTCGGGGGTTGTTTACTACTTCATTGACTCGAATGAATATCTCCGGCAGCGAAGGGATGTCGGTAATGTCTTCAATCAGAATGTGTGACTTGGCAATCACTCGAGTCTGCCTCTCGCTTTGTTGCGTACCCAGCGGATCGTGCAAAGACGGAACAATTCAGTGATGAGGGGATCCGTTCTGTCCGTCAAGTGAAACAACTTGGCCATTTGAGTTTCTGCTTCCTGGAGAAGACGGGGATCCAATTGAGCGTTTGCTGTGGCAGCGGCTTCTTCTTGTGTAACGTTTTGCACATCAGCCTCCGTTATCCCCCACTTCCTGAAAATGCTGATGTGCTTCTCAGTCAATTCCACACCAACTCCGAGCAGGACCCGCCCACCGCGCTCGATAACCTTAGTCGCCAGGATCATTCCCGGTTTAAGATTCTCCAGATTGACCTTGCCCATTCTCGCCTCGCTTGCCTGAATGGCGGGACCAGGATTCGGCTCCCTTTGTTAATCCAACCGAAGCCCGGGCTTCAATGACGACAGACCCGGCAACATGACCCCTTGAGCCTAGTGTGATTTGGGTAGGAATCAGTTTGCCGGCCAGGGCGGATCTTGGCCCATCCGCCTGAGGACTCTTTCGGCCGAACAAAGTTGCACCATTAAAATTATGTGCAACTTACGCCGCGTTGGAGAGGACTGGAAACCAGAGGGGATTTCTGGCCTGCCCCGTACTCGGAATGCCCCATGGGGAGGACGAGGACGATTTTTGAAAGAGACTCCAGGGAATCTAAGCAGGAGAGGCTATTTCATGTTTAGGAAGAACGAGTAATTCGATGAATATCAAAGTTGATTCCCTTCCGGATCCAGGTGGACGAGTGGACCCAGGTTCAGTTCCTGGATTCCAGGCTCGATGACCTTAGCGTCACCCACGATGACCACCACAACTTTCGAAATATCGATATATTTCTGCGCAGCAGTTCGTACCTCATCCACCCTAATCCGATCGACTTCCGACAAATAGTGAGCAATATCTCCCATGGGTAAGTCGTATGACACCAGTTCCGCTATCTGGTCGACTAAGCTGCCCAATGTTTCAAAGCGCTGGGCGAATCCCCGAGTTAAATTGGTTTGGGCCATCTCCAGTTCTTCAGAAGTGATGACTCGGGTGTCGGAAATCGCCGATAGTTCCTGGATGAATTCGATCAGCGCCTCTTTATTGAACCGGGTCTGAACTCCGGCTCCACATGCCCACAATCCTTGGAAACGTCCGAAAGAGAAACTCGAAAATGCTCCGTAGGTATAGCCCTTATCTTCCCGAAGATTGAGGTTCAGCCGACTGGTAAAGGATCCGCCAAGTACCGTGTTCATGAGCTCGATCGCGTAGTAGTCTTCCACTCTCCGCCTCGGCCCGATGGAGCCAATCCGGATTTGGGACTGAGGTGCATCCTGCCGGTCAATTAGGTAGATCGATGTGGTTGCTGGAGGTGCAGCGATTGCAGCATCTTGGAGACAGATCGGGTCTGGGTTCCACCCCCGTAGAAGTGTCCCGGTCTGCCCGACTGCTTCATCGAGCGTGATATCTCCTGCATAAATGATGGCAGCATTGTTGGGCTTCCAAAATCCCTGGTAGTAAGCTTCCAGGTCTTCACGGATCAGCGCCTTGACGGAAGTTTCACTCCCGGCCAAGTCCCGGCCATAGGGGTGGGATCGTCCAAAGAGCGTTGCCCGGAAGACTTTTCGCGCAATCACGGAAGGATTGTGCTTCTCCTGCAAGATCCCGTCCAGACGGCGCTTTCTTTGTCGCTCCAATTCGTCCTGGGGAAATGAAGGATGAAGGATCAGATCCGCCATTAATCTCAATGATGAGTCGAGGTTCTTTTTAAGCGTCTCGAGACTTAAATGGGAGACCTCGGTTTCAGCCGAGGCGTAAAGGGAGGTACCCAAGCTGTCAAGCTCCGCCTGAATTTCAAGGGCACTCTTAGATTCAGTTCCTTCATCCAACATTTCTGCCGTCATCCACGACACCCCGGGTTTGCGGTTTGGATCGCTGGTAGCTCCCGATTTGACAATTAGGCTGACTGCCACCTTGGGGAGTTCCGGACGTTGAGTCACAAGCACCAGAAGTCCGTTATCCAACAAGGCCGACTCCACTGGGGGCGTACTGAAGCTCCGCCTGGGCCCGATCCCGGGAACATGGCTCCGGTCAGTCTCTGGAATGGTGGGGCGCTCGGAGATTTCGGGCAGAAACGTCACTAGCAGGCGGTTCTTGGTCAACAGGTATTGGCGTGCCGTGTCCCGAATGCCTTCCAGCGCGGCGGCCTGATAACGATCATAATCGCGTCGAAAACAACCTGGTGAGCCCAGGAATGTGTTGTACTGGTTCAACAGATCCCCCTTCCCTCCGAAACCCCCAATACGTTCGAGACTGCTGACGAAGTCAAACTCCTGCTTGGCTTTCTCTCGCACCAACTCCACTTCTGTTGGACCGGTTTCTGCAAACCTGGCCAGTTCCTCGTCGATCACTCGAAGGATTTCTTCTGCTTTAGAGTCTGGACGAACCGTCGCAACAACTCCGAAGATGCCGCTGATCTCCAGCGAATAGTTGAAGGAAGATACATCAGTGGCAATCTGCCGGTCATAGACGAGGGCCTTATATAGCCGTGAATTCTTTCCCTGAGACAGGATGCGGGAAGCCAGGTCCAGTTCTGCATCACCAGGAAAGAAGTAAGGCACGGTTGACCATGCCAGGTAGATTCGTTCCTGGGGGACCCGGTCGAAGACTTCGATTCGTTTCTCTCCATCCAATCGCGGCATCCAAAGCTCCACCCGCTTCAAGGCCGGGCCCGGGGGAATCGAGCCAAAATACCGATCTACAAGGGTCCGGGCTTCCTCCTCTTCAAAATCGCCAGTGATGACCAGACTGCAATTGTTCGGAGTGTAGTAAGTGTTGAAGAAGTGCTTCACATCCTCCAGGGAGGCAGCGTCCAAATCCTCCTGTGACCCGATGACCAACCAGGAATAAGGATGCCCATTGGGAAACAGATTCTCAAAAATCGTTTCCAGGGCGCGGCCGTACGGGACGTTCTCGTAACTTTGACGGCGTTCGTTCTTTACCACATCCCGCTGGTTGTCCAGTTTCTCCTGAGTCAAGGCGTCAGTCAGGAATCCCAACCGGTCTGCCTCTAACCAAAGAATATATTCCAGGGATTCGGAGGGGACCGTTTCAAAGTAATTCGTCCGGTCAAAGCTGGTGGTACCGTTTACCCCTCCCTCTCGAAGGTTGGCTCCTGCTTTTTCAACATAGGTCAAGTATTGTCCATCAGCGTGCTTCGATCCCTGGAACATCATGTGTTCAAACAGGTGAGCAAAGCCCGTCTTCCTGGTTCGTTCGTTCTTTGACCCAACGTGATACCAGAGATTCACATGGGCCACGGGCAGTCTACGGTCGTGGTGCAGAATAACTTGAAGGCCATTGGTTAAGTGGAACTTCTGAAATTGGATATCAAGAGCTTGGGGGTCCAAACGTTTTCCCTCCACTGGCATTTTCGTTGTTTCTTGCAGTCCCTATTGTGAGTAACCTGCTCGGAATTGCCAAGGACAATTAAGCGGAGGGGGTACCCAAATTGGTGGAACCCAAAGGGACGTACAGAGGGGGAGCATCGAACACTGGCCCAGCTTTTCCATTGTACGTCCCCTTCGATTGCATCCGGATTCCAGGGGTGCAATTCAAAGTGCGACAGGTCGAGGGGTCTTTGATGATAGACGGTCCCGCAGGGACGACGGATAGTAGCCGGTGGTGACGCGCGAATGCG
>JBGOTQ010000294.1:0-10062 GCA_041476565.1 Terriglobia bacterium | reverse complement strand
GTTTGTAGAGATCTGGTCCTGTGAGACCTGCTTCAGGTCCTTCGTCTCGCGACTCTCGCGGAATGTTAACCGCAATTCTGAACGCTAGGAGAAAGGAAGGAGGAATTGGCTCCTCAGGTAGGACTCGAACCTACAACCCTCCGGTTAACAGCCGGATGCTCTACCATTGAGCTACTGAGGAGTAGCTTATTGGACCGGCGATAATTATAGTGAATTGCCCCCCGAAGTCAACTCCAGTTTTTGGCGGATCACTATTCTTATCACGGCTTCCCCAGAAGCTAATCAGGGGATTTTGGAAGGGTCTTGCGCAGTTTTTTGATCATGGCAGCCATTGGTTGCGCTAAGATGAGATAGTTGTGTGCCAAAGGGCATGGCAGCGCCCGCGGAGTATGTAAGTTTTTTTGTCGTCCTACCGGTCTTTTTTCTTGGAACATTTCTATCTAGAACAACGTCTTAAGAATTAGCTATGAGAGTAATTGTCTCTTTTTACCTGGATGCAACGAGAATTGCGTTTCAGTCGATCTGGTCTCACAAGTTACGGTCCTTCCTGACCTTAATTGGGATCATCATCGGAGTGGCTTCGGTTGTGCTTGTCGGCGCCTCGATCAGCGGGTTCAATACCTATATTTTGAGAAATATAACCAAGCAGTTGGGCGCCAACACGTTCATTGTCCAAAAGATCGCTCACGTCGGGCATATGACCGACGAAGAGTGGGACAAGATGTGGAAGCGCAATAAGCCTATGAAATGGTCCGAAATCAGGTGGGTTCAGGGCCAATGCAAAGGCTGCGAGACCGTAGGGGCCATGCAGGGGAACAGTGCCGATTTGAAGTACAACGGCGAGGAGCTTTTTGGAACTCGGATTCTAGGCGTAACTTCGGAAATCGCAGAAGTTCGTCGGATGACCCTGGCAGAAGGCAGGTTTTTCATTCCCTATGAAGTGGCGCATGCGATGCCCTTGTGTGTGATCGGCACGGACGTACAAGACAAGTTCTTTCCTAATTCAGACCCAATCGGCAAAACGTTCAAGGTTCAAGACATCCCCGTGACGGTTATCGGCGTTGAAGAGAAGCTGGGAAGCATGTTTGGCCAGTCGATGGATAACAACGTCTATCTCCCAATCACTCTGCATGAACGGATGTTTGGCCGTAGTGAGTGGATTCGCATCCAGGGCAGTTCACCCAGCCGGGAAGTGTTCCCTTACGTGATCGATGAGGTCCGGGTGCTGATGCGCTCCATCCGGGGGCTGACTCCTGAGAAGGAAGACACGTTTGGGATCGCCGACACCTCTGAGATCGATCAGGAGGTGGGTCAATTCACCGGGGCTATCGCTATGGTCGTCACTCCTATCACTCTGATCTCTCTGCTTGTCGGCGGCATCGTGGTCATGAACATTATGCTGGTCAGCGTTACAGAACGGACGTTTGAGATCGGGTTGAGGAAAGCGGTCGGTGCCCGAAAAAGCCAAATTCTGGCCCAGTTTTTGATCGAGTCGTCAGCGCTTGCTGCTTTTGGCGGGCTTTTCGGACTGCTGTTGGCGGCAGTTCTGTCTTGGGTCGTTACCGTCGCCACTCCCATTCCAATGACCATTACAATTTCTTACATTCTACTGTCTTTGGGTGTTTCAGGAGGCATCGGGATGATTTTTGGGATCTATCCCGCTATGAAAGCCGCCCGCCTGGATCCGATTGTTGCGTTGACCAAGAGCACAACATGATGAAACATCTGTCGGCGATGAAATGGCTACAGCCCTTGAAAGGGGTGCCTAAAGAAAACGTCTTGATGGCCATGGCCACGCTGCGGGCCAACAAGTTTCGCAGTTTCTTGACAACGCTGGGGGTGGTGATAGGAGTGCTAACCGTGGTGGTCATTGCCTCCATTCTGACCGGGATGCGCAAAAATATAGTGCGTTTGATCGAAGAATACGGAACCAACAACATCTATGCGTTCCATTTGACGCAGATGCAGTTCGGACCCCGTGACCGAAAGGAATGGAACCGAAAGCCACTGACCGTCGACGACGGTCAAGCGATTCAGGAGCTAGCCCCCGCTGTTGAAGAGGCGGCCTATAACAGCGCCGTCTGGTGGCTGGACAAGAACATGACGTATGGTCCCAACAGTTACAAACAGGCTAACCTGCAATCCGTTTCTGCCAACTATGGGGAGGTCACCAACGTGGTAATGCAGGAAGGCCGCTTCTTCAGCGAATTCGACGACCTGCACCGGCGGGATGTACTGGTGGTCGGAATTGCTGTGTTCGACGCTCTGTTTCCGTCACATAATAGTGCCGTCGGCAAAGAGGTCCTGATGGGGGGGCGGAAGTATGAAGTGCTCGGCGTGATGGAAAAGAGAAAAGGCAATTTCTTCGGGGAAAACGAAGAAGACAGCGCCGTTTACATCCCCTACCGAACCTCTTTGAAAATTGCACCCAAACAAGATTGGTTCAGTCTGACCATTCGGGCCAAGTCAGGGCAATTGCAGAAGGCCATGGATCAGGTGGAACAAATCCTGCGCCGCCGACGTGGGGTCAAGTTTAATGAAGAGAACAATTTTGACTTAAGTACCTCGGAACGGATGATCAAGCAGTTCGACGAGATCACGGCCGCAATGGGGATGATTGCCATTGCCATCTCGGGGGTAGGCCTGCTGGTTGGTGGTATAGGGGTAATGAACATCATGCTGGTCAGCGTTACAGAACGCACCCGGGAGATCGGAGTTCGGAAAGCCATCGGTGCACGCCGGCGCGACATCGTCACGCAGTTCCTCTTTGAAGCAATGACCCTGACCTCGCTAGGCGGGTTGATTGGCATCATCCTCTCCTTCATCACCAGCTTTATCTTGCTCTTCTTGCTTCCGGACCTCCCTTCGACCATTCCACTTTGGGCCGTCATTGCAGGCTTAAGCGTGTCGATCTTCGTGGGCCTGGTTTTCGGAGTCTGGCCAGCCCGGGTAGCCTCCCGGCTGGATCCCATCGAGTGCCTGCGATACGAGTAGCCAATTGCACCGTTGCCTTCAGGTAAAGCCACTCGTCCACGGTTAGAATAGGAGCCATCGTCCGCGTCAACCTGCAAGGCCGATTTCGAACCCACGTGTTAGCCGGTCTCACAGAGTCTGGCCCTCCAAAACCATATTTTCAAGAAAGCCCTTCATGCCGCCGGGCGGTACCACCGAGGATGAAAATGTCGAACCCGGAAGGTTCGAAGCCATTAGCCGGTGGTTGAGTCCGTCAACGGCGGACGATACCACCGGTGGGTATGATCCAAAGCCAGTGCACCCCGGGCGGGGTGCCAGCCCTTGGGGCTCGGAAAATTGGTCTGGTGGGAAACCTCCTCGTCCCGAGTTGGTCGATCTGTTGGAGGGATTTGCAGTTGAACACGACGTAAAATTCCTGGATTTTGGATCAATACAGCGACCCCTAAGGGGGTCGCTGTTGATTTCTGCATCCTTCCGGGGGTATCGCTTCGCTCAACCCCCGGCTAATGGCTTGCATCCCAGCGGGATGACTTAAGATTAAACCTGTGACGCCCGCCGGGGTTGGCGGTAATTTCTCCAACTTTTCATCCGCCTAGGGGGATTTTTAGCCGAGTGCCCCATCACCTTTTCAAGTTCACCACCGCCGATGAATATGCACGGAGGTCCGCGGTCGCGTCGGAGCGCGACCCTCCACCCAAAACCGTATTTTCATAAGAGCCTTTCATGCCCTTTCAGGGGCACCACGTAACATGAATCTGGGAGCGTGACTGCCCTTAGCGACCGTAGGTATAAGATGCAGCAGGTCATACTCTTCCTCGTTCTCGTCGTCGTACTCGGGTAGTTGCGTGTCGAGGACGAGCACAACGACGAGGATGATTTTCAAGAGAGGTCAAAACCGTCCTGAAGCCGCAGCAAGGCGAACTGAGACCTTTTATCTTAGTGAAGTGTTTCACTCATGGGTTTGCCGGTATACCCGGTCATCTCCAAATAACCATGCCCTTGAACCTGGCGTTTGTTGAGAGTTCCGATTGCTTCAGTGGAGCCCTCCCAGTAAGTCACCCCTGTTGAAGCTCCTGTCTGCAATTCCTGATCGGCCACGGCTGTTGAGATTGAAAGCTGCAATCCCAGGTTGGGTATGGAGAGTTGCCACTCGATCGGGTACTTTGCTCCGCTGTGGGGGGAGGTCCAACTAGACCCTGGATGTATTTGGAAATCGGCGGACCCGATAGATTGCTTTTCCCCAGAGGAGCTGATCAAAGTCCCGCTGGAATGCGGGTCCGGCATTCCGTCACTGCGGCGCAGTTGAAATAGCATTAAGTCTGTTCCATCGTCCAGTTGAATCGAAAACCAATCCCACCCGACCTGCCCAACTTCCAGGAAGCTGGTCCCGAATTCATGGTCCATCCAGCTGAGTCCCTCCACTGAATAACGGACTCCGCGGCTGATTACCGTACCTCGAGTCGGCATGCGAGTCAGCGAGTAGTAATGAGAAGCGTTTCCTGGCTGGACGCCCTTCTGGCTGATACCATCCCTTCCATGGACCACTGGATTTTTCCCTGGTTCCAATTCAAGATCAATCCCCAGCTCCGGGTCGAGAGCGATCAGGCGATGATGTCCGGTTTCATCCAGCCGAGTCATCCATCCCTCATTCCAGACCCGATAAGTATCGGTAGCGGCCCCGGCCCATCCGACTCCGGCACGATTCATCTTCTCGGCGAACTGAAAAAAGTGCTTTTCAATATTGGTCACGGCGAGGTGGGTTATGAAGAGGTCTCTCACGGCCCAGCGGGATGGATTTTCTGGCTTTGGGTCAACTCCGACTCTGAAAAAGGTCAACTGGAAGCCGAACCGCTCACCTGCCGGGGATTTCAGGTTCCCGGTGTAATACCACCACTCGATCTTGTATTCCGGGTGATTGCCATGGTCCCGAGGAAAACTGAACTGGTATCCGGGGAGTGCCTGGCGCCATTGTTGGGTCTGCGCTATGCCAGCCTGTGAAGACCAGAGCAGAAGCCACAGAAGCATAGAGACGCGGAGGTACCACTTCATTTTGTTTCTCTCCGGCCTGCAGGAACCCCGGCCAAGTTGATGCTTGGCTTTTATGAAAATGGCCTGAAGGGCCATGAGAGAATAGCCCAGGGCACAGCGAGCGAAAAGCAGGAGCCGAAGGCGAGGTGCCGGTGGGCACCGCCGCCCGCCATGCCCTGGGAATACGATTCCGGAATAGAGCTCAACTCCTCGATCTTCGTCAATGGTTGCCATTCCAATGGACGCTCCTTCTGAGCACCGAGGCGCGCCACGCTCGGTTTCGCTTCGCTAACACACCCTATGGAGTCATGGATCACTCGACCTCTATCTCCTCGGCCGCAAAGAGTTGGCAGGCACGGTGGGCCGGGTAGTAGCCAGACAGCGCAGTCGCAATCAGGATCAACAGGGTAGAATGAAGAAAGAAACTGAGCGGGGCATGGAATTGGATGGTCCATCCAAAACTTTGGACATTGATGACATAGATCAAGATCATTGATAGGACCAGTCCGACCCCCATCCCGACCGCCTGACTAACGCCACCGAGCATGAGGGCTTCAATAACTACCATTCTTCGCACCTGGCGCCGGTCGGCCCCTACGAATCGCAACATCCTCAGTTCGAAACGCCGCTCGAGGACTAACGTCAGCAAAGTGCTGGCCACGCCTAGGATCGCCACCAGAATGGCAACAAGTTCAACCGCATAGGTAATGGCAAAGGTGCTATCGAAAATCCGAAGCACTTCCCTACGTAAGGAGGAGCGGGCGTAAATGAATAAGCGGTATTGTGAACCGAGTCTGGTAAGGATATCCTCACGGACCTTCTCGGGACTGCTACCCGGAACGAGATAGACCGTCAGGCTGGTCGGCCGCTGCTCCTGGAAAAAGTGCGCAAAGGTCTGATGGTCCATGACCACCACCCCGCGATCGTTTGAATAATCAAAGTAAATGGCAGCAACCCGGAAGGCGATGCGCCCCTGAGGTGTTGGCAGAACAACTGTGTCCCCCACTTGCTTCTGGTACTTCAGAGCAAAACTCTCAGATACGACCACAGCCTCTTGGCCGATTGCAGAACGCATGGCCTCTCTGCCATCGCGAGGGGCCTTGAACAACAAGCCACCATGTCTCAGCAGGATTTCAAATTCGCCTGCCCCCAGTGTGATGAGATTCCCTTCATAAGAAATATCAAAATTCAGAAAGCGGTCCACTGCCGCCACGGAAGGAAGATTCCGAATCGTTTCTTCAACCGTCTGGGAGAGGGTAGCTTGTGTCGACACATTGGTCCGAGTGGCCGGGCGAATATACAGATCGGCATGGAGAGTCTGGCTGACCCAATACACTACCGTTTCTCGAAAGCTGTGAACCATGATAGCGATGGCCACCATCATGGAGAGGCTGACGGCCAGCGCCGCCACTGAGATGGAGAGGCGCCTGATCGCTCCTGAAAGATTGGCATTGGCCAGCCAGCCCTCAACATGGAAGAAAGAACCAAGGAGTTTACCCCCCCAGCGGCTTAGCCCAAGAAGCAAACTGGGGACTAAAGACGCCGCCCCGAACACAACTGCAATGGCTGCCAGATAGCCAAAGAAAGGCCGCCCTGCGACGGGCTTCAACCCGGAGAACCACCAGGCCAAAAAGAAGAGTCCCAGGGGCATGGTCACCGCACGCGCTTGCAGGCGGTAACGCCCTCCCGAATGGCCTGGCTCACGGATGGCGGCGGTGGGAGGCAACGTAGCAGCTTCAAGAGCGGGAACTGCCGCAGCCACCAATGACAGGGGTATGCCAATGGCAAAGGCCAGCAGTACCTGTGCCAGTCCTAATGGAACAGGTCGGGCGGCCGAGGCGATGTAGAGTGCGCTGACTGTAGTCGACGTGATCCGAACTGCGCCATAGGCCAACAGTCGCCCCAATAGGACCCCCAAACTACAACCGAGGAGAGACAAACCGGCCGCCTCAGCCAGAAATAAGCGGAGGATCGTACCCCTGCCTACCCCCATGGCTCGGAGTACCCCGATTTCCTGGCGCCTGGCCACAACCGAGATTGAAATCGTGTTGTAAATGAGGAAGAGCCCCACCAGCAGGGAAATATGGGAAAGGGCCGAGAGGTTGAAATGGAAGGCCTCCAACATTTTTTCCACTTGCCGACCGCGGCGGGAGGGCCTTTCCACGGCGAGGTCGGCAGGCAGGCGAGAGGCGATCGATTGCTCAATGGCCTCCAGGGAGTTGGTATCGGAGATCTGGAGTTCCAGCCGGTCCACGCGACCCAGGCGGCCCAGGGCCAGTTGTGCCGCTGCAATATCCATCAACGCAAAATTGCCTTCCAGAGTCCTTGCTGGACCTTCATCGAGCAACAGGCCCCTTACCACATAGACTCGGGCCAGGTCTCCGGTAGTCACTTCAAGCCGTGATCCCACTTGCAATCCATGCCGGACCGCAAATTTACGGGTCAGAATGATTGAATGGGGATCCATGAGCAAGGCGAGGAACTCTCTTGCCGTCGGGATACGGTTCTGCGATTCAAACTCGAGCAGGTGGTACTCACGAAATGACCGGTCCTTGAGGATGTCTACACCCAGGACATGAATCCATTCGGTCTGGCCCGGTGAGAGCGAGGCGAGCCCTTCACCTTCGATGATCGGACTGATTGGTCCATACAGGCGCAACCAGTCCAGTTCGAGGATACGTGTCTCGTCAATACCAAGCGCCGAACCCACAATCTCCAATGAGGTTCTTCCGGAAATCGCTTCAATGGCGGCAGCAAAACCCCGGACGGCACTGGCGTTGCTAAGTTGGATGGCGATGACTACTGCGATTCCCAGGCCAATTCCGAAGACAGTCACACTGGCGCGCACTCGCTCCCGAAGCAGGAAGCGGAGAATGAATTGTCGAAAGAGCCACAAGGTTATGAATTTTAAATATCAAGTGACGGACGGTTCTTGACAGGCACTATCAACGCATCTCAGGAACATAAGCCTCGGGTAACCTATCGATACCCGGCTCGATTTTTTCGACGGAACCGTCACGAATGTGAATGACCCTGTCCGAGATGCTGGCCACTTCAAGTGAATGAGTGGCCAGGATCATTGTGATACCTGTTTTCCGGTTTAAGTCAGAAAGCAGTTTCAAAATACCCGCCCCGCTGCTGGAGTCCAGATTGCCGGTTGGTTCGTCGGCCAGAACCAGCGAAGGGGAATGAACCACGGCACGGGCAATGGCCACACGCTGCATTTCGCCTCCTGAAAGCTGGTGAGGAAAGTGATGTCTGCGGGGGGTCATACCCACTCGCTCGAGCCATGAGCTTGCTCTCTCTTCTGCCAGGTTGGAATCCATTCCCGCCAGCCGAAGGGGTAAGGCAACATTCTCAATAGCCGTCAAGGTTGGAAGAAGGTTAAAGAACTGGAAGACAAACCCTATTCGAATTCGCCGCAGGCTTGTCAGTTGATCGTCCTTCATGGCCACCACAGACTGCCCTTCAAATTCCAGTTGGCCTCCACTCGCCCCGTCCATCCCTCCAAACAAATGAAGCAACGTCGATTTGCCGCACCCCGAAGGACCCATGATGGCCAGGAATTCTCCTGCCTGGACTTCCAGGCTGACCGCGCGAACCGCCTGTACCGGTTCTTGGCCACCCCGAAAAGTTTTGCTCAGATTCACTGCAACCAGGATAGGCATAGACGAGTCTCCAATTTCAAGCGTTCACAGCATCCAGCATGGCCACTACGTTTTGGGGTGCGACATCAGCCATGATGTTGTGGACCTGCTGGAACACAAACCCTCCGCCGGGGCTAAGGAGTTCGATCTGTCGTTTGACATGCCTTCGGACCTCCTCTGGTGTGCCGTATGGCAGCACACTCCGAGTATCACAACCTCCTCCCCAGAAAACGATGTCTTTTCCAAAGTCGGCTTTGAGCTGACGCGTCTCCATACCCCTGCAAGTGATCTGGACCGGATTGATGGCGTCAAGCCCGGCCTCAATCAAGTCCGGCAACAGTTCACGGACGCCGCCACAGCAGTGCAGCATGACTTTAACATTGGCCAACTCTTTGGCTCGCTTCCACATCATTTGATGTCGCGGCTTGAAGAATTCCCGATACATGCACGGAGAGATTTGTGAGCCCTTTTGTGAGCCCAAATCGTCACCAAAGACAATAATATCAATGTGCGGACCAACTGCCGCAAGGAATCGCTCCAAATTTGTGAGATGGAAGGCGACGAGCTTCTCCAGAAAATCATGAACGCGATCCGCTTCGGCAGCCAGCATCATCAGGAAGTTGTCATTTCGGAACAGGAACTGCCCCGTCTCCAGAAGATTCCCTCCAAACAGCCCCAGGATTGCCCTCGGAGTGGTTTCCCTGAGTTTCCTCGCTCTCTCTGCGAGCAGCCCCGGCCCGTCGGGGCCAGCCACCAGGGGCCCCGGAGGAGAGGCAACCACATTCCACATGCTCTCAGCAAAGGCTTCCGGAAGCCGGCTGTAATCGGCTTCGTCTTCAGCGAAAGGGTAATAGCACTGTTCAAAATAGAGTGCCCCCTGAGGCATGTGGCCGATGACTCTGCCGCCCTTGGAGCGGAAGACCCAGTGATCTCCTTTTCTTTCCGGTACTGCCCAGACGGGCATTTGACACGGTGTCCCGTCTGGCAAAGCCCACTCCACCCAACTGTCGTCCTGTAACGCAAAGGCTCGGCCCAGTTCGATGGTGTCAACTCCAAACCGTTCCAGCACGTCTTCGTCTACAACTGCCAATTGCTGAATAGGATCATAAACCCGGATGGGCTTCCTTGGAAAACCTAGGTAGTCCCGCAGCCTCGCATAAGCAAGGGCCGAGATCCCGGACGAACGGTGGCCGGAAAGATCTAAGGGTATACGGTCTGCTTCCTTGTGTTCGAAAGCAGCGGAAATCCTCTCTCGGGAGTTCATTGATGATTCCCTTCCCTTTTATGAAAATGGCCTGAAGGGCCATAAGAAAATAGCCCAGGGCACAGCGGGCGAAAAGCAGGAGCCGGCAGGCGACTGCCGACCGCGACGCCCTGGGAATACGATTCCGAAATAGAGCTCAACTCCTCGATC
>JBGOTQ010000293.1:0-10124 GCA_041476565.1 Terriglobia bacterium | reverse complement strand
CGACACCGCGGGTGGTCCACCTCCCTGCAGAATCTTGCCATGTCCGCTGCACTGTTAAGAAAATAACACTCGAAACGGTTCAAAGGTTCAAGAGCGAGGGTCACCTGGTACGTCTCTGCGAATTCGGCGACCCTTCGCATGCCCTCTACTCCCCATTTCCATTCATCTGAGGTGGGCCCAATACCACTGAAAACTCCCAATGCGGAATGAAAGGGTCCAGCCAGACAATTGCAGCCGGCCGCCTGAGCGCATTCCACAGCTTTCTTGTTGTTCGTGATTCCAAGGGAACGAACAGCAGGATCCGGACTAATCGGGTTGTCTACAGCCCCGCGGACCGTGACCGCGCTGCGGGAAAGCCCAGCGTTATCCAGGTGCTTGCCCCAAGACGCATACTTGACTAGATCGAGTTCAAACAGTGGAAGCTCAACCGCGTCGTAACCGATCGATTTGATCTCATCCAATAAGGGCAGCAATGCATCACTTAAAGTGTCTGCCCAAAGAAGTAAATTGATTCCGTATCGCATAAAAGTGCCCCATGACCTCTTCAAGTTCACCACCACCGATGAAAATGGAACGGGTAGCCACGGTGAGCGTATTGGCGACAGCAGTCGCCGCGAACCGTGGGCTTCTTCCTAACAACCAAATGCCCACGCCTCCCGGAAAAAAGCGGTCGGCGTGGCTACCAAAACTCGCATTTTCATAAGAATGCCCATGATATCAAGTCCGATGGCGGGGGAACTGTCTAGCTCGGCGTCTCCACCCAACTCCGTTCTCGGGCGCTTTTCAGCACAGCATCACAAATTTTCTGTGTTTCCAGGGCATCGCGGAATGTCGGTGTGCAGGCTTCTCCTCTTGCCAATGCCGCCAGGAAGTCCGCGAATTGATGGACAAACGAATGTTCATAACCGATCAACAAGCCTGGCACCCACCACCTGTCCATGTAGGGATGGCCCCCGCCATGGTCCGTGACATGAATTGACCTCCAGCCGCGAAGCCTTCCTTCGTCGCGATGTTCGAAGTATTCCAACCGGTGCAGGTCGTGAAGGTCCCACCGAATGGAGGCATCTCTACCGTTAATCTCGAAAGTGTAGAAAGCCTTGTGGCCGCGCGCATAGCGCGTGGATTCAAATAACCCCAGAGAGCCATTGGTAAAGTGGCATAAAAAGGCGCAGGCATCATCGATCCCTACGGGCTGGACCATACCGCTTTCGGCATGCCTGCGCTCTTTGACAAAGGTTTCGGTCATGGCGCTCACATCCTTGATGGGGCCATTTAGCCAGATTGCCGTATCGATGCAGTGAGCCAGCAAATCGCCGGTCACGCCCGATCCTGCCGCCTGGACGTCCAGACGCCATGTCCCGTGGCCGCCCTGGGGTACATCCGGCGAGATGGTCCAATCCTGCAGAAAATTGGCCCGGTAATGATAGATCTGCTGCCCTAGTTTACCTTCGTCGATGAGGGTCTTGGCCAGTGACACAGCCGGGATGCGGCGATAATTGTACCAAACCATATTGGGCACGCCTGCCTTTTCCACAGCCGCCACCATTTCTTCACCCTCGGTAGCATTCATTGCCAGGGGTTTTTCGCATAGGACGATCTTACCGTTCGCGGCGACAGCCAGGGCGATCTCATTGTGCAGCTTATTGGGTACGCAGATATCCACGGCGTCAATATCGGCCCGTCCGACCAACCTGCGCCAATCGGTTTCATGGGTCTCGTATCCCCACTGGCTGGCAAATTTCTTGTTGGCGGTCTCGTCACTACTGCATACCGCTTTCAAGACTGGCTGGTGTTTCAGTTCCGGAAAGAAATCCAAGACACGTTTGTAGGCGTTGGTATGAGCCCGGCCCATGAATCCGCAGCCGATCAAGCCGATGTTCAGTTTAGGCATACTTTCAATCCTCTGATGAAAATCCCCCTTAGTAAAGGGGGTCGGCAGCCTTGGCTGCCGGGGGGTTGTCCCTATATCGAGAGAACCGATCAGACCGGAACAGAGACATCCCCTGAAGCCTTCTCAAGGCTTCAGCCCCCTTCAAAGGGGGAATCGGGCACATTTTCATCCGCCGTGGTGAGCTTGAAAAGGTCATGGGGCACTCTCATGAAAATGTGGTTCTTAGTGGAGGGTCGCGCTCCGTCGCGACCGTTATGGCTCGTCCTCATCCTCGACAAAGAACCTTCTGAGTACGACGACGAGAACGAGGACGAGTAGGATCCGCTGGATCGCACACCTAGGACCGCTTGGGGCGGCACGCCCCCATTTTCAATAACTCCAAGACTCTCATTCCCGCCAGCCATGAGCTTCCCGCACAGCTATCATTGTCCCAAGAATTTCGCGCCAGGTTTGGGGGTCCATCATAGTCTTATTCGAAAACATACAGCCATCCCAGCAGATGTGCCGAATCCGCTTAGTCAGCACCTGATCGTCGCCGCGCAACCAGTAACCCGCATAGCGCGGGATATCCAGTTTGCCGCCTGGATCGTTAGGCAGGCAATGTCGGCCCGTTTTGTCATGAGATCCTGAACCCTTAACCGTCGCGTCGTTTTGGGCGATGTGTAAATCGATCGTCCAGGGACGAAGCACCGCACAAAGTCTCCGATAGGCCTGGTCGAACTCAGCGCTCTTCCAGTCGACATTCTCCGGAATGAGGGCGTCTTCGAGTGCGTTATACCCAAGAAGATACAGAAGAGTGTGAGCCATGTCAGCCTGAAACCCAAGCACATCAGACCGGCCGACCATCTCCAGGAGTTGAGCCATCCTTCTCCAGCTGTGCATTCCCCCCCAGCAAATTTCACCCTCCGCGGCCAATCGTTCCCCAGCGCCCTCAGCGATATCACAGGCTTGACGGAACGTTTCAGCAATTCGCTTCTGGTTATCTTCCGGATCAACGGCCCACGTCGACGGATCAACTGCCGAGTCAATGCGGACAACCCCATTCGGTCGAACGCCCAGTTCGCGCAGACGCTTCGCGATCCGGCAGGCTTTTCCGACTTGTGTTAGAAATCGCTTCCGGTCCTGGTCGCTGCCCATGGCAGACCCGCCTCCCGTCGGCGCCCAGACTGGAGCAACCACTGAGCCGATCTCGAGATTCCGTGCTTTGACGGAATCAACCAGGCTTTTCAAATCTCCGTCTGTTGAATCAATACCGAAATGCGGCTCAAACAGGAAAAGATCCACTCCATCAAATTTGACTCCATCGACTTCAGCGGCGGCCGTCAGGTCCAGCATGGTTTCCAGGGAAATGCAAGGCTCACTTGCATCTCCCTTCCCGACAACGCCGGGCCAGGTTGCGTTATGCAGTTTTGGAAAGTTGTTAAAGTGTGTTGCCATGCATTGTCCACTCTCTCTTTGGTTCAGGCCAGGAAAGAACCGCTCTAGAAGGTCAGTTACTCGGGTAGGAGCTGGAGGACAGCTGTGTCAGCCGCCTGATTTCGGCGCTTCACAGAAACGCCCCGCAATAAGAGTGGTATTGCCACCCTTAGGACTGACCCACTACCAGTCGGTTCCTCACAGACTTCGGATTGTCGGCATGTTGTCGTGTGCTAAGGGTCCGAAGTGCTTCAGGATCACAATAGGATCGCTTTTGCTGGGATTGGATATCGTCACACCTTCCTTCGCAGCAGTCTCTGAGACAAAGAACTCATCATAGGTCAACTGTCCGTATCGAATCAGCGCTGGCGTTTCAATATCCCAGACACCCATGGTGCCATGACCCTGCAGCACATACATCCCGTAGGCCCCCCTATCCTTGATTGTGACTCTTCTACCAGGTAGGACCGTGAGTCGCTTGGCGCTGAAATCTTCGGACAAGTAGCAGATCCAATGCTCCTCGTATCCTTCCGCCCGCATCTGGGTCAGGTCACACACTGGAATCGGCGCCATGAAGTGTTTCTCTTTGAACATGGGATCGACATTCTGTTCCCAGTCGATCACATCAACTAGACACTCGAAATCTCCAATCTCCTCTTTGGGCGTATCCTTCCAAAGCAATTCCGCAGGAAGAACTTGATGGTGGGAGACCGACTCGTACATCGCAAACACGTCGGATGCCTTCTGTGGCTCGTAGGTGCAAAGGCTCCCGGGAGCGTGCAATACGCCAGGAGGAACATTCCAACCCGTCCCCGGAGTAAGCGGGTGGGCGACTGACAGGTCAGTGATGCGATTATCTCCTTCAGCAAAGCGACGAAGCGCCTCGCGCACCTGTTCCTTTCTCACCCCAGGTTGGAGCCCAAAGAACGTGTACGGGAAATCCCCTCCGTAATTGTTGACCTGGGGGGGAAAGTAATACGCTTCTGGTTTGCCACGGGCACCGATACGTGCGGCATGGGCATCATCATGATGGATGTGGAATGGCAAAGCGCCCTTATTGTCGAAGAATTTCGAATACATTGGCCAGGCACGATACGCATCCCAAAGCTTTTGCCCAATCAGTTGCCCTTTCAGTTCTTGGACGGCATCGCGCAGCAGCGTCAGTTCAGCCTGACCGCCGTCCTCGACTGCAATATGACTCAAACCCTCGTTCTTACTGGTCAACGGCCCGTTGTCGGCCGGGGTCGTCGAGGAAAACCACCGTTCGTCAATTCCACCCCTGTTGGCGCCCAAAGCGTAGTAATCGTCCGGATGGAGTTTGATCCGCCGTCCCGGAACGCAAAAAACACGAGGCACCCAGGTCGGCGTCAGTCGGACGATGCCCTTCCCTTGATCTAAAGCTCGTTCAGCAATCGATTTTGCGTTCACCTCTTCCTCCTCTTCGATTTCCATTCATTTATTTCGTAGATCTAGCCTGGCAATGGGTTCCTCTTTCAAGAGAGTGCCCCATGGTCCTTTCAAGTTCACTACCGCGGATGAAGATACTGGAGGGCCCCGCTTCGTCGGGGCCGCGGTCGCGACGGAGCGCAACCCTCCACCCAAAACCATATTCTCATGAAAGCTTCAAAATCTCACTTTGCCTGGAGAATTTCACTTAGATTGTGTGCCCAGGCTACGAACTTCCACCGTCTTAATGATGACCTTCATGCCCTTGAATTCATCTCCGGGATGAACTTGTATGCCGACGGCGCCCTTGCGAAAGGTCGATTCCTGGCATTCGCCCACCTTGACTCCGTTGAGCCACAGTTTTAGTTCGTCCTCTTGTGCACGGACGCGGGCCTCGTTCCAGCCGTCCCGGTTCTCCAGCGCTTCATTCAGGTTTACTGTCAAGAACATCTTCCCCGGCATATACATGGCACCGCTATATGCAATCGGGTTTTTCCATTTCAGGACGTCGAATTGATAGCCTTTGACCCCATCCCAACGAAACCAGAAACCGCTGTTGGCCGGCCAGACGATCCGATAGATTACATGAAGCTCGAAATTCCCCCACTCGCTGTCCGTGAAAAGATCGCCGCCTTTCCCTGTTGTTTGTGTGCCAACCAGGTTGCCATCTTCCACGGTGAAGATGGCATCACCGGTTTTGTGCCATCCGGTGAGATCCTTGCCATTGAATAGCTGCACCCAGTTTCCATCCGAGCCATTATAAACTTGCTCCGTCTGGACTTTCTCTCCATAGGCAGCATCGACCCGCACGCCGTCGAGCGGTTCACCGTTTGGTTTGCGGAGCTTCGTACTGAACTCCCATGGCCCGTCTGTCTGCACGATCTTCAGCTCCAACGCATTCCAGCCTTGCCTTAAGGAAAGGCCTATCCGGTCTTCGACGAACGTAGAAGAACCTGGAATGTTATGAAGATGGACAAGTTCGCTGTTCAACCAAGCCTTGGCCGGGTCGTCGACTCCTAACTCGAGAATAACGTTCTGTGCCTTTTCACTATAAATCCATGTGCGCGCATAAGCAGCGCGCATCCGGGCCTCTCCCAAGAAGCTTGCCACATCAAGCATCCACGGTTTATCGAAACGGCTGCTGATTGGCAAGTCCCGCCACTTGACGGTGAGATCACCTTTTTCCGGCGGAAGAACAACATCGAACAAACGCAATCCTTCTCCTCCCATTCTGGAATAGGGACCTGCGACCTGCCAGGCCATGAGGTAATCCTCGCTCTGTTTGATCTCGCGGATCATCTCGGCAGCCTGTTGCCGGATTTCTTCACTTTGCGCCTCGGTCCAAAGTCTGACGGCTGCTCCCCGAGCGGCTTTGGGGGCTGAGCCCACCAGCCTGCGAGCGATTTGTATCATGGATAACTCGGCTTCAGCTTTGACCTGCGGATCCCGCAAACTCGGTTCCACCAAGTCGATGGCGGCTGGCTCTCCCACTTCTGCCAGGCCGGACAATACAAGCATCTTGTCTTCCGAGCGTGGAGTGCCATTGAGCAGTTCCTTGTATCGCACGATGGTCTGAGACGGAAGGCCATCGCCACGGCGCAGTAGTTTTACACAGCCCCGTAGAATCGAAGTTTTTTGTGTTGGGTCACTGGCGGTGCGCCATTCCCCAAGCAACAGATCGATCGCCCTGGAATCCGGCCAACTAATTAGGGCCTTTATGGCGGTCTCTTTGACTTCAGGAACTTTGGTTCCTAAGGCAGCTCGTATGGCCTCAAGCGCTTTCCAGTTGGCAATGCCACCTAACACCCGAAGTAGCGAACATCTAACGGGGGTCTCCGTAGCGGCTTCCAACAGATCAAGCACCGCATCCGCTTGTGCGTTTTCAGTCGGTATTTTTCGAGCTAATCTGGCGGCAGCCAATTCGAGCTCCGTTCTCCCCTCATCCCCTTTCAGTGCCGTCAGGAGTCTGAGGACCGCCGGAAGATTGTCGGCCCCCCCCAGACTCCCCAATGCTTTGAAGGCTGCCTCCCGAACAATCATGTCTCCACCTGCTGCTTCCTGAAATAAATCACCCAATGCATCCGTCGCCCTTCGGGAAACCAATATTCCTATCAACGTGGTCCGCAAATCAGGCGGTGCAGTTTTCAGGCACGCAATTAGTTCAGTGTTGACACCGTCGCCACGAAGGCGTTCCAGGCTGCCGGTCGCCTCTTTCTTCAGGCCTTCTGGGCTTGTGCCGGATAAAAACTCGCTGAGAGCTTTCACACAAGAAGCATCTCCAGCTTTGCCAAGGGCCTTTACAGCGGCTAGCTTTACCTCCTGGTTGGGACTCGCTAAAGTGCTCCGTATTGCCGGCAGCGTTGCCTTGGATTGGCATTCAGCCAGAGCCCCGATCATCATCACCTGCGTGTCCGTTGAGACCTTCGGGAGCATGGAGGAAAAGCGTCCGGGAGCGCTGGGATCCTTCAACGTAGGAATGCTGGCGATGGCAACAGACTTTAGGATCGGATCGTCCCCCTCAACGGCGCGAATGATCCGGGCCACCGCCTCCGCCGGCAAGACCTTGAGAAGGCCTGCGAATGCACCCTGACGCACATGAGCCGGCCACTTTGCAGCCTGCATTTGTTGATAAATCCTGACAGCCTCCATTTGCAGGTTATGGCTCAGTAACCGTTCGGCTGCCGTTAGAGAAGCCTCACCAGTAACTGCTTGTAATGAAGGGGGAGCCGTCTTACGAAATTTCTCGAGTGCCAGCGCCGCCTCGGGTGTGCCGATTCGGCCCAAAGCGGCAGCCGCGGAGCCCATCACCTCCGTATCTGAGTCCTTGAGCAGTTGTATCAGGTCCGGAACTGCCGCCTTCTCTTCCCGGAAACCCAGGGAGTTGATAATGCCGATTTTGATGGAGGAGGAAGTTTGTGCGAGTGCCAAACGCAAGGCTCGTCCAGCCTCCGGATACGGCATCGGCTCCAGGGCATAACGCGCCATATGAGAAAGGTCTTTATCCGTCAACAACGCCGCCAACGCCGGAATGCTGGCAGGGGAGCCAATGACCTGCAATTCCCGGCAGGCTTGGTCTTTCTCTTGAACCGAGGCGTCACTCTTGAGAATCTCAATTAAACGGGCTTCCCGATTCATGCGATCCTTCTCATCCGCCGCATGAAGGAACCCTGCCAAGAACACCACGAAAGCGCAAGCAACTGCTGCGGCCCTCGTACACCCGGTACTATGACGCATCATGAATGCCTCTTTTCACTGTTGAAGATTAACGATCGTATTGGGTCGGCTACCCGGAACAAGCCAAGCTTCACTGTGACACCTATTAGAAAATTGAGATGAATGTCCTCCACGAGTGAATCCCCCTCACCCTGACCCTCTCCCCCAGAGCTCTGGGGGAGAGGGTAGGCGTAAGCTGGGTGAGAGGTCTTAAGAGTGCGATGAACGATTCCCGGTCAGTAATTGCCGTCACTATATAGGAGCCAGATGTCTATAGAAAATCCGGTCAATATTTAAGTTGCGCGTCAGATTTTACAGTCGCCAGGGCTGACGAAATGGACGAGAACGCAAACGATTGGCCTCTTCATCCCCAATGAATTCCTCCTTCACTGGGTCCCATTTCACGGGTCTCCCCAAACGCACGCAAATATTGGCTACATGGCATGCCGTGATGGAGTGGTGAGCCACGTCAGCCGTGGATATGGGTTGCCGCCGTGATTTGACACAATCAAGGAATTCCCGGACGTGGTTGTCGGCTGGATAACCGCCGAGAAACTTCCTCTCTTGAAGCAAGGAGGCCGGGTGAGCTTCGATTTGACCAGAATCGCCTGTTTCCACCCACCCTTCCTCGCCTTCAAATCGCACCGGGCAGGATCCAAAGCGCAATCCCGTTCGGATGATCAACCTGGCACCATTAGCGTACCGGGCCGCCACATCGTAATTCTCGTTTATGATCTCGTATTCAATGGGCCCCGTTGTATCGGCATCGTTAGCCCACTGGCACAAATCAACGGTATGGCTGCCCCATTCGTTAATGGCGGCGCCGGAGAAATCGCCATGATCGCTCCAGAACCCCCGCGTATAGTACCTGGAGTTATATGGGCGCCAGAGAGCCGGTCCCAGCCACATATCCCAGTCCATGACTTCCCGTGCGGGCTGGGGTTCGCTCGGAAGAACCGTGAAGCGCACCACGTTAGCGAGGCCGCTCGCTTTTTCGGCTTGCAGCTCGCGAAGCTTGCCCAGTTTGCCGGACCGAGCCAGGTTCACAGCAAACACGAAATTTCCGATGTTGCGGCGCTGCGTTCCACATTGGAATATCCTTGAAAATCGTCTCACTGTCTCGGCCACGGTCCGGCTTTCTGCAATGGCTACGCTTAATGGTTTTTCACAATAGATATCCTTTCCGGCCCGGGCTGCCAGGATGGAGGCCATGGAATGCCAGTTGTCACCGGTCGCAATGACTACCGCATCAATGTCCGGACGGGCTAGCAGTTCCTGCAAATCAATATAAGCCTTGCAGTCGCTGTTGCCATACTTTTTGTCGACCTGGGCTTTGGCTGCTGAACGTCGATTTCCCTGAACATCGCAGACGGCCACCATCTGTACGTCTGGATTCCACATGAAGGCGTCCGCCACATAGCTCCCTCGTCCCCCGATGCCGATGGCTCCCATTACAATACGATCGCTGGCGGCCAACCGGCCCTTATCTCCCAAAGCTGTTGATGCAATGACGTATGGCGCGGCCAGCAATCCTCCGGTTCCGCGCAGAGCTTGCTTCAGAAAAAAGCGACGGCTATGATGGCCGCTGTTCCTCTTCTTCATGGTGTTATTCCTTTTCTTCATGGTGTTATTCCTTTTCAAGAAACGAATTCATTGTGGAACTCCCTGCATTCTCATTGGCGCATGAGCGTCAAATTGACGCGCAGCCACCTTTTATAACGCCCAACAGTCAGGGACGAATCAATTGGTAGCTCACGAATGCAACTGTACTGCTGTCGGGCGACCAGGACGGCACGTTGATCGTGCCCTGGCCGCCGAAGAACTTGGCTAATACTCGGATCTCGCCTCCCCCTGCCGGCATGAGGCGGAGCATCACGTCCTTGTTCTCCGGGTGCCCCTTCACGTTTGGTTCGTACGAAAGAAAGACAATCCATTTGCCGTCGGGAGACGGATGAGGAAACCAATTGTTATATGGGTCGGAGGTGACTTGCTGTTGAAGGCTACCGTCGGTTTTCATACGCCAGGTCTGCATCGTCCCCGTCCGTTCCGAGTTGAAGTAGATGCTTTGGCCGTCGGGTGAATAGTCGGGGCCATCGTCCAGACCGGGCGCCGTCGTCAGTCGCTTTTCTTCGCCTCCGCCTGCAGGGATAGTGTAGAT
>JBGOTQ010000292.1:0-10132 GCA_041476565.1 Terriglobia bacterium | reverse complement strand
GGAAGAAGATCATTGAATGGAGCGGTTCCCACATTGAGGCCCTGGAATCCATGGTCTATCTCAACAACCAGTACGGACTCGACGGGCGGAATCCTAATTCCTGGACCGGAATTCTATGGTGTTGCGGTTTGCATGACCGGCCCTGGGGAGAGCGCACTATCTTTGGTAAAATCCGTTACATGTCCGGAGAGAACCTGCAACGGAAGATAGACGTTTCTCGGTATATCGAACGGGTAAAAGCCCGAGCTTCCTCAGAGCATTTTTTTGCTTAAGTATTCCCAATTCATCTGTTATATTTAATGAAATAGGGACTTCCGTAAATCGAATGGGATGATGGAAGGAATCTTGGGACTCGGGCTTGACGAAGTATTTTTGGAATGGTGTCCGGGTAGCACATTTTAACCATTTTAATTTTAATCATGGAGGAATGTTTTTGCTCACAATTCGATTAACCCGAATGGGTACAAAGAAGAAGCCGGCTTACCGGGTTGTGGTTATCGAGAAGTCCAAGGCACGGGATGGCAGGTTCCTTGAGGTCTTGGGACACTATAATCCCAAACGGGATGCAACGGTGGTCGGTCTGAAAAAGGAAAAATACGATTATTGGATTTCCAAAGGGGCGCAACCCAGTGAGACGGTGAGGAGTCTTGTGAGAAAAGTCAGCTAGTCGAAGTGCGCAGCTGCTTCCTGCCGAGCGGATTCTCAACCCTTCATCACGCTTTGAACTGACCATCACCTGGAGGTGGCTATGAAAGAGCTAATTGAACAGATTGCGAAAGCGCTGGTAGACAATCCTGATCAAGTCTCGGTCAAACCGATCGAAGGTGAGCAGACCACCGTTCTTGAGCTGAGGGTGGCCCAGAGTGATTTGGGGAAAGTAATTGGCAAGCAGGGGCGAACTGCACGCTCGATCAGAACCATCCTCGGTGCAGCGGGAATGAAGCTGAAGAAGCGTTTTACCTTGGAGATTCTGGAGTAATTAGAAAATTGTTCGGACCCCGGTATCTCTCTATCGCCAGGATCCTCCGGACCCGAGGTAACCGGGGCGAAGTTGCAGCTGAAATACTCACGGATTTTCCGGAGCGATTCGAGACCCTCAAATCCAAAGAAATTTCTCTCCGGAAAGAAAACGCACATCTGCTTCACCTAGTTCTTGAGTCCTATTGGTTCCATAGAAACAGGATAATCCTAAAGTTCCATGGAGTAAGTTCGATTTCAGACGCTGAAGCTCTGCGAGACTACGAACTCCAGGTTCCGCGGGGCGAAGCAGTTTCACTTCCGAAGGGGGTTTATTACCAATTCGATCTCTTGGGATGTACCGTGAAGGACCCGAGCGGGATCCCCTACGGTGAAGTAAAGGAGGTTATCGAGCAAGGACCGGGTTATCTCCTGAAGGTCGAGTCAAGAGAGCGCGAGATCCTGATTCCGTTTGTGGAGGAATTGCTGGTACGGATCGACATTGAAACCAAAGAACTCGTCGTTAACCTCCCAGAAGGGCTTGTGGACCTTTAGGGCTTCCGGCCTATTCCCCGTGATTCCCAGGCCATGAGCTGTCTTCACTTCGATATTGTCACAATCTTTCCTGGCTTTTTTGCGGGTCCCTTCGACTTCGGCATGGTTAAGCAAGCGCAAAAGAAGGGAAGGATTACCGTGTCGATTCATGACCTGAGAGCCTTTGCTACCGACAAGCATAAGTCGGTGGATGACCGGCCCTTCGGGGGGGGCGAAGGCATGGTCTTGAAACCTGAACCGCTGTTCCGTGCTGTGGAACATATCTACACGGCAAGACCTGGGGCAAAACGGCGTGTAATTTTGCTCTCGCCACAGGGGCGTAAGCTTGGTCAATCTCTGGCTTTTGAGCTGTCCCAGTGCCCCCAGCTAACGCTGATCTGCGGACGATATGAGGGGGTCGACGAACGGGTGGTGGAGTACCTGACCACCGATGAGGTCTCCATCGGTGATTACGTTTTGACGGGGGGGGAATTGGCCGCGTGTGTCGTCCTTGATGCAGTGACCCGGTTAATTCCTGGGGTCTTGCACAACGAGTCGAGCGCGCAAAGAGACTCTTTTGGGCCACCGCTGGGCTCTAAAAGAACTCCTCTGCAGGCTCCTTTGTTGGATTGCCCCCACTACACACGAC
This sequence comes from Terriglobia bacterium, assembly GCA_041476565.1. Taxonomy (GTDB): domain Bacteria; phylum Acidobacteriota; class Terriglobia; order Versatilivoradales; family Versatilivoraceae; genus DATKMG01. Next base: position 7,992 of record JBGOTQ010000292.1, on the reverse strand, counting down.
CGGAGGTCTTTGGAGAGATGAGAGTCCCGGAGGTCCTCCTGTCCGGTAACCATGCCAGGATCCAAACCTGGCGCTACCGGAAGGCTTTAGAAAAGACTTTGAAGAATCGACCGGATCTATTAAAATACGAAGGTTTGTCTGAATCGGAGAGGGCATTACTAGAAGTCGAAAGCAAGCTCTGAATTAGCATTCTGAGGTGTAAGTATGAACCCGTTAAGTGCCATTGAAAAAAAGGAATTGCGGGCGGACATCCCCGAATTCGGGGTAGGTGACACGGTCCGGGTCCACGTCAAGATCAAGGAAGGTGATAAAGAACGCATTCAGGTTTTTGAAGGGATTGTTATTGCCTACAAACGAGGTGACAATCGTTCGACCTTCACGGTTCGAAAGACGTCGTTTGGGCAGGGAGTTGAACGAATTTTTCCCCTTCATTCGCCTGTGATCGACAAAATTGAGTTGGCTCGGAAGGGCCGAGTCCGCAGAGCCAAGCTTTATTACCTCCGCAATTTGAAGGGGAAGGCTGCACGGATTAAGGAAGTGAAGGCCAGATAGAAACTGCAGGGTGTTTCCTCTCGAAGGTTAGTTCTTGGCATTGCGAGGACTAGCCTTTTTTCATTTCTCCGGTCAGACATTCGACCGGGTTAGCCCGGATGAACAATTCCGCTCTAGTTGACTGGATGCCGGACTCTCCGCTCTGCTGTGACCTGAGTTTCGAGTCCGCGGCAATGGCAGAAGGATACCTTAGAATCGCCGGGGTTGATGAAGTTGGAAGAGGCGCGCTTTTTGGTCCGGTATGTGCAGGCGTCGTCGTTTTCGACCTGGACCGGGTCCCTTCGGGTATCGATGATTCCAAGAAACTCAGTGTTAAGCAAAGGGAACAATTGGCCGAAAACATAAGAGAAGCGGCTCTGGATTCTTCCATTGCCTTTGTGGCGGCCACCACTATCGATAGAATAAACATCTTGGAAGCAACTAAGGAGGCCATGCGGCTGGCCCTTCGAGGACTCAAGCAGCCGCCGGATTTCATTCTTTGTGATGGTCTCTTTCTTGATGGGATCACAATTCCTCAGAGGGGAATCATTAAGGGGGATGCCCGCTCCATGTCAATCGGGGCTGCCTCCATTTTGGCCAAAGTGGAACGTGATCGACTGATTACAGGACTGGCCGCCCAATTCCCTGGTTATGATCTGGCCAGAAATAAGGGCTATGGGACAGGGCGGCACCTGGAAGGGCTCAAACGACTTGGCCCGACTTCCCTGCATCGCCTGACGTTCCGAGGGGTGTGTCCGGAGGGAGATCGACCAGGAAGAGGTGCCCAGATTCAACTCGCAGGGTTTTAGACTTGCTGCCACAATGGCCCGTACAGGGAGGGATCCTGAGTCCGAGGCTTCACAGTTCGTGCTTAATCCCGGTTAGCTCTGGCGGGCCAGAGCACATGGGGCCCGCATACCCTTGGGGATAAGCGAATCGATGTTTGGATGGATCTTTAACTCAGTCAGGGGGAAGGTTGAGGGATGGCTTTAAACAAGGCCAAAGTATTAAAAGCCGCCGAGAAATACGTCATCCAGGGAAAAATCAGCCACGCCATTGCCGAGTATCAAAAGCTGATCAAAGAGGATCCGACCGATCTCCCTCTGGTTAATACTCTGGGGGACCTTTATGTCCGGATCGGTAACATTCCGGAAGCGGTCAAGTGCTTTACCCGGTTGGCGGAGAGCTATGACAATGGCGGATTCGTTGTACGTGCTATTGCCATGTACAAAAAGGTCTGCAAAACCGACCCTGCTCAGACAAATTCTCTGGTCCGTCTGGCTGATCTTTATGTCCGTCAGGGGTTGATGAGCGATGCCCGTTTCCATTATTTGCAGGCCGCCGACTTCCTGCTCCGCAAGGGGAATCTCAAGGAGGCCGCGGCGACTTTGAGCAAAACCATCGAGGTGGATCCCGAGAACCCGGGCATCGATGGGCGTTTGGGAGAGGTCAACCTGAAACTAGGACAGAATGATGAAGCCCTTCATGCTTTTCATTCCGCAGCCCGGAAGTCCAGGAAGAAGGGGGCACTGGCAGAGGCGGAAGGCTATTTGCGGCGGGCCTTGGAACTCAACGAGGCCGATGTCGAGGTGGCTTTAACTTACGCTGAAGTCATCAGCGACTTGGGGCGTATCGAAGACGCGCTGGCCCATCTGGACAAAATCCAGTTTCACGAATTCAACCAGGACATCCTGGAAGGGCGGTTTCGGATCCTGCTCAAAGCCGGTCATCTAGACGAAGCTTTGAAGACGGCCGACCATTTGATGGAGTTGGACAGCCAGTACTATAAGCTGCAACTGAACCTCGCCCAGGCGTTTTGTAACCAGGGGCAAATGGACCGAGCTGCCCGTCAGGCTGGGGCTGTTATCGACGCGGCCTTGGAGAGAAGTGAAGGAGAAGCGGTCGAGAACCATCTGAAATCGATCCTTCAATCAGACCCTGATCATATTCCCGCAATGCTGGAGTTGATTCGGTACTATTCAGCTGCCAACCTCACCCACAACCTCCCGAGTTTGCTGGAAAAGGTAGGAAACAGTTACCTGAGAACCGAACAGTTCGCAGAGGCCGCCAGCGTATATACCCAATTGGCCCGTCTCGAACCGGATCATCCGTCCCACCGCGAAACCCTGAGACAGATCAAAGACAAGCTCGGCATCGAGGGTGCGGATATTGAGCTCCCACGTCTGATCCCGGACATGTCGACCATTGCCGAGAAGTTCGTTACGGAGCCCACTATCAGGACTATAGAGGCAGAAGCTTCTGGAGAAGGCAGAGAAAGGACGGCTGTCGAGGGATCTGACTATAGCCAGGAACAGGTCCAGAGCCTGATCGTGGAGGGCGACCTATTTGCGGGTTACGGGTTGTTTGCGAAAGCCGCTGAACAATACAAGCGGATCCTGTTGTGGGTGCCCCATCACATTGAGGCCCACGAAAAGATCCGCGACGTTTACGCCCGTGCCGGCGAACTACGCCAGGCCGCGCAGGAGTGCTTGATCCTGGCCAGCATCTATACGGCTCGTAAGGATACAGAAAGCGCGAATCACAACTTTGCATTGGCTTATCAGTACGATCCGGATCTTCACCAGCAGCCTATTTACCACGATGAGGCGGGAGCTGCCGCTTCTGAATTGGCCGCTCCGGCCCCTAAGAAACCCGCCTCCGTTGCCGAACAGGAACGATTGAAGGGTCTGCTGGAGGAGTTCGACTTTTACCTTGAACAAAACTTCTTCCCTGAAGCCAAGAGATGTTTGGACGAGTACCTGCGCTTGGATCCCAATAGCCCGGAAGGCCAGCAAAGATTGGAGCGGTACCAGCGCCAGGTCAGGAATCAGCCTCAGCCGGCCAGTGAAGCAGTAGCTGCGGTGCAAGCGAAGGGGGAAACCCCGTTTGCTGAGGAGATCAGCATCGAAGAGTTCGAAGCCCCTCCTGCCGCTCCCAGCGAAGAGAAGGCTCCTGAGGAAACCGCTGCCCCGGCTGAGTCCGCCGTTCCAGCGGCATTCGGCAGTTCACGGGTGGCTGAATCCGAGGTGGAGACGGTTGAAGTCTCAGCTCCCGCAGCGCCCTTTGCCGACATGATGGGTCATTTGGATTCCGAACTGGCCGATTCGTCCCTGGAAAGGCCGGCGTACCCCGCCAAGGGCAGGGAGGAGTTACTGCAGGGCGAAGTCCGAAGAGGATCGATGGAAAGCTCGAGTTTGGCTGAGATCTTTGCCGAGTTCAAGCAAGGCTTAGAGGACGAAGAGAAGGAAGAGACCGATTTTGAGACCCATTATAGTTTGGGCATTGCCTTCAAAGAGATGGGCCTTCTGGAAGAGGCTATCGCTGAGTTTCAGAGGGCACTGAAAGGCCACGCGCCGACGGAGGACGGCGAGGAGTTCATGAAATGCTGCAACATGCTGGGCCTCTGTTTTGTTGAAAAAGGATTGCCACAGGTTGCGATTAAATGGTTTACTAAAGGATTGGAAAGTCCCGGACGGGATGAAGAAACTTACCAGGCCTTGCGGTACGATTTGGCGTGTGCCCACGAGAAGGCGGGCAACTCGAAAGCAGCTTTGGAGACCTTCCTGGATGTCTACGGGGTCAATGTCAATTATCGCGACGTAGCAGAGAAGATCGAGTCTCTGAAGAAGTCAATGAATGGTTAACAAGATCCTGGTAGTCGTCTTCATCTTCTTTTGTTTTGAGTTGGGCTTTTTCCTGATCATCTTCCCCTGGTCTAAATATTGGGAAGACAACCTGTTCCTGCTGTACCTTCCCACCATTCGCGACGTCTTGCTCAATCACTATTTTCGGGGGGCGGTTTCCGGTTTAGGGCTGGTAGACATTGGACTCGGCCTTTGGGAAGCTATGCATTTCAAGTTGGCTATGACCTATCTAGACCAGAAGTAGCGTAGCTTGGACTTACTACATCACCGATCGCAAATCCTGCCCGATTCCTCTCATCGAGAACATTCGCCAGGCCGTTGAAGCTTCAGTGGATATCATTCAGATTCGCGAAAAGGATTTGCCGGCAAGGGATTTGTTCTCTTTGGCAGTTCAAGCCGCTGCACTGGCTAGAGGGCGTTCGACTCGAGTCCTGGTCAATGACCGGTTGGACATCGCCTTGGCAGCGGGCTTCGACGGTGTCCACCTTGCTCAGAATTCCGTTGGCCCCCGCTCCATTCGCCAACGGGTCCACAGTTCCGAATTCCTGATTGGCGTATCGACCCATTCGATCGAGGAAATCCGCCAGCTTGAGGATCAGGGAATGAGCTTTATCACCTTTGGTCCGGTATTCTATACTCCTTCCAAGGCGACTTACGGGGCCCCAGTCGGGCCGGAGGCACTGCGAGAAGCAGTCCGGGCTACCCGAATTCCGGTGTTGGCTTTAGGAGGCATCGACGCGGGGAACTACCGACAGTGCCTGGCGCTCGGGGCCGCCGGTATTGCTGCTATCCGGTTATTCCAGGACCCTGGCGGTTTTCCCGGGGCACTGGTCGAGGCCGTGCGCCGGTTCCCCAGTACATAACGTCTCGGCTGCAAACCGAGAGGGTGATCATGCCCGCCCCAAAAATGAACTGCTCAGGAGGGACCATGCAGGTATTCCCGCTTCTTGTTCTGATATTGTCGCTCGCTGTCCCAACTCTGGTCATCGCGCAGGATATTGTGACGGTTCGCCCTACTGAGAGTGGCGATGTCCTGGTGAACCCTGGGATCGGATTCATGACCTTCCAACGATTCAACGGAGACGCTTTGAATACGGGAACTCGATGGACAGAGGGATATCCCCTCAACTACCCGGACTTCAATGGACGACTGGAAATTCCGGATTATCCTCTTACCTCCTTGGCGTATTTCCGGGTCTATTGGAAATACGTGGAACCTGAAATGGGGCAGTACCAGTACGACACGTTGGACAAGGCGCTGAAAACGGCGGCCAGCCGGGGGCAGACGCTGCTACTTCGTATTGCCCCTTACGGCAGCGAAGCCGACAATGATGTGCCCGCGTGGTATCGTCAAATGGTAGGCAATGAGAGCAGCAAGCACCTGCCGGAACGGAAATGGCGCACGGATCCGGAGGATCCCCGTTACGCCCAGTATTTCGGCTCCATGATCCGGGCCTTGGGCCGGCATTTTGACGGGCATCCAGACCTGGAAAGTGTTGACCTCGCCATTGTGGGGGCCTGGGGAGAGGGAGCAGGCTCGGAACTCCTCTCTCAGAAAACTCGCGAGGCACTGGTCTCGAGCTACCTGGAGGCCTTCCCGAATACCCCGTTAATCATGCTCCTGACCGATCAGAAGACTAACCTATATGGGCTTTCAAGGCGTGACCTGGGATGGAGGGTGGATTGTCTTGGCGACATGGGCGGATTCAGCAAGTCCTGGTGTCACATGCTGGATGCTTATCCTGAAGAGATCATTAACTTCGGAATGGAGAACGCCTGGAAGAAAGCTCCGGTGTCATTTGAGGTGTGCTGGGTAATGCAACACTGGAAGGACCAGGGCTGGGACAGTGACTACATCATTGACCAGTCACTCAAGTGGCACATATCCTCTTTCAACGCCAAGTCCTCAGCAGTCCCGGCAGACTGGTGGCCGCAGGTGAACCGTTGGCTAAAGCGCATGGGATATCGATTGGTGCTACGGAAGTTTACCTACCCTTCGCTAGCTTATCCCGGCGGCAAACTCGCTTTTACCTCCTGGTGGGAAAACAAGGGGGTAGCTCCATGCTATCGCTTCTTCCCGTTGGCTTTGCGGGTGCAAAACCCGACGCATGTGGAAATCCTCGTGACTCGAGCAGACGTCCGTTCCTGGTTGCCTGGCGACTCCCTTTACGACGACACAGTCTTTCTCCCTGCTAATCTGGCTCCGGGTGAATATGATTTGAGCCTGGCTCTGCTCGATCCTCGGACTCGCAAGCCCAAAGTGAAATTCGCCATTGTCGGCACGCAGGCCGATGGCTGGTTTTCGCTAGGCAAGATCAAGGTGTCAGCCCCGGGCCGTGACTAGCGATACCGTCCCCCAACCGAGGGAAGACCCTATGGGGGGTTGCCGGTTGTAAGGCTCTGCTTGCGCAAAACACACCGTCGATTGGTCAATTCCTCTTATTGCCTTGCGAAGATGTGGCGCAAAAGGCTACTCGTCCAGGGTCGCCAGGGTTTTCTCCCATTCGCTATAAAGGCTCTCAAGGCGCTGTGTCAGTTCCCGATGCTGATAGCTCAGCTGATGGAGTTGAAGAAAGTCACTGGCCAGGGCTGGATCGCTCATCCGCCCGAGTGTCTTCTGGGCCAGTCCTTCGATCTCCCGGATCTCGTGTTCCAGAGAGGCACACTGGGTCTTCAATCTGTTGAACTCGTTCTTGCTGAGCTTTTTCGCGCGGTTTAGCAGGGTCGTGGAAGACTCTTCCAGCCTGGTTTTCGGAGATTGAAGAGGGCAGACCGATTCCTGTGCCAACCCTGTCTCGAATTCGTGGTAGGTACCCTCAAACCAACGACAACCACCTTTTCCGTCCAGGTAGAGGACCCGGTGGCAGATCCTGTTAATCAAGTATCGGTCGTGGGACACGATGACTAATGTGCCCGGGAACTGCTGGAGAGCCGCTTCCAGAGCTTCGCAGGACGGGATATCCAGGTGGTTGGTGGGCTCATCGAAAATCAGAGTGTTGGCCTTCCCAAAAATCAACTTGGCCAGGGCCAACCGGCTCTTTTCACCCCCACTCAACGAAGCCACGTTCTGAAAGGCTTCATCTCCGCGAAAGAGAAAACGGGCCAGGTAACTCCGCAGAGTCTCATCGCTCAGTAGAGGGGAAATCGACCGCATTTCGTCCAGAACCGTGGCCGAAAGATCGAGTTGTTCCAACTGCTGGTCATAGAATGCCAGCTCGACCTTGGGACCCACCTGGATCTCTCCGTGAAGCGGATGCAGCTTGCCGAGGAGAGTCTTGACCAGTGTGGTTTTGCCGGAGCCGTTGGGGCCAACGACCCCCAACCTATCACCACGGTAAAGATGAAAATCAATTCCCTTCACCACCGAGACCGCGTATCCGATTTCCAGGCCCGAAATACGGAATACCAGATTGTTGCTCGGTCTGTCCATATCGAAGCGGAATCGGGAAGGAGCCGTATCCGAGACTACCGGCTCCAGGCGCTCCAGCTTCCCCAGCATCTTCCTGCGCGATTGGGCCTGGCGGGCCTTCTGCCCGGCCAGGTTACGTTGGATGAAATCTTCAGTCCTATCGATGAGCTGTTGTTGAAACTCGTAAGCCTTCCGGCGCTGCGCTAGGCGCCCTTCGCGCTCGCTCACGTACCACGAGTAGTTGCCAGGGTATTCTTCGACGCGGCTATTGGCAAGTTCCAGGATTCGTTTGACCGTGGCGTCGAGAAAGTATCGATCATGGGAGATCACGATGCAGGCATGGGGGTAGTCGGCGAGAAAGTTTTCCAGCCAGCGGACCGCAGGGATGTCCAGGTGGTTAGTGGGTTC
>JBGOTQ010000291.1:0-10194 GCA_041476565.1 Terriglobia bacterium | reverse complement strand
CAGAATTGGCTGATTATGAAGAATGGCGACCACGCTATTGGGTTGTTTCAAGGCATGTTCGATAAGAACATTCTCACCTTCAACCCGGGCTGGAGTAGCGATGCTCAGCAACTCAGAGAATTCACGGACGTTCGAGAGTTGCAGCGCCAGCTCAAAGATCGTGGCGTAAACATGATTTCAGAAGCAGACGAAAGCTCTACTGGCCCGGCTAGCTTTATGATTGTTGATCCAGATGGAAACACGATTCTGGTAGATCAACACGTATAGGCATTGTGGCAGTTGGGGTTTCTGTTTGCGAAGCGACGCATAGCAACAGCATACCGCTGACGGCGCTGTGTCGCCGCAGCTGATGATGGGCGCCAGGCGTCACTGAAACCCTTGGGTTGGCAGGCGCGTATAGTGGCCTGGCCTTGGGTTAGACGTTGAGGGGAACTGACACTCACTCACCGCGTCCAGCGAGGTGAACTCGCGGCCGAGAGTCAACGAGCACTTGGAGACAGGACATGAACTCAACTAAAGCGCTAGCGCGGCGAGCAGGAGTACTGTACTTCCTGTTTATGATAGTGGCAATCTTCGGCGAGTTCTTCTTTCCCGCCTTCATGGTTTCTGGGGATGCCACAGCTACGGCCCACAACATCACCGCTGCCGAGCTCACTTACCGCATTGGCATTCTGACTGGCTTTGTCACTCTCGTCATCTTTATTTTCCTGGTTGTAAGCCTGTACAAGCTGCTCAAGGACGTAGACAAGAGCCACGCGATGCTCATGTTGCTATTAGTGTCAATCGGCGTGGCCATCGCACTTGCCAACCTACTCAACAAGTTTGCACCGCTGGTACTGTTGAGTGGCGCCGACTACTTGTCGGTGTTCACCAAACCTCAACTGGACGCTCTGGCCCTGGGCTTTCTCAGATTTCACAGCAGTGGAGTTACTGTCTCCACGGCATTCTGGGGTCTTTGGCTCTTTCCTTTCGGCATCCTTGTCATCAAGTCGGGCTTTTTCCCTCGGATCTTGGGCATCTTGCTGATGGTTGCGGGCTTCGCGTATCTGACCAGTAGCGTTGCATCCATTGTCTTGCCTGAGTACCGGCACGTTGTTTCCCGGTTCATGATGCCTCTCTATTTCGGAGAAGTGCCGATAATCTTCTGGCTTCTCATCAAGGGAGCAAGCGTGCCGCAATAACAGGAGTGGTCTCCCCATGTTAGCTGACGGCCCGCCCAATGGTGACGCCTAACCCCGGGCTGTCCAGCTCCCGCATCAGCTCCTGGACGGGAGGCGCCAACAGTGCGCCGGCGAGCGGAAGACGTCTTGCATGAAACAAATCCACGTCTCAACTCGAGGCCAATGGCGAAAGTGGTTGGCCGAGAACCACGATAAGGAAGAAAACGGAATCTGGCTGGTCTTTTACAAGAAGGAGGCGGGCAGACCCTCACTTGGGTACGAGGATTCAGTGGAGGAGGCGCTTTGCTTCGGTTGGATCGACAGCCTCATTAAGAGAATCGATAGCAATAAGTACTGCAGGAAGTTCACCCCCAGGAAGGACGACAGCAGCTGGTCGAACACAAGCAAGAAACGAGTGGAGAAAATCATCAAAGAGGGCAGGATGACTGAATTCGGCCTGGCGAAGATCGAGGCAGCAAGAAAGTTGGGAAGTTGGGACATGTCCCCACGCCCCTTAATCAACATGGACGTTCCCCAAGATTTGTCGGAAGCCCTTGCGCGGAATAGAAAGGCGAAGGATTTTTTTGAATTGCTTGCGCCGACTTACCAGAGGCATTTCATTAGCTGGATCGCCACGGCGAAAAAGCCGGAGACGAGAGGGAAGCGTCTCAAGGAATCTATGGCCCTGCTTGGAAGAGGTGAAAAACTCGGACTTAAATAGGACAGGACCAGACGGAGTGGACTCGGCCAATCCCCCTAATAACCGGCCCCTGCGGGTCCAGTATCAGAAGAGATTCGCCGGTTCTCACGGGGCTTGTTCTGGATACTAACCGGGACTGCCGCTCAACTCTTGGCGTTGGGCGTCATCTGAACATGGAGAGAGCATGAAAGCGCATATACTTATCGTGATTCTCATTCTAACCGTTGCCTGTGGCATTGGAACTGAAGTCTCAGCCCAGGGCTTGGCGAAACGGCTTGTCGGCGCCTGGAGGCTTGTTTCGACCGAACAGCGGCTGAGCGATGGCACAAGTCGACCGAGTCCATTGTATGGTCCGAACGGTGTTGGCTATTTGATCTACTCGGCGTCTGGACGAATGTGCGCGGTTCTGACGGATCCAAGTCGGGCCCGCTGGAAATCGGAAGAGTCTCCAACCGAGGCGGAGTTGCGGTCCACCTTTGAACACTTCGTAGCGTATTGCGGCCGTTATGAAGTGAACGAAGAACAGGGGTACGTCGTCCATCACGTCGACATCGATCTCGTTCCAAACTCCGTCGGAACTGAACTCAAGAGACACGTGTCCTTGGAGGGAAACCGACTAAATCTCCGTCCAATGGAACCACTGGCCAAGGGCGTCGTCGAATACACGCTCACTTGGGAGCGTGTCGATGGTTTTGCTTTGGGTACGACCAATAGATGATGAAGCCTATAAACCGCATGCAGCGACAGCCCTGCACTTAGCCGTCGACGCCTAAAGCGTTCGGCAAGCCTGTGAATGAGGCAATTCGCTCGCAGGTGAAAGAGGGTATTGAACTTCATTTGCGGCATGAGCCATTAAAGGAAAGCAAGAGCAGAATCAAGCGGCTTCGAGGAATTCAGCGGCCTGGATACCGGTTGCGGATTGGCGAGATCTGCGTTTTCTACGATGTTTCCCGAGACACTGTCGAAATTCTGGCCGTCGTTCCAAAATCTAAAGCCAGTGATTGGCTGGAAAGACTGGGAGAATCCAAATGAAGAAGGTGGCACTTTCTGAAGTGAAGGACGACCTGTCCAAGTATTTAAGAGTCGCCGAAAAAGAAGAGGTGGTAATCACACGGCATGGAAAGGCGGCTGGCGTTCTCATCGGTTTCGAATCCGAAGATGATTGGTTTGACTACAGGCTAGAGAACGATCCCCGATTCCTGCAGCGTATCCAATCAGCCAGAATAAGCCTCCGTTCGGGACGGGGGGTTCTCCTAGATGACTTTGACAAAACGCCTAACTCGTCGTTGCGCCGGACGCCGCAAAAAACGCGGCGCCGATGAACTCCAAGGCACTGGGCAGATCAAGCATGGAGGTCGCAGTGACCGATGGCACACTCTGATGAACGGTTCAGGCGGACAGTCGAGCGAATCGGTGCGGAGGCATTCTGGCTGCGAACATATCAAGCCGCGATCAACGGTACGTGTGTTGTGGCGAAAGCTGGGGTCGGAGAAAGCTGGGTTCAGATCTGAATATTCGTTGTTCTTCCAGAGTGAGGATATGCCATTGCCTCATCGGCAGGCAGGTTCAGACTTTATCCTGTTCCATAGGGAAGTTCATTTGCCGGCATCGCCTGAATAATGACTTCCTATCCCGGATCTGTCTGATAGAGCAAGGACCGAGGCGAACCGATAGCGGCCGGAACCAATCTCAAAGATTGCCAGGTTGTTCTCGTAACGAAGCAATCTGATGCCTGCAACCTCACGCACGGGTTTGCCGCCTTCGGTGACCTTGCCAGCATCGACGGCCGGGATATGAACTTCCGCAGTGGAGTTGGGCGGAACGTCAACAACCAGTGTGAACCGTCCTGCTTTGCATTCTCGTCGCACGGCGACCCGGCCATAGGGCGAGTGGTGCCAGGCTTCAACCACTTCAGGTTTGTCCACGACCGCCGGCTTGAAGATGATGTGTTTGAAACCGGGTGCCGAGGGGTCTATTTGGATGCCTGCCAGGTCCTCGTACAACCAGAGGCAGGGTGATGTCAATCCGGGGTGAATCAGCACATTGTCTCCGCGCCAATCTTCCCACGTTGTCGTCGCACCGCGACGGATCATGTTGACATAGCCAGGGAAGCCATCAATTGTCAGCGCGCGCACGGCCACATCAGGTCGGCCGCCACTAGTCAAAACGTAAGGGAGAAATCGCAATCCAACGAAGCCCGTGTTTATATGGCCGTTCCGCCTTACAGTCACATTGTCGACGAGCTGGTCGAAAATTGTCTGGCGGTGTTCCGACGGCGCCAGTCCAAGTGCAAGAGCAAGCGATGGAGCAGTCTGGTCGTCATCGGTGGAAAGCCGCCCGTCGCGATCGATGAATGTGCGAATGAAGGTTTCGCGGATGCGGTTAGCCAGCTGGTGATACTCGGTGGCATCACTCTTCTCACCGAGCGTGTCGGCGATCCGCGCGATAAGATCGGCCATGTAGTACCAACCGGCCGTGCCGACTAGCGGTACCGGCGCCCGACTATCGCGTTGCGCTACACCATTCTCGGGATTATCCGCCGTGCGCGCCAACCAGTCGCCATATCGAAACTGGATCAGGCCGTCTTGCGTGGAACGCGTAATACGGTCAAGGAAGCGTTTCATGGCGGGATAGGCATGGCGGAGTGTTCGGGCATCGCCGTAGTGGCAATACAAAAACCACGGGGCACTGGTCACATCCGATCCCCACCAGGGATCTGTAGGCAAAGGATCTGCTGTAGACCAGTCTGTGGCATGCGGCCATGGGGCAAACCGGTGGATTTGCCCGGTTGAATCCTGGGCGTCTATCATGTCGTCGACCCACTTCCTGCAGACAGCCCCCACGTCGAAATCATGCGCCACCGCATAAGTAACGACGATACCGTCGCACATCCAGTTTAGCTTCTCCCGGCTGGGGTCGCTGCCCACGCTGCCCATCACACCGGCAATCGCTCCGTTGACTAGCAAACGTTTCACCGCGTTGAGTGTTTCATCTGAACTCGAGAAACCACCGGCTGGAGGAAGATCACTGCGAACCTCCACTCCGACAAGGTCATCCGGCGTGGGCTGCCCCTGGCCTTCGCCGCGGTCGAGCTGTACGTAACGAAAACCATGGTAGGTGAATCTCGGTTCGTAAGTCCCCGGCTCCCCCACTGCGATCTCAGTCTGGTAGTTGCCATACGTGTATTCGGCCGCCACTCGTGTGCTTACAGTCCCGTCAGTGCCAAGCCTTTCGCCGCAAGTGAGAGTCACCTTCTCACCATGACCCTCGCGCTTGTGATAACGAGGCCAGCCGCTGATGTACTCACCGAGGTCAAAGACAAATACGTCCGGCTTGGGGTGTGTCAGGCTGACGGGCCGGATCTCTCGCACCGCACGGATCGGAGGGTGCTGCTGGGGGACCAGCTTCCCCGGCGGTGCCGGCAGGATAGAAACGGGTCGCCAGCCCGTATCGTCAAACTTCGGTTTGTCCCACCCCACTCGCTCCTCCTGCTTGTCAATTACTTCACCCGCGCGCACACAGTTGAACACAATGGGGCTCAGAGCCCACTTCCAAACAGCGCTACTGGTGAGCGTCTCCCGAGAGCCATCTGCGTATTCCACCTCCACTTGCAACAGGGCCCTAGGGGTACCACGCCAAATCGCTTTGTGAAACCCCCAAAGGTCAGGAGTTGGCAGCCAGAACCAGCCGTTTCCTAACAAGATACCCACCGCGTTCTTGCCTGTTGTGAGTTGTTCGGTGACATCGTGAGCAACGTACAACACCCGCCGCGTATAATCGGTGAAGCCGGGGTCGAGCACCTGGTCTCCCACCTTGCGACCGTTGATAGACAACTCACCGTAACCAAGTCCACAGAAATAGGCTGTGGCTCGGCCCGGTTTCTTTGAAAGAGTCCACTCCGTGCGGAGGTAAGGTGCGGAGAAGCCCGCCTCGGGCGCCCCGATCCATTGGGCGAGCCAATCGGACGCCTGAAGCAACGCCATGCCCCACCAGTTGGCAGGCCCCCACGCCGAGGGTTGGCCGTCCTGATCCCAAACCATAACTTTCCAGTGGCAATGCTGCCGGCTCACCAGCGGTTTTCCCGCGTAGACGATCCCCACCGACTTGTCCGATGCCGCCTTACCGCTATCCCATAGGTCTCCCTCATTGCGGGCCAGAATCTCCTGGTTGCTTGCCACGATGACTCGATAGGCCGATTGTCTCAACCCGCGCCTGGTAGCATCGACAGCCTGCAATTCCCAGCTCAGACAAGGATCAGTCACATTCACAGCCAGTGGATTAATCAGATATTCGCATCGCGGATTGACCGGCTGAACGTCTGCGGCAATTGCGATTTCTGTCAAAGCATATGCTACCCCTATCGCCGTTAAAGCGAGAACTGTGGCAATGCTCCCCAATCCATTGGTTAGAGGTTTCATGGATTTCTCCAAAGATACAGAACTATGGCTCTTGGTCAACTGCAACTTGTGGCCGAGCCGGCGTCAGCCTGCGCGAGTCGGAGTAGAGTCGCAAGGGTGCCCGCTCTCAGAGGAACCAGATTCGCTCAGATTATCCACGGATTAGCGGCGCTCGCGCAAGAACGAGACCAGTCTAGAAAAAGAGCTTAGTTTCGTAAAGCAGGAATCTGATTGTGGAAGGGCAGCTCCCTATCCCCAAAGGGGATCCGCCGGCTTGGGCAAGGGCGGGCACAACTAGTGGGGCGGAGCACAGATCGGAAGCCCTTACAACGGGGTTACCGCGGCAGGTAACAGTAGGATCATAAACTACCTCACTCAAAACACCATTCCATAATTGAAGCAAGACTTTCGTGAGATGATATGACTTTCATGTTTTCTGGTACTTTTCTTAAAGAATATACCGAACCCGGGAATTCCAGCTCCTGCTTGATCAGTTCTTTCGATGCCGGTTCAAGCATCTGGTCCTTTAATTCTGCCAATGCGACTTTTCTGGGTGCAATACACCCGATCAGATCCGGCAAATCGTATGCTGTCAATACACCGGCAATCCCCCAGGAGAAATCAACCTCATAAGGATGCTCCTTGCTCTCTCCTTCACGTTTTGTCAGGCCAATCTTAAAGAACCTGTTCATGACAATTGACCGGTATGAAATTGGTGAACCGATCAGTGCAATATTATTAATGGAGGGTTCAAAGGCAGCAGCATGAAGAAGGGGAAGGCACATCTCATTGATGGCGGCCGCACCAACCTTCTCAGGGTCAACGTCCCCGCGGCTCTTTAAATAGATAACCACTCTTACAACATCACTGGCTTGAATACCAACCACACTTCTGCCAATTAAAACGGCAGTATATCCATCCGTTAAACCCCTCGCTGCAGTATTCTTAGTTTCACCGACTCCCAGAACATCAGTCGCGGCAACTATGTATCCCTTTTTGACTAATTTCTCTATCTCGCCTCCTGGTCTTGCCTCAGTAATCTTTCCCTTGGGATGAAGATAAACCAAGGCAGGATGTTTATCTATATTGTCATTCGGCACAAACAGGAGGAAAGGAACGGCATAATCCCCCTCACCGCGAATTGCATACTTTCCCACAGAATATCCTTCTCTCTGATACCTGCCATTAATAAACGGCTCTCTGTCATCGCCTATTGGAGCAGAATATCCTGAGATTTCCTTGGCCTTGATTTTGACTTTGTTAAGATGTTTCAAAATATCTCTTCTTGATGTCTCGAGATTCTCAATCAGGGTTGCAGTTTCGTTTCTATTCACAGAAAACACCGTGGCGCCACCCAAGGATGTCGAAATCTGCCCTGTCGGAGTTACTGTCAATTCTTCGTTTGACAATATCTCAACCTTCTCTTCTGTAGGGGCGCCTGAAAGATCGAAATGCTTCATAAAGAATTTATAAATCGCTAATCTTATTTTTGGAGTCATCCAGTGTTTATAATCATCTTCAACAATCTCCAGATTATCTTTTCTGCCATACACCTCATAAGCCTTTATTGCTTCTCTATATGCTTCAAGGGCCCCCTGCAGGGAGAGATATTCGTCTCGTGATGTGAACGTCATCAGGGTCGGCCTTGGGGCTCTGACTTCCAGAAGATCTTCAAAGGTTATCTCCTCTGCAACTCCATGGAAGAAAATTGTTTCGGCATCCTGCGCTCCCTTCGTCTCAAGCTGTCTTCGCGATGCAGTCGCCCAACTGCACGGTACCGACACCTTCACCCTGTCGTCAAATGCAGCTATGTAGGAAGTCACCGTCCCACCCCCGGAGAATCCCGTCACTCCAATTCTCTCGGGATCAACCTCTTTTCGGCTCAATAGATAATCGATGGCCCTCACACCATCCCAGACAAAATATTTCGCAGCAGAAGAGCCGGATAGAAAGCATTGATTCCCGAAATAGCAGTGCTCAATGACGGTATATCCTATCGAAGAGAAATTATTCTTAGGGTCAAAATACTGAACATGCTCTCCCTGCCCCAGCGGGTCTATTGCGAATACGATCATCCCCTTCTTGACCAGATTATGGATGAGAATCTGATATAGCTCCGCCCTGAAGGCTTCCTGATTATGTCCGATAACATTCAGTATTGCCGGAACCTTTCCCTTAATCCCGTCAGGTATGAAAAGACAACCCGTCACATAAAAATCCGGCATCGACTCATAGATAATCTTCTCAACCCGATAGCCCTCCTTCTGCAAAACACCAGTAATTCGAGGATGAAGGGGTGTTTTTTTAGGAAAAGGACCGACTATCTCTAATAGTTTGCTCTTTACCCACTTTTGCCTGCTGTGCCAATCGTCCTCGGTTTTTAACTTCGCTATCTCCCCGTCTCTTTTCTCATAATAATCAAATGCTTGCTTGATCACATGATTGATCAACAGGCTCCCTGGATTATTCCATCGAATCCATTGATGAAAGACATTTAGATTTTCCTCCTCCTGGTCAGGTGAAGGGTTGGCATTTCTCGGCGCTGGTTCTGTTTGAGCACAAAGGTTGTCTGCCATAAAAAACATACAGAAGAGAAAAAAAAGACAAAAAGGTTTTTTCATTTTGTTTCTCCGTCTCTGCCATCGGTCTGCCCCCCAACGCTGGCCAGGATTCCCTGCTTCTTCCATTTTGTCAGCTGGGCCAAAAGTCTCTCGTAGGACGCTTTCGGGGTGAAGTCGGCACGCAGCAAACCGCCGTTCGGAATGAAACCGGGATCGGTGAAGTCCCAGCATGTGATCGCATCTACAAAAGGTTTGCTGAAGGCGATCTTGTAGAACGTCTCGAACCACTGAGCCTGTGTCTCTTCGGTAAACCGTTCGCCGCGCCAGAGTATCTTGGCGCCGCCAACGCCGCCTCCCCACCATTCACTCTTTGTTGCGTTGTCCGAAGAGGAAGAGAAGCCGAGCTCGGTAATGTGGATCGGCTTGCCGAATCCCCTGAAAGACTCCAGATTGCGTTCGAACTCGAGCATGTCGCGGCCGGAGTGATAGTACTGCAGTCCGACAGCCTCGTAGTCGTTGCCGGCTTCTTGGACCATTTTCAGGTAGTCGTACACGCTCTGCTGCCAGGGAGCGGGCTGGCGGCCCATGTAGTAGTCGCACCAGGTCCCGGTCGAGTTGACGATGCGGAAGCAGGTGGGGTCCGCTTCGCGGGCCGTCTTCAGCGCGGCGACCGTGAGTTCCACATTCTGCTCTCTGGTGAACCCCCGCATTTCGTTGCCAGGTTCATTGTCCGGTTGAACGTGCGCTTCGTTGATCACGTCCCAAATGTGGACGCGGTTGCGGAACTTCAGAATTGAATTGCGCACATGTTGAAGGCAAGTCTTCCTGGTCTCTTCGAAAGACAGATTGCGCTGCCAATCGGGCGTGGCATTTGGCACCAGGAAGATCAACGGGTGGCCCTTTGTGACGATCTTCGTGCGTTCGAGCCATTCGAGCAACCCCGCGGCGCCCGAGAAATCCGGCTGGCCGAGCACGCGCTCTACCTGTGTACGGTAAAACGACGCCAGTGTTGCGAAGTTAAACAGCGCCGCAAACCGTTTGACGAATTGCGGGTTGCGCTGACGGGGACCCTCGGCATTGCAGCCGAACAGAAAACCGGGACGCGGGCCGTTTCTGGCGATCATCTGCTCCGCGCGCTCGGTCACCATCATTTCGCCAGCCCAAAGCGACTCGCACAACGACTGTGTTAGTAATCCCAGGTGGGTCGGGCGGTCTTGAGCCTGACCCACCGCCTGTTCGAGCAAAGCCTTGGCCTTTTCGACCCGCTCCCGGGCGGCCGCGGAAATAGTGATGCCGGAGCGCTGACATTCTTCTAACAGCCCGTGAACTGTTGCCAGACGGTCCACCGCGAATTCGTAGTTTAGCAGCAGCGGCTT
>JBGOTQ010000290.1:0-10207 GCA_041476565.1 Terriglobia bacterium | reverse complement strand
GTAGCTGCCCAACTGCATCGGTTCCAGATCGATCTGGTAAATCTTCAGTTGGGGAGGATGGCTCCGGATACCCCAACCGGGGCTAAAACCGCTGGATGGCTGCCAGCCTTTCTTAATCAGGCGAGACCCCTTGACCAAAACCTTGGCGCCAGGTGCGGTTTCGTAACTGATCATCTTCTCCGGTCCCGTCCCGCCCCTAGCAGGCGCGACACGTTCACGGTAAATGCCTGACATGATCACGACTCGTTCCCCGGGCTCCAGGATTTGCGCAGCCTTGTTGATCGTGAGAAACGGCATTTCTTCAGTCCCTGGATTCGAGTCTGACGCTTTGGGATTCTGGTTGTCCACATAGTAGGTCTTAGTGAACTGAAGCGGCTTCTCCCACGATACAAACTCCCGGCCGTCAGGCAACAACACCCTCGTGCCAATGGAACTAACCTCTCGAGTGAAGCCCATAATTCCTGCGAGACCCCACATCATTAGAGCAAGTCGATGAATTCGGTAGAACCTCCCGGAAATGGTGAGCATTAGGATCTCCCTCTGATTAAGATGTGGTCCTGAACTCAAAGGCGGCTCGATAGGATTTTCGGGTCAGCCTAGGCATGGGATACGCAAATGGTGACCATGTGCCAGTTTGGTGCGCCACCGCGGATGAAAATGGTTTGTTTGGAGTTCAACCTTTAGGTTGTCCTTGCTTCAGACATGTTAAAGCATGAACTCCAAACTCATTTTCATGAAAGTGCCCCATGACCTTTTCAGGCTCACCACCGCAGATGAAAATCGTCTCAAGCCCACGAATTGGGCGAAGGAGAGTAGCCCAGGGCAGAGCAGGGGGCTTGACCCCTTCGACGCCCTGGGCTATTTTCACATGGCCCTTCAGGCCATTTTCATAAAAGCCTTTCATGCCCCTTCCCGGGACATCACGTAGCATGAAAATGAGGGCACGACGTCCTAAGCGATCATAGGTGCAAGATCCGGCGGGTCAGGATCGTCCTCGTTCTCGGCGTCGCACTCGAAAGGTTCTTTGTCGAGCACGACGACGAGGACGATTCTCAAGAGAGACCCCATCCTTAGGAGAAAGCCGGGGGGGGTGGTTAGACAGGAAACGCGCGTCCCGAATCGCTCTTGCTTTTGCAGGCGGCAAGGCGAGGCCGCTGAGTCGACCAGAATTCCCACGGGGTTACTGTCTCATCCCTGAAGCTTGCAAGTCTTTTGCCGATTCCTTTCCGATGGATGGCCCTGTTGATTCAAGAGCCCGGCAGGAGAGTCGTTCCACTAATCTCACCCCCAGCAAACGGTGCTCAGGGACATGTCCAGCCCCTTCGCTGGCCTGTTTCAGCAGGATTTCTAGGGCCGCTTGGCCCATTTCGTATTTGGGTTGGTGGATCGTAGTCATTGGCGGACAAGTGATGGTGCACAGTTCCACGTTGTCGTAGCCGATCACGGAGATATCCTCAGGGACGCGCAAACCCTTCTCGTGGATCGTGCGGATCGTGCCAAAAGCGATGGCGTCATTGGCTCCGAAAACGGCAGTGACTCCCGGTTGTTTGGCCAGCAGCTTCTCCATCATCTCGGTACCGCCTGAGAAGGTCTGTTGCCCGTATATGACGAGGGGGGTTACGTCAGCAGGGGCCGAATTGATGGCCTTCAGAAACCCCTTCACCCTCTCCGTCAGGTTGCCGTGCTGACGCGGCCCAGTCAGATGGCCGATCAACCGGTGCCCTAACCCAACCAAGTAATTTCCCGCCAGAAATCCCCCTTCGAAATTGTCAGCCAGGACTGTTGAAAAAGGGGATCCACCGGGGGGCGAGTTCAGCAAAACCACGGGAACGCGGCTGCTGGCGAGCTCTTCCTGGTGCTCAGGGCTGAGGGTTGACACTGAATTCATGATTATTCCCGCGACTCGCTTTTCCAGCAAGGAGCGTACATACTCCATTTGCTTTTCGGGGTGCAAATCGCTGTTGCAGAGGACGAGGTCGTAACCGGCAGCATAGGCGGCATCTTCAGCCCCGCGAGCCAGTTCCGTAAAATAAGGATTCCGGATGTCGCTGATCACCAGCCCCACGGTGTGGGAGCGGCCGGTTGCAAGGCCTCGCGCCAAACGGTTGGGACGGTAATTTAGCTCGCGTGCAATGGCGAGCACCTTCTCACGAGTTTCCGGGTGGACTCCGTAACTGCCGCTCAAAGACCGCGACACCGTGGAAACATCCAGTCCGGTGATCCGGGCTATGTCTTTGAGAGTCGTCGTCATGTTCACAACCGATTGCAATACTAGAAACCAGAATACAAAAAGTCAAGCAATTTATATCAGCAACAAAGGCAACAAGCTTCGTTGTTTTTTGGTTTTTGAGAGAGCCCGGAGTGGCGTAATGCCGCGTAATCGTGACTGCGTTTCTGTGGGGTTTATCTGGTTGTTCCATCCCAGAAGATAGCTTTAGGAATTGGAAGAATGCTCTTGTTTGCAATTTCTGGCAGATTGGTTCTTGGTTCCTCGTCTGCGTTTTTATTCGGCTGGCGGAAATATCTCAAGGCAGAATCCTGCACTGAAATTATTTTCTTGACAACTGTCAATTAGACTAATAGTCTCTGCAAGCGCTTGTGAAGTAATTCTGGAGTGGAAGGCCTCTCTCAGCCAAAGAAAGGGATTCCACCTCTTTTTCCCGAAATTATCCCAACAAGGAAAGAACGCAAGTTCTTAATTAGTTTCAGAATAGTGTCAAAAGGAGGGAAAACTCTATGAAAGCCCACCACACGAAGGCGTGGCAGACGGGGATCTTGTCTGCATTGCTGGTTATATTCTGTGCCAGCTCGCTAGTTTTTGGCCAGGCGTCCACCAGTGCCCAATTGCGGGGTACCGTTGTCGACAGCTCCAGCGCGGTAATGCCTGGTGCCCAAGTGAAAGTGACCAACGACGCCACCCAGGTGTCAGAGACCGTCACGACCGATTCTGCCGGACGATACGTTTTTAATGAACTCCGGCCGGCCACGTACACTGTGACCGTTGAGAATCAGGGATTCAAAACGGCCGTGAGAAAGAATGTTGTCCTGAGGGTGGCCCAACAGACGGATGTGGACTTCACAATGGAAATTGGGGAGGTAACGAATACGGTCGAAGTGACCGGGGCGGCTGCCCTGCTCAATACCGTTAGCGGTTCACTCGGACAGGAGGTTGACAATAAATACATCACCCAGGTACCTCTCAACAATCGCTCGATTTACAATTTGTACCTTCTGGCACCGGGTGTGACGGAGTCAAATGGTGGGCAAGGCTCGTTTAATCTCATTTTCACCTCCAACGGACAACGCACCGCCACCGCCGAGTTCCGGTTGGATGGGGGGATTACGAGCGTCCCCGAGTACAGTGAAGGGGGCAATTCGATCATGAGCATCCTGCCCCCGATCGAGGCTGTTCAGGAATTTAAGATTCAAAACAACAGCTTCTCGGCCGAGTATGGCAACAATGGCGGAACGGTGATCAACGTGGCTTCGAAGTCCGGCACAAATCAGCTCCATGGAAGCGGGTACTGGTTTAGCCAGCGACCGGAGATGAATGCAAACAACTTCTTTGCCAACCGGGCAGGCGCCGGGAAGTCTGACTTTTATCGTGACCAGTATGGAGGCTCCGTGGGAGGTCCGATTATCAAGCAAAAAACCTTCTTCTTCTTTGACTACGACCGGGTACGCCAGGCGACCCCCATGACGCTGACAACAACGGTTCCAACGGACCTGGAGAGGAGGGGCGATTTTTCGCAAACCTTCAACGACGATGGGACTCTGGCACAGATCTTCAACCCGAATGATACCTACCAGGATGCCAACGGCGTCTGGAAACGGCGTCCATTCGCTGGTAACGTGATCCCTTCCGGTTTATTCGATTCAGTGGGAGCCAACGTCATCAAGCACTTCCCTGCACCGACAGATGCTGGGGCTCCAATTACCCATTTCGACAATTACACTGCGGTCGGCGTCCGTACGAACCCGGTCGTCACCTTCGATGTCAAAATCGACCACAACCTCACCAGTAATCAGCGTTTGTCTGGTCGTTACAGTTACTTTACGGACAACCGGGTCCCGGACAATTTGTATAAAAACGACGCCACCAATGCGTTCAACACCTCACTGAGAAATCAAAACGGGTACATTGAGCACTCTTGGACGATGAACTCAACCACAGTCTGGACGTCACGGCTGGCCGTGACTCGACTTTACCGGGGATCGGCCGCTCCGGTAGCATTTGACTTTACGACTCTGGGCTTCCCGGCTTACCTGGAAATAGGCGGCCGGAAGGAATTCCCTCCGTTCGATTTTGATTCCGGTTACTCATCTCTCGGCACGGGAGCATGGTCCGATGAACTTCTAGGCGCCACCCAGTACCAGTTGTCCTCGGTAATGTCCAAAGTGGTGGGGGCTCACAACCTGAGGTTTGGTGGTGAGCAGAAAACCTATTTCTCCAACTATTGGCAACCCGGGGCCCCCAATGGATACTACACCTTTGGCCGCGGTTCCACCTCCGAACAGGTTTTTGACCCTGCAGGTGGGCAAGGCAGTGATATTGCCTCACTGTTGCTTGGTTGGGGCAACAACTCGTGGGTCGGCCTGGATATCCTCCCGGGCGGCACCGACAAATCCAAGGAAACGGGTTTCTTTATTCAAGACGACTGGCGTGTGACTAGTAAGCTGACTCTCAATTTGGGGTTGCGTTACGAATGGAGCACCCCTTACACCGATCGCTATAACCGGATCCAATTTGCTGATCCGTACTTCGACTCAGGAGTCGACGTTCCAGGAGTGGGGAGAATCCACGGCGCTGCCCTGTTTGCCACGCCCGAACATCGAAATGCCAGTCCGGACCGGAACAACTGGGCGCCCCGGCTGGGGTTTGCATACCGATTGGGATCGAAATCCACCCTTCGTGGCGGGACTGGAATTTACTATGCCTTAAATCCATACACGGGCTCGACATTTCTAGGCCCCTCCTTCGGCTCTCATTCCACTTGGATCACCTCTCTGGATGGGGGGATTACCCGGTTCGGCACACTCTCCAATCCCTTCCCCAATGGTGTGACACTGCCGGTGGCGCAGAAGTATGGCAATTTGGCAAACTGGGGGTTTCCTGCAGGCACCGCCTATGACGATCAGATGCGCAATGGCGAAATTTATCAATGGAATGTTGGGTTCCAGCACGAGTTGACGAGCACGATGTTGATTGATGTGGCATACTCAGCCAGCCGGAGCGCCCACCTGCCGACGTATTATGATGGCGCTACGAACTTCAGCCACATCTCGACAGCGGATCGTTTGAAGTATGGCACGGCCGGACTTGAAGAATTGGTCCCGAACCCCTTCCAATCTCTCTTTGTGGGACCCAATGCCATCTTCACCGAGCCCACATCGATCTATAACAACGATACTATCCCCCGCATGAATTTATTGCGGGCTACTCCACAGTTCGACGGGGGCTTAGCCGGAGGACCCAGGCCGATAGGGACGGCCCGATACAACGCCTTGTTCGTACGTTTCGAGAAACGCTATTCGCATGGTCTGAACTTCGTAGGCGCTTATACGTTTTCGCGAACCATGGACAGTGGCGGGGCCGGTTTTAACACCCGTTACGGCAATGATGCTACCAACAGCGGTGGGGTCAGCATTCAAGATCCCAACTGCCTAAGTTGTGAGTACGGCCTTTCGGGCGCAGACACCCCCCAGCGTTTTGTGGTCGGCGGCACGTATGAATTGCCACTTGGACGCGGCAAGTCTGTGGGCAAAAATTGGGGTCGCGCTTTAGACACGATTATTGGTAACTGGCAAGTGAACAGTTACTTGACTTTCCAATCAGGGCAACCGCTCACCTTTGCTTATGCCAATAGCGTGCTGGCCGATGGAGCTCAACGCCCCAATATCAATGGAGACCCCCGTAGCAGTTACAGCATCAAAGACGTGGTGGACCGTATAGGGAACTACTTTAATCTCGGTGCCTTTTCGGCACCTCCGCCTCAAGAGCCTGGCAACTCACCCCGTTATATTGCAGAAGCTCGCGGCTCGGGGATTCGCAGCCTGGATCTGTCGCTCTTCAAGAACATCAAGTTCAGTGAACGCATGAAGCTGGAACTGCGGGGTGAGTTCTTTAACTTTACTAACACTCCTCGTTTTGCCAATCCCAGGATAACGTTCGAAGGTGGCGGATTTGGCACGATCAACAGCCAGAAAAACAGCCCACGGCAGGTTCAAATGGGAGCCCGTTTCGTTTTCTAAGGATCGAAGCAAAACCTCTTTTCCTGCGAAGCTTGGGGCCTGGCACAAGGCCCCAAGCTTTTCGGTTCCACCAGTGAGACCCCCTTCCTGTTTTGAAGAAGATCTGTTTGCTCTTGGATGGCTAGACTTGATTGCTGGCGGAACTGGCAAGGGAGATCCCACCCAGTCGAGAGATGTCTGGATGTACAGAATGTCGCCGAGCCCAGGCTCACGAGATTCTTTACGGTAATTGCCAGTGAGTCCATGGGATCAGTGGTGGACCAGAAAGATGCACTTGGGAGGTGGAGGATGGACGACACAAGATTAAAGGGCATGACGGCGCTCATCAGCGGGGCCAGTAGTGGCATAGGTGCTGCGACCGCACTGGCCTTGGGCAAGCTGGGAGCGTATATTCTGCTTCACTGTCACAACAATACGCAGGGGGCCCTTGAGATATTGGACCAGATTCGAACTTGTGGAGGCGACGGTGCGGTCCTTCAATCCGACCTCAGTACTGCGGAAGGAATTCGTTGTCTTATTGGATTGGTGAGAGAAACCGGGTGGCCTGTTGACATCCTGGTCAACAATGCGGGTTCTCTGTTGCAACGAACTCGCTTCCTGGATTTCTCTGATACGCTGTGGGACCAGGTGATGACACTCAATCTCACCAGCGCGGTTATGATCACCCGCGCTGTTCTGGCCGGAATGGTCGAGCGGCGGCGAGGGTTCATCGTTAACATTTCATCGGTAGCAGCCCGCAATGGTGGAGGCATTGGTGCGATTGCCTATGCGACGGCGAAAGGCGCTCTCTCCACTTTGACCAAAGGGTTAGCCAAGGAATTTGCCCCCCAGGGGATTCGTGTCAATGCCGTTTCGCCGGGAACAGTCGACACTAATTACCACCGCAATTTCTCCACACCTGAGAGCTTACAGGCTGTGGCTGCCGCTACCCCCCTGCAGCGAATTGGCACACCGGAGGAAGTCGCCGACGTTGTAGTTTTCCTCTGTTCAGAACAGGCACGGTTCATCCAGGGCCAAGTCATTGAGGTCAATGGCGGTTTTCTGATGGTCTGAAGAGAGTTTTCCTTAAGCAGAGTGATTTACAGCGCTGCCTCGCTGCTCAGTTTATTGGCACACATCGTCCGGCAACAGAGAGGCGCTTTTTGAGCGGGAGGCCTCTGTCTGCCTGGAATTACAGTATTCGACTTGCTAGGCCTGCCGGAAAACCTCAGCCTGGGAGTGTTCGGAGGTTGGCCCAGTTTATGGACATAGGATTTGAATCATGAACAATTTTAGCCGTCGCCAGCTTATTAAGGGCCTTAGTTTCACCTTCTGCTCTCCGGCCCTGGTTCGAGCGCAGTCTGCGGAAGGGCTGTCTAGTCGCTCCCCCTCTTCATCTGTTCTCCAGGCGCTCAACCGAAAGAAGGGACTTCACCCTCGTCTTCACATCACTGCGAGACGTATAGAACAATTAAAGATTTCAATCCAGACAACTCACGCAGAAATCTGGCGCAAGATCCAACAACAGGCCGATTCGATTGTCGCCAGCCAGCCGCCAGTCTACCGGGAGTTAGACAACAACCTGGCTGGTCCCGAACAAAATTGGCAACGGGATGTGGGGAACAACCTTCCTTTCCTGGCATTGTCCTACCTGTTAACTCAAGATAAGCGCTACCTGGAATCAGCAAGACAGTGGTCACTCGCCTCCTGCAGTTACCCACACTGGGGGATCGGACACTCCGAAGGCAATGACCTTGCTGCTGCTCATCAGTTGTATGGGCTGAGCCTCGTTTACGACTGGCTCTACCATGAACTGGACGCCAAGACCCGCCAAACCGTGGTCCAAACGCTTTTCGAACGCGCTCGAGTGATGCATCGGGCAACTGGCACTCAGTACTGGAGGAATGAATTCTTACAAAACCATCTCTGGGTGAACGTGGCTAGCTTGGCCACGGTGGGGTTTTCGCTTTTTGATGAACCCGGTGGCGAAGAACAGTCGCTCAGTTGGATCGACACGGCCTTAACGAAATTCCGGCAGACTGAGATGGCGCTCGGTCCCGATGGCGCCAGTCACGAAGGAGTATCCTACTGGGGTTACGGGGTTGAATACATGCTCAAATTCTGGCAGTTGGCCGAGGAGTCTCTCGGAGAAACAATCTGGAACTGCTGGTGGCGCCAGACTCCTTTTTATCGCCTGTACATGGGGCTGCCGCGGGCTTCATGGACGAAGGAAAGTACTATCGTTGATATTGGGGATTGCTTCCGATGGGGCCGGTATGGCCCAGATTATTCGTTGCGGCGGCTCGCTGACCTCTACAGAGATGGTCACGCCCAGTGGCTTGCACGGGAACTGGCTCATGCCAACGTCACGATCCCTATCTCCGATTGGCTTAACTTGCTCTGGTACAATCCCGACGTACCCGAATTGTCTCCCTCAGACTTGCCGACTCTACGCCACTTCGAAGACATGGGAATTGTATCGGCGCGCTCGGGTTGGTCCGGAAAGGAATCCCTTTTGGTTTTCAAATGCGGGCCGGCGCTTGGGCACCAGGGGACTTTGAGATTTGACTACGATTCGGGAAGTGGTCATGCTCACCCCGACGCCAATCATTTTGTGCTCTTCGGCAATGGCGAGTGGTTGATTCGAGATGATGGGTATCTGTGGAAAATGACCGACCAGCACAACACACTCCTTGTGGACGGGAAGGGCCAGTTGGGTGAAGGCTTTCAGTGGTTCCACGGCAAATCGCAACTCACACCTAAGAAGGTGCTCCCCTATGTGCTTCGCACTTCCTCCAATCCGGACCTGGACCATATCGTAGGCGATGCAACCCAGGCGTACCCCGCCGATTTGGGCCTGAGATGCTTCCTGAGGCAGATCCTTTTCTTAAAACCCAATGTCCTGATTGTCGCGGATGACATTGAGTTGGACCAACCGCACCAACTGGAGTTGCGATTTCATGCGGAAAACCCTTCGGCAAAAGAAACAGATGGAGCCTATATTTGTCCTGGCAGGACTGCTGTTTTGCGCTTACATCCTCTGAGCCTGGACGGTGTTCGAGTGACGGCCGGAAATCTCCCAGCTAAGGATATTGGCGGGAAAGAGATTTCTCTCTTCACAATTCGCCTGGAAAAAAGGGAAGCTCATTGGCGCAACGTTGTCGCGCTCTCCTGGTCTGAAGTAGAGCAAACCCTGGTCACGATCTGGGCGGAGCAAAACAAAGACCGTTGGACATTCAGAGCAGGACCTCGTTCTGTAGTGCTAAACTGGGACGCAACGCCGCCTCAAGTATCGTAGTAGGAGATAAGAGCATGAGCGAATTTAGTCGTCGCCAGTTTATCAAAGTGGGCAGTTCTATGCTGGCAGCTTCTCCGTATCGGAGCGCTTCATTGGACCAAGCCCAGGCCAGTCCCGTCACTCCGGATGGTTCTTCAACGAACCTCTACCAGTGGATTCGTTCCAGTTGTACCTTGATCGCCGAGGGTTATAATCCCCCTTTTTATCCGCATTTTGAATACGAGGCTGACAAAGCCTTAACCATCGCCAAGCAACTGAGCGCCGAGGCGATGCGCTATCCAGCCATGGCCTATTTTGTTCATTTTCCCACTCAAACAAGACTTCCCATTCACCCGAAACTGCCGGCGGAAGATCCCTTGCGACGCACAGTCGAGCGGTTCAGCCAAGCCGGACTGAAGGTGGTGGCCTATCATCCCGTAAACCATCCCTTCATGGAAGTGGAATCCGGCAATCCCCGTTACCAGGACTGGGTGAAACGCTTTCCCGACGGCACGCCCATGACCACAGGGCATTATGGATTTGGGCAGTACTACGAAGGCTGCATCAATTCTCCCATCAGTCAAGAATATCTGAATCTCTACCGGGAAGTGATCACCAACTATCCTGTCGATGTGATGTACTTTGATGGGCCTCACCAAGGGATGGCCTATCGGCATCGTTTCTGTCAGGGCGGTGACT
>JBGOTQ010000289.1:0-10211 GCA_041476565.1 Terriglobia bacterium | reverse complement strand
GGGTTATGTGGGTAACAGCGCGATGGCCAGATATGAGGTTCCACAAGGCATTGTCGACCTCCTCCTGCAACGAAGTCCCTTGGGGCCTGCCGGCAATGTCAAATGAAGGGTCCGTCGTGCATTCCGTCGAGTCATCTTCCTCACTTTCCTGTCGGCCTTGGATAGCCTCGAATCTCTTCTGTCTATCCCTGACATTCGTCCTCAGCCCTGCAGAGCCCTTAATGGCCTGCAATTGCACGCCTGCCCCGGTTTGCGAATGAGTAGCCAGAGCCAGCGCGATGTTTGTAGGTCTCGCATTTTTGTAAGCTGCCACCAGAGTTGGGGGATTCACGAACACCAGTGCTCAACGTCAATCAATCGATCGAGGGTACCATCATGACAAAAAGCGAAATGACAGCGACCATCCTGGACGCCAAGAAGAGAAAACCATCCACTTGGGCTGGAATTGCGAAAGCCGCCGGTCTCTCGGGAGTCTATGTGACCTCCGCATGTCTAGGCGAAAACGCACTGTCGCAAGAGGAGTCTAAGCGAATAGGGGATTTTCTGGGACTAGCCCCGGGAGTCACCGACGCCCTCACCGAATATGCCATCAAGGGGGAAGCGGCACCTACCGTACCCAAAGAGCCGTTGGCGTACCGGTTTCAGGAAATCATTTATGTGTATGGCTCCACAATGAAGGCCTTGATCGAGGAGAAGTTCGGACCTGGCATCATGAGCGCAATTGACTTCACAATGGACATTGAGCGCGTGCCAGATCCAAAAGGCGATCGTGTGAAGATCACTTTGAATGGGAAGTTCCTGCCCTATAAGAAATGGTAGCTCTTGGTTACTCACACGCTGGTGCTTCCGCAATCTGCTATTGGTAACTGGGCCTTAATTCCCTTCTGTAAAAGCACTTGTCTCAGATCCAGAACTGGCTAGAATTGGGGAAGTCAAATTGGATTGTAATCTATTGTTAACTAAATCTTTACACCAACCCAACCAACAATTGATAGCGGAAGCACCAGTTGAGGACTAGTTACCAGCAGTAGATTGCGGCAGCACCATGGGTTGAGAAGCTATCACGCAGGGTCAGTAATTGCAATGTTCTGAGTCTGGATAGAATTATTGGCAGGCACACCAGCAATTCGCATTTTTTTCTTGACAACAGGAAAAGGGCCTATATAGTTTCGGGATAATTGAACCGTTTCAAAGAGCAAGTGACACCCGCCCTGCCACTAGGCTCTGACCGGGGAAGAGGGCTTCCCAAAAACCATATAGTTCCCGAAGTCACGAAACCCTGACCGTGCCACGGTCGCGGCAGTCTTTTTTGAAACCTTTCAGCCACGCTTCTCGCGTGGGCAAACGAACCAACGGCAAGAAACGAGGAGGAGGATTACATGTTAGCCAGACACTCGCAAGCATGGGTAGTCTCAACGGGATTAGTCATTGTGCTCTTGCCAGTCTTAGCCTGGGCACAGAGCTTCAACGGATCTATCGGCGGTACGGTGACAGATCCCTCAGGAGCGGTAGTTCCATCTGCCGAGCTGACGCTTACGTCCGTGGCCACTGGGGTAGTAAGGAAATTGACCACCAGCCCGGACGGCCTCTACCTCTTTGGAAACCTGCAACAAGGTGCTTACGATTTGCAGGTCACCGCCAAGGGATTCCGGGAATTCGTGCAGAAGGGCACGACCGTCAATGTCAATGAAAGCGTGCGAATCGAAGTGAAGCTCGAAGTCGGTGCAGAAACGCAAACTATGGAGGTGACGAGTCTCGCCTCTCCTCTCAACTTTGAGAACGCAGAGGTGAAAAATGCTATCAGTCCAGAAGTAATAGGAGATCTCCCTTTGGTTGTAGCGGGCAACACGCGCTCGGCTGCCAACTTTATTGTGCTGTCACCGGGTGTGACTACGATAGCTGGAAATTCGTTCGACGCTCGCGTGAACGGCGGAATGCAGATGGGCGATGAAGCGGTGCTGGACGGTGTCACCATGCAACAGGGCCTGATGAGCCAGAGCGGCATGGTTTCTCTGGGCAACGATTATCCTATGACGCCGGAGGCTACGAGCGAGGTCACCTTGCTTACCTCGAACTACGAGCCGCAGTACGGTTCGACAACTTCTGGAGTGGTCACAGCTGTGACAAAGTCAGGAACGAAGGCATTCCACGGGGAACTGCATGAATACCTGCGTAATACCACTCTCAACGCTCGCCAGTATGGCATTGACTTCGTGCCGAAGGACCAGGAGAACGAGTTCGGCGGCTCTATTGGCGGGCCCATAAAGGGGGTTCCTTTCCTTTCGGGCGGTCAGCATAAGACTTTCTTTTTCACAGCCTTCGACGAATGGACCATCCGCGGAGGCTCCCGGCGGCCAATAATCAGCATTCCCACCGAGAAGATGCGGAATGGAGATTTCAGTGAGTGGCCGGACCCGATATTTGACCCCGCCACCACACGAGCGAATCCGAGCTTCGATCCAAACCAGAATGTTGGACCTGACAACCTGCCGTATCTGCGGGATCAGTTCATGGGTTGTGACGGCAAAACACCGAATGTCATCTGCCCGTCGGATCCACGGCTCCAGAACTCCCTGGCCAAACAGTGGCTAAAACAGCTTCCGCCAACTGACTTCGCGAAACCATTAGACAATTACGTCTCGCCTATCGCTATACAGGATATCAGCGGGGCGAATACAAGCCACCGAGTTCAAATCGACTGGCGGATTGACCACTACTGGGGCGAGAAAGATCATTTCTCCTGGGTGAGCCATTATAAGGACACGGCCTTTCTCAGGACCAGTACCCTGCCAGAAATGATCAGCTCGGATACCTATATTACCAACGGTGGTGAGATCGGACCCTGGGTCCACCGGCTCAATTGGGACCATACCTTCTCGCCGAACCTACTGAACAACGCCAATTACGGGTTTCTGAATTTTAGAGGTAATGAAACCTGCGTGGATAAGGGCTATGCCGGGCAAATGCCCCAGATACCAGGCGCGGCCAGCCATGCCTCCCCCCCACAGATCAACCTGGAAGACTACCAGAGCATGGGCTGCGGAGGCCTGGACTGGTATGAGAGCCGGCCGACGAACGTCGTGAACGACCTGCTGACGTGGGTTCGCGGCAGGCATACTTTCAAATTTGGCGGCGAATTCCGCAAGCTTCAGCTCAACACCAGAAACAACTATGGCTATGCAGGGAGTTTTAATTTCAGCCGCGCCAACACGGGCCTGCTTGGCCTGCCGAGTGGCAATTCCGTGGCCAGTTTCCTGTTAGAACAGGTAGACTATGGCACCACCAATTATATCGCCGTAGATACCGCCTACATGCGCAGCTCAGCCTGGAGTTTACACGCTGGCGACACATGGAAGGCAACACCTAAGCTGAGCGTTAATTACGGAATCCGCTGGGATGTGGCAAAGCCCTCTGTGGAGAAGTTTAACAACTTGGCCTTCTTTGATCCTACGGGCTCAAACCCGGGGGCAGGAAATCGCCCGGGCCGGGTCGCTTGGGCCGACAGTCAATCTAATTCACTCAACATCCCTTACGGGGCGGCGGGCTTCGGAAGTCGGGCCCCTGAGA
Source organism: Terriglobia bacterium (assembly GCA_041476565.1). Classification (GTDB taxonomy): domain Bacteria; phylum Acidobacteriota; class Terriglobia; order Versatilivoradales; family Versatilivoraceae; genus DATKMG01. The sequence goes on along the minus strand of JBGOTQ010000289.1, from coordinate 6,644 downwards.
AAACCTGGTACAAGGCCTTTGCTCCTCGACTGGGGCTGGCTTACGCCTTAGGCAGTAACACGGTCGTGCGCGCCGGTTACGGAATCTTCTACCTCGGGTCTTACTACCCGGGTTGGGGCGGGGGAGCGGCGTTGGATGGGTTCATGAGCAGTCAGAGCCAAGCCAGCTCACAAGGCGGGATGACGGCAGGCTTCCTCCTCAGCCAAGGCTTGCCTCCGATCTCCCAACTGCCGCCAACGATCGATCCTTCCCTCCTCAACGGTAAGGCGGGTCCAACCTACCGACCCTTGGACGGCAATCACCACTCTTACGCACAGCAATGGAACCTGACCGTCGAGCACCAGTTTACCAATACCTTCTACATCAGCGCGGCTTATGTGGGAAACAAGGGAACCCACCTCCTGTCGCAGATATCTCCGCTAAATGCGCTGAACCCAAGTCTGTTGTCCATGGGATCGGCTCTTTACGATGAGTTTCAGCCGGGGCAAGCCCAGCTGGATGGCGTCTCCAATCCGTATGCCGGTTGGGAAACGCAAATGCAGGATTGCGCGCCTTCGGTGGCCCAGGCGCTGGTACCATTCCCGCAGTACTGCGGCAATCTGATGGGACTGAACGAGCACTCCGGGAACTCGACCTATCACTCTTTTCAGTTCAAGGCCGAGAAGCGTTACGCCCAGGGGGTCTGGCTCCTGGCCTCCTATACCATGTCCAAGCTGCTGACCGACGCCGACACCATCCAACCTACGGCGACAACGGGCTGGGCAACCGGTGTGATCTCACCGTTCGAAATGCACCGCAACAAAGGACTAGCTCTGGAGGATGTGCCGCAAACGCTCTCAACGGCGATCATTTACGATCTACCGGTCGGAAAGGGCAAGCGGTTCCTGAACAACGGGGGCGTGGCAGACAAGCTACTGGGTGGGTGGGGATTGAACACCATCTTCCGCGTGCAGTCGGGTGTTCCCTCCTTCTTCCGGTCGGGTGCTTGCACGGTGCCTGACCAATTTCGAGTCGCCTGCATCCCTGCCATCCTTCCGGGGGCGAACCCCTTTGCCCAGAGCAAGGCAGACTTCGACCCCGGTAAAGGGGCATTATTCAACGCAAACGCGTTCGAAAGCCCCAATGATTTCAATTTCTATTACGGAAATGGGCCTCGGGTATCCAACCTCAGGGGATTCGGCTACCACAACCAGGACTTTACCGTGTACAAAAGAACGCGGATTTCGGAAAGCGTCGGTGTAGAGTTTCGGGCCGAGTTCTTTAACATGTGGAACTGGCACATCCTCACCTGCACGTCTCGATGCTTTGGGGGAGGAGCGTTCGACAATGATGTTTCCAGTCCAACCTTCGGGGAGTGGAATGGCGCCGTAAGCGCTCCGCGAACCATCCAGTTCGGGGCCAAAGTTATATTCTGAACGGATTAACCCGGTCTCGCCTAGACCTTCCCGTGCTGAACCCGGGAGGTGCCAAGCATCTCCCGGGCTTCGAGATCGGATTTTCATCAAGCGGCAGGAGACCCTTCTTTCTCATGAAGCGGTGTGTCAGATCGAAGATGATATGAGACAACCAATCTCGCGGAGTACCAATAAGGTTTCCGAGGATAAATCCCGATCTGGCGACAAATGCTTCGCCACGAACTTCTACATGGAAGGAATGGCAGCAACCCAGACACGCTTTTGGGAGATCCCGATCTTGGATGCGACCGCGGACGCCACGATCAGTTCGGTTTCACAGCCGACTTGATCTTCAGTCAAGAGCCTTATACTAAGTCTACTTCCAATTAGCGGCGGGAGGACCATACCCGATGGAAGCTCGTCTCAGACTCTTCTTCAACAGTCCAGTTTTGTTGATCGTTTTCTGCTTGACAGTCCTCCCCTATGGAGTCTGCCAGGTCCGTTCAGCAACCGGCCGTACACAAGCCATAGAGTGGCGCCACTACGGGGGCGACGCGGGGGGGACGAGATATGCACCACTCGATCAGATCAACAAGAAGAATGTTCAGCAACTCCGGGTGTCCTGGACCTTTGACACCAGCGACGTGAGTGACGGCACCCAGTACCCGACTCGCTCGGCGTTTGAGGCTAGCCCCCTGGTGGTCGATGGAGTGATGTATGTCACCACGCCGTTTTGCCGACTGATTGCTCTTGACCCTGAAACCGGTAAGCAACTCTGGGCATTTGACCCCCAGATTGACAAGACAATGCGGGCCAACCTTCTAGTCAGCCGGGGCGCCACTTACTGGAGCCAGGGAAAACTGAAGCGGATCTTCCTGGGTGACTTGCAGGGCCGGCTTTACTCGATCGACACCGCCACCGGCAAACCTGATCCAGCTTTCGGCCAGGACGGCGTACTGGATCTGACAAAAGACATTACGGATGGCTTCCCTGCAGGGTTTTTCCGACTGACCTCACCTGTGGCGGTTTGCCGCGACGTCATCATCGCCGGGAGCCTGGTTTCCGACGGATTGTCCAAGGGCCCCAGTGGTGACATTCGGGGATTTGAAGCACAGAGTGGCAAACTGCTCTGGCGCTTTCATTCGGTGGCGCAACCCGGGGAGCCTGGCAACGAAACCTGGGAAGGTGATTCCTGGAAAGATCGAGGCGGGACCAACGCGTGGTCGATGCTGAGCGTGGATGAGGAGCGAGGATTGGTATTTGTTCCGCTGACATCGTCCTCCTACGATTTCTACGGGGGTGATCGCAAGGGTTCCAACCTGTTCTCTGACAGTGTAGTGGCCCTGGACTGCAAAACCGGCCGTCGTTTGTGGCATTTCCAGACCGTTCATCACGATCTCTGGGATTATGATCTGCCGGCGCAGCCCGTGCTGGTCACGGTGCGCCGGGACGGACGGGAAACGCCTGCGGTGGCCCAAGTGACCAAGACAGGGTTTGTATTTCTCTTTCATCGCGAGACCGGTCAACCGCTGTTCGAAATTGAGGAGCGGCCCGTTCCACGCAGTGAAATTCCGGGGGAGGAGGCCTGGCCGACCCAGCCCTATCCGCGCAAGCCTCCGCCTTTCGCTCGCCAATCCATGCGCCACGAGGATCTGACCGACGTTACTCCTGAATCCAGACAGGAATGTCTGGCCATGGTCAAGGATGCCGTGGTGGACGTCGCAATGTATCGGCCCATTGGTGAGAAGAACATGGTTGTGTTCCCGGGGCTGAATGGAGGGGTCAACTGGGGAGGCGCATCTTTCGATCCGTCCTCGGAGGTGTTGTTTGTCAACTCAATGGATGTGGGCGGGCTTTTCCGGCTGGTGAAGCGTCCGGAGGAAGCGGGACTCCCGTTTGCCCTGCGCGCTGCCAAATTCGAGTTCTTTTGGGATTCCCGGGGCTATCCGTGTCAGAAGCCCCCTTGGGGTACGTTGACCGCCATCGACCTGAACAGTGGCGAGTTTCGCTGGCGCGTGCCCTTGGGAGAATTCGACGAGCTGAAAAGCCGGGGTGTACCGAAGACGGGAACACCGAATATTGGCGGATCAGTTGTGACGGCCGGAGGCCTGCTGTTCATTGGCGCAACCAACGATAAGCGCTTTCGTGCCTTTGACAAAGACAATGGAGAGGAGCTGTGGGTGACACGGCTGCCAGCGAGCGGGATGGCCTCACCCATCACCTATCAAGGACTGAAAACCGGAAAGCAGTTCGTGGTAATTGCAGCCGGCGGTGGCAATAAGTATGACAAGACTTTCACTGGAAAGCTGGTCGCATTTGCATTGCCGTGACAGAATGCTGGTGGTCGTCAAAAGAGGCGTCCTGCAACGCAATCTCCCATTGATCCTGCTGGCTTTCAGTGCGGCCGGATGGTCTGTGTCCATCATGCCTTTGGCCGCTTCACAAAACAAGGAGGAGAAGCTGCCGGCGCCAGCTCCTCCTCAGCCCATTCGATTCAGTCACAAGCAGCATTCGGAACTAGGGATAGAGTGTGGAGGCTGTCACATCGATGCAGACAGCAAGGACCAGGCGGGCTTGCCGACCGTTGCGCTCTGCATGCAATGTCACGAGACGGAGAGCACCGGCAGTCCTGAAATCAAGAAGCTGGCGGAACTGCATAACCGAGGAGAACAAATCCGGTGGGTCCGTGTCTACAAGGTCCCCGCCTACGTTTTCTTCAGCCATGCTTCACATATGAAAGCGGGGCAAAAGTGCGAGACCTGCCACGGGCCCGTCCAGACCCGTGCGGTCTTGGCTCAGGAGGTCTCTACGCGAATGACGGCCTGTATTCAGTGCCACAGGGCCAAAAAAGCCTCTACGGATTGTTTCTTCTGCCATCAATTAGGACAGTAAATTCACTTCAGGAGGCAGACTCCGCCTGGCTAACTCCTTGCTTATAGTTTTGTTAGGGAATATGATCGTTCCCTAGAAACTAGTAACGCCGCGGTCATGGTCGCGTTGACCGCGGTGGGGACTTCGTAAATTAATTTCATTGGAAGTAAAGGAGGTTTAATTCTACATGGCCAAGAACTGTCAAATCACCCGCCGTGATTTCGTGAAGTGCGGCGCGATTCTCGCGGGCGGACTGGCGGCTGGCTTCGATGTCGCCGAAGCCGGACCGAGTTCGAATCGCAGCATTCTGAATTACAACGAGAACATGGAATACCGGAAGCTCGGCAAGACGGGGCTGATGGTTTCCGCAGCATGCCTTGGCGGCCACTGGAAGCGAGTCCACACGGTGGTGACCAGTGCCTCACCGAAAAGCGCCTGCTGCGATGAAGCCGACACGGCGAACCTCAGTAATCCTGAGTTCGTCAAGAACCGGCATGAGGTCGTCAGCCACTGCATCGAGTCGGGCATCAACTACGTGGATGCGTGCTCCCCTCAGGAGATCCTGGCTTACAGCAAAGCGCTCAAGGGTCGCCGGGAAAAGATGTACCTCGGTTACTCCTGGCACACCCGGGAACCCCGCTACACGGAATGGCGCACCCCGGAGCGCCTCGTCCAGGGACTGGACGATGGTTTGAAAGAAGCCGGGCTGGACTACATCGATGTCTGGAGGATTTCGTTGCCGATGGAAGGCATCGCCGATTTGAGTGAGCTTCTCCGTGTCGAAGAGGCCACCGTCGGGGCACTCGAGAAGGCCAAGAAGCAAGGAAAGACTCGGTTCACAGGCGTTTCCAGCCATAACCGCGTCTGGTTGGAGTCGGTGATCGAGCAGTACCCCAAGCAGATCGAAGTCGTGCTGTGCCCGTACACCGCCAATTCCAAGGAGTTGCCGGAGGACAGCCTGTTTGACACCATCCGGAAGCAAAACGTGGGGATGTTCGGCATCAAGCCGTTCGCGAGCAATGCTTTGTTTGAGGGCGACAGTTCACCCAACAATGCGCACCGGGCCGAGGACGACCGCCGGGCGCGCCTGGCAATTCGCTACATCCTCAGCAATCCCGCCATAACGGCACCCATCCCAGGAATGGTCAGCATCGCCCAGGTGGACAATGTCGTAAAAGCCATCCAAGAGCGTCGGCAGTTGGACCTCAAGGAGAAAAATCAAGGCAAGAAGTCAACGTCAAGCTTGGAGCTAGAACTGGAACCGGTCGCCCGGCAAATGTGGGCCAAGCTTCCCCCGGATTACCAGTGGCTGAAGCAGTGGGAGTATGTCTGAAAAGTGGCCGCCAGCGTGGGGCGAACACGACGCCCACAAAGGCGGCTACACTCTTCCGTTCCTGCCCTCGGTCTCCAGTCCTTCGTAGTTGTAAGTCTTGTACCGCTCAAGGAGTTCGTCCATTGTGAGCCATTCGCCTCAGTTCCCCGGTGGCCGAGGTAGGTGATGGTGTACGGCGACGGTTTAACCTCACCGCTCGGTTCCCGGCCCGCAGCGGCCGTTCACGTTCTGATCATGGACGTGGCCCCTGCGAAGCGGATGTGGCTCCCTACGCAGAGCGAGGCGTTGAGGTTCGACGCGTTTGAGGAGGTATACGAATCCAGGGACGATTTGGCGAAAGTCAGGGGTGACAATTTTCATAACGGTTGGAAGTAAGCCGGTCTTGAACGAAATTCTGAATTCAGAGATAGACTTTCTACAGGAGTAGATAGCATGAATCAGAATCGAGAACCGAAAAAACTGAGCCGTCGTGACTTTCTAAAGACTTCCGCGGTAGCATCCGCTTCGGCGGCAGCGGTGGCTTTGGGAACACCCGCAATTATTAATTCCCAGGCTCTCCAGAATCCGGTTATCTATGGGTTCATCGGAGCTGGGCGACAAGGGAATTTTCACTTAAAGAAGCTAAGTGTCAATAGAATGGGGCGATGCGCGGTGATCTGTGATATCTATCCCCCCAATTTAGAACAAGGGTTCAAGACCATAGGGTCCAATCCGATCAAGGAACCTGCCGACTATCGAAGAGTGTTGGATAAGAAGGATGTAGAAGCGGTCTTTATCGTTACTCCCTACCACCTGCATGTCCCGATGCTCTTAGATGCCTTGAGTGCGGGGAAGCATGTGTTCGTGGAAAAAGTGATGGCCAAAGAAGAAGAGCAGATTCCCAAGGTGTATGAAGCGGTTCAAGCCCACCCCAACCAGGTCTTCCAGATAGGTCTGCAGAGGCGTTATAGCGCCATCTACAATGTAGCCATGCAGATGGTTCATAAGGGATTACTGGGCAAAGTCCAATTCATCAGAGCCCAGTGGCACCGCAATGGCAGTTGGCG
>JBGOTQ010000288.1:0-10212 GCA_041476565.1 Terriglobia bacterium | reverse complement strand
GGAAAGATCCGCACTTTTCAGTTTGGCTCCATGTGCCGGCGGCCTGAGCACCCTTCCATACAGCATGCCAGGCAGGCGAATGTCCCCGGCATACTGCGCCTAGCCTGTGACCTACTGCGGAGCATCGAAACGCGGAAGGGATTTTCCACAAACGGCAAAGGCGGATGGCAGTTTGAGGGCTGGTTTATTCTCAAGATGTCTCTCGATCGTTTTCCCTTTAGCGAGCCCGCCGTAGGTCACCTTCTTTGCTGGATGAGTCTTGTCGCTGACGACTCCATCCTTCACCATAAGGCCTTCCCGCGGCACCTGCAGTTCTTCCGCGGCCATCTGAATCAGGACCTCCCTGGCTTCCGCCCCGGCCGCTCTCAGAGCCGGGCCAAAATATTTCACGCTGCGGGACCCGTTTGTGCCGCCGTCCCATGGGCAGAGTTTTGTGTCGCCCAGGACCATGCTCACGGAGTTGTAGGGAACCTCGAGTTCTTCGGCGAGCATTTGCGCCAGAGCGGCGATGATGCCCTGTCCCATCTCGATTTTGCCTATGAAGCAATTGACCCGGCCATCCTCGCCGATCCTGAGGTAGGCGTTGAAGTCGTCCGGGTATCCGCGGCCCCCGCGCGGTATTGTCAAGTTGAGGAGATCCGAGCAGACTGAGCAGATGAAAACCAACATGCCCAGTTATCGCGGATATAGATTTCCCCATGAAATTATCAGCCATGCCGTTTGGCTTTACTACCGATTTTGCCTGAGCTTCCGAGATGTGGAAGATCTTCTGGCACAGCGGGGCATCACCGTCAGCTACGAAACCATCCGGCAGTGGTGTCAGAAGTTTGGTATCGAATACGCCTGGACGCTCAGGCGACGGCAGGGACGCCTGGGCGACACCTGGCACCTGGACGAACTGTTCGTGACGATCCAAGGTCAGCGACAGTATTTGTGGCGGGCTGTCGACCAGGATGGCGACGTAATCGATATTCTCGTCCAACCCCGACGCGATCAGCGTGCAGCTGAACGATTCTTTCGTAAGCTACTGAAAGCTCAGGAAAGGGAACCCCGGCGACTGGTTACCGACAAGCTGAGGAGCTATGAGGCAGCGCGCCGCACCCTGATGCCTTCTGTCGTACACGACACTGAGCGCTACGCTAATAATCGGGCTGAAGTTTCGCATGAGCCGATCCGACAGCGCGAGCGACAAATGCGAAGGTTCAAATCCGTGGCTCAAGCGCAACGATTCTGGTCGGTGCACGGAGTCATTCAGAATCTTTTCCGAGTCGGACGCCACCTGCTGCGGTCAGCCAACCACCGGATGTTGCGAGCCCATTCCCTGCTTGTTTGGCACGAAGTAACGTGTGCCTTGATGAATCTGGAGGTCTGCCCGCAGACCGTCCCAACTCGCTCCAACGACGGCCAAGTTGACAGTACCCACGGAACGCATGCCGCCTGGGCCCAGAAGCCCGGCAATCGTTGCGATGAGATGAATAAAAAGTAGGATCAGGTCGCGCATGGTCCATGGTAACATGATCTTGAATCGCAAGGATTTGCGTTATAAATTAGTAATTCGCCAGGCATACGTTCAGCCTCCACCGGGAACTGAATGCTCCCGGCGTCGATTTAATTATTCTGGAAGCAAAACCGCGCGGCTGATGATAGTGCGAATTCGAAAAACAGTAACCAAGCGATATTTTGATCTATGTCATCAAAACAAATAGCTATCAGTGTAAATGTGGCTCGCGCGAGCCGACGGAACTTTATCAAAGAAACAGCGATGGCAACCAGCGCGTTGGCTCTCGAAAGCTGGGGCGCTCCGCCGGGAAAGGAACCCAAAGATGAATGGATCCGCCGGGCCGATGAGGCGGCCAGACACCTGGCTTATTTTGATCCGGCCGAAGGACCGGTGCCGAATCCGGGCATGGGTGTTAATGCTTATGTTTTCAGCGATCACATGCACGTGGGTTACACAGGGGGAGAATGGAACCGCACCCAGGGATTACCTCCTCTGCCCCTCGATCGGGCGACTTTCAACCGCATGATGGAATTGCCTTATATTGATAATCTATACGTTCGGTTTGAATGGAGAGACGTGCAAAAACAACAAGGGAAACTTGAATTGCCTTTCCCCTGGCAATGGGTGCTGGAGGCGGCCGACAAATCTGGCAAACGATGGAGTTTTCGCATTATGAATTGTTCGCCGCATAGTATGGCGGAGAATGGTTTGCCGGAGTTTTTACAGGGTCGGTTCAAGATGATCCCATACTGGCATGGCGATAATGTGCCCGGTCCCCGTCCGAAGTATTTTCCCGAGTACAGCGACGAGTACCTCAATTGGTGGGGCGAATTCGTCTCGCTGTTAGGTGCGGAATTCGATAAACATTCACTTCTGGAATATGTGGACATCTCGGGTTATGGATTCTGGGGTGAGATGCATCACTACGCACGTTACACGCCTGAGGGTAGCGTTACCAATTACGAGCCTCCGCACGAACGAGTGGAGGCAGTGATTGAGCGCCTGATTCGCGATCACCTGGAAGCATTCCCCAAAACGCCGGCGGTGCTGGGTATACATGCTGCCGATTATGCAGCGTGTCAACGCGCCTTCGAGCAAGGTGTGTGCTGGCCTCGCCGCGATAGTTTCATGTCGAATTTTTCGACAGCCGAAACCCGCTTGGCCCAAGGCCTGAAACCGGGTAGCGCCATGCTGTGGGAGACTATTATTCCGGGGACTCATTTACTGACATCTGCCGAGGAGCCACACCCGCTTCCGCAGCGTTACTTTGATATCGCCGCACACTACGTGGCGGTCGGATTCAATCCCTGGGATACCATTTGGGCTCATGAGCATTGCCGGGACACCTACGAATTACTCGAACAACGAATTGGCTACCGATTGCGTCCTTCCATCGTGTGGCGCCGCCGGATTGCCCAAGGCAAGGATGATCTGGTTTTGGGCCTGCGAAATGATGGTTGTTCCGCCCCGCCCGGACAGATCACGATTCAGGCTCATTTCCCCGACGGCAGCAAAAGCGATTTGGCATTGCCGATCGGCGAACCCACGCCAGGGGCAATGAAAATTTACGCTTTGCCTCTAGTTGTCGATGCTGACACACACGGTTCCGGCAATTGGGCCGATTTGTCCATGAAAATTCAGATTAAGGGCAAAAGGTCTCCAGTGCAATGGGCAGTAAAAATTGGGCAAACGGCAGATAATTTTATTCTAAAGGTCCCTTTAAAACCGTAATGCGCATTCTCAGGCGCTATTTGTGTCCGTGCCTGGATGGCGGGCTCCTCCAGGATGGATGCACGCGGTATTGTCAACTTGAAGAAGATTCTCTCATTTTCGGGGCCAAAGCAGCTGGCACTGAGACTAAGAATCAACAGCTTAGAGACTGACAAATACCCGTGCCAGGATCTGAAATGGATTAACTTGACAATACCATCGCCAGGGCTTCAAGATGTACTGGCGTTGGAAGTCCAGATCGAGCCAGGGAGGACGTCCCAAGCTGGATAGGGAGATCCGAGACCTGATCCGCAAAATCTCGGGCGAGAATCCCCTGTGGGGCGTCCCACGCATCCAGTCCGAGCTTCGACTTCTAGGATATGAGGTGGCAGAATCAACCGTAGCCAAGTACCGCGTGCGAAGCCAGAAGCCTCCCTCGCAGACCTGGAAGACCTTTCTGGAGAATCACGCTGGAGAGATCACCTCCATTGACTTCTTCACCGTCCCGACCATTACTTTTCGAATCCTGTTTTGTTTTGTCGTCTTGAGGCACGATCGCAGGCAAGTCGTCCACTTCAACGTCACTGCTCATCCCACCGCCTTTGGACGGGGCAACAGATGGTTCACGCTTTCCCCGAAGATACGGCCCCCCGATATCTGCTACGAGATAGAGATAAGATCTACGGAGGCTCTTTCCATGACCGTGTGAAAGGAATGGACATCGAGGAAATTCAAACGGCACGCCGGAGTCCCTGGCAATCGCCCTTTGTCGAAAGACTGATCGCGTAGTGTTCAAAAACTCGATCTCATTGATTCATGTGGAGCGTAAGTTCAGTATCCAGTGATACTCTTCACGGATGCGCTCAGTTTTGCACCCATTCCAATTTGTGGTTATTGCCATTGCCGGATGGATGAACCATCATCAACAGCAAGTCGTCGAGTACCTGTTGGAGGAGAATCGAGTTCTTAGGCAGCAGATGGGTAGTCGCCGAATGCGATTCAACGATGACCAGCGTCGTCGCTTAGCTGTCAAGGCCAAGAAACTCGGCCGGCGTGTGCTTAATCAACTAGCCACTATCGTGACGCCTGAAACCTTGTTGGCCTGGCATCGAAAGCTGATCGCAGAGAAATACGATGGCAGTGCCTGCCGTAGGCCCGGACGACCGCGAACCGTGGCTGAAGTCGAGGCGCTGGTGGTTCGGATGGCGGAGGAAAACCGGGGCTGGGGCTACCGGAGAATCCAAGGAGCACTGGCCAATCTGGGCCACGGGTTGGCATACAACACTATTGCCACGATTCTGAAACAGCATGGCATGGAGCCAGCCCCGGAACGTAGCCGAAGGACGACATGGAAGGAGTTCCTCAGTCGGCACTGGGAGCAGATCGTGGCTAGCGACTTCTTCACCGTGGAGGTATGGACCAAGAACGGATTGCGGCGCTTTATTGTGCTCTTCTTCATGGAATTATCGACACGACGTGTTGAGATCGGAGGAATCGCGAGCCAGGCGAATGGATTATGGATGGCTCAAATTGCTCGCAATCTCACCGATGGTGTTGACGGATTCTTGAGAAGAAAACGCTATCTCATTCATGACCGAGATCCGTTGTATACGCGAGAGTTTCTGAACCTGCTGGCCGATGCGGGCATCGAATCGGTGAAATTGCCGCCGCGATCGCCCAACCTGAATGCTCATGCAGAGCGGTTCGTGAGAACGATCAAGGAAAACTGTTTGGACCAGATGATCTTCTTTGGCGAAGAGTCGCTACGTAGAGCCATTCATGAGTTCATAGCCCACTATCATTTGGAACGCAATCATCAAGGACTGGAAAACCGGCTGGTCGTGCCGATGGATAGGGAAGCTGAAACCACTGGAGGTGTAGAGCGGCGTCAGCGGCTGGGTGGACTGCTGAATTACTATTACCGAAAAGCGGCATAACCGAGAGATGCCAAGCGCTCGCACTCGTCCATTGAAGGCGTCGCTTCCGTCATCGGACGAGAAGTCACGGCGCGATGGGTCAAACGTGTTCGCGTGTGCAATTACAGCTCCTCCCGGGCATGCGTTATCTGCAGGAACCTTGCAGCATTGAATAAAAACACACTCCCCTGAACCCGTCCCTAGTCGCGTTATTGAACCTTACGGGACTTCCGCGTTCTACTCGCGCTCCGAGTAATCCAACCGACAAACGCCGACATCATTGCCTTCCGCTTGCCAGATGCAGATCTTCATGTTCAAAAGCTGACGCCATACGGTTGATCTCTGGTTTCGTCAAACCATGTCGCGCAGCTTCGTCGCGCCACTTTGAGACTGCCTTGCCGACCTGTGCCGCTATTTCGCGGGCTTTTCCGTCGTCCAGTTCGAAATACCGCGCAACCTCCATCGCCAGCGCGAGGGAGGCTGTGTTGTCATCCTCGTTGATCGCTGTGCTGAGGATGCGCGGCTTGATATCGGTCGGCACCGGGTTGAGGTCGTAGGCCGGGGAAAGGCGCCAGCCATCCGGACCCTCATACAGAAAACCGTGATTGCGCAAGTGGTCATCGGTATTGGAGATCAGAATATTGAACACTAGGCGCCGCCACAGCGCCGCCATGTCTGCTTTTGGAGAAGCCCCGTGCTGGCGCAGTGCGTCTACGATTTCCAGATAGCTTCGGGTTTCGTTGTCCTTTGATCCCAGCATGCTCATGGCCGATAGAAATGGAATGCGCCGCCCACCATCCCGGTCAAAACGTCTCAGCAGAAGCACAGGCTTTTTCGCTATGAGCTCGACGCGCGCCATAGGAACTGCGATGCCGGCCTTCTTCGCCAGCGTCAGAGCCACCGCTTCCCACACCACTGTGATGATTTCATCATCCTTTCGCGAAAACTTCGCAATCGCGAGATGACCGTCCTTCTCAATCACCGAGGCCTTCGGACGGGCACCTCCGAGTGACGATCCCGGCGCGAACAACAGGCGCAGATCCTCTTCGGTATCCTTGTCCTCCATGACGTGTTCCGCCGCCGAAAGCAGTTTCGGCAGTTCGACGAGCGGCGGTATGCGCTTGACACCTTCCTCCCGCAGGAACGGTCCGCCCTCGCGTTCCGCGAAGCGCAGTGCCCCTTGGCGCGCTTCATCGTCCACCAGTAGCAGGAAATCGATCTCCTGAAGTGTTCGTGGAGTTCCTCCCTCCCGTTCCGCCCGCCTTCGTTCCATGCGCCGCATCAGTGCCCGTCCCCACCGGTCCGGTGCCGAGTCGCCGATCGCGCCGAACATCGGCGTATCCGCCGGCGTGTGGAAGGGGCCGGGACCAAGCTGCAGGGCCGGTTCCAGAGAGAACCGTGCGGGATGTTGCAGCCAGCCCTCGTCGTATTCGAAAGTGGCGCTTTCCTTGTTCTTGCGCACGCGGGCCCACAGCCGCCCCATCAGGTGGGGAACGCCATCCAAGTCCACGTACACAAAGGTTTCTCTGTCCATCACTTTCCTTTCGTGGGCTTCTGCTTCCGTGCCCCACGAATCCGTTTCGGCAGATTCTCTTCTTCAAGCTGCAGGCCCACGGGGTCGTTCTTGGGGTCGACGAGATCGGCCAGCCGGTCTGCCATTCCCATGACAAAAAGAACCGTAGCATAGCTTCCGATTGAAACACTGGGATCGCCGCGCTCCACCCTGATGAGCGTCGGTTTGCTGATGGACGCCCGCTGTGCCGCGATGGCCATGGGGATGCGGCGGCGGCGCCGTGCATCTTTAATATCATGGCCAAGCTTGCGCAGGGCACGTGTGACCGGAATGGGTGAAGTCAGCAAGGTTCGATCTCCCTCAAAAGTTAAGGTAAACTATAAATGACCATACATCGCATAAGGTAAACAATAAGACACCTTAAGTCAAGCCTGTGCTGCGCAAAAATTAGTCGGCCAACGGGATCAACAACTTCGGGAATTACAGGTAACAATGTCACATGCGGTCTGTGGGCGCTCAGGCGGGCTTCTTTGATGATCACACCTGGGAGGCTGTGGAGCCAGATGGGGCGACAAAGGAGCTGCTGTTCTCTCGCCTCCAGCCGACGATCTCAATGGTGATAGCCAATAGGTTCCTGGCTCCACAAACCAGACATCGGATAAAGCAATCACCATCATCCCATTCCGAATTGGCCACCAGTCGAGATAGGCAATGCCGGCAATAGAGGATTGTTGGCTGTTCAGTCTGAAACATAGGTGATGCCTCCTTGGTTGTTTCCTTAAGTCGTCAGATCCTCTTTTCGAGATCCACTGATCTGCCGGACCTCAGGTTCAGTGAATACCTAAATGGGCGGACATCTGAGTTGTTGAAAACTCAGCGCCGCTCTTTGAGCCATTGTTGGAGAAGCCCTTCCACCAGCGCGCTGAATTCTTGCCGTCCATTCTTCAGCAGCTCGATCTTCACGGCCTGGTGAGTCTCCTTGCGAATGTAAGCCGTGACCTGTTCAAAGTCGGGATCGCTTCGCTTCCCAGGGGGTCGACCTAATCTCTTGACCAGAGATCCCGTATGGTCAAAAAACTCATGCGAAGTCCAGACCGAGCTGCAGTGGTGCATTTCGGTCGTATCACTTGTGGAAAGTCATTGCTCGATGGACTCTGTAGGCATAGGTGCGGGGCGCACCGCTGGAATCTAAGGATGATCCAGGCCTGAGAGTGTGTACTTGGGCATTTCTGTAGAATGGCTCGGGACTTTCATTGGCCGTCAAGGCGTTCGACCCTGTCGGATCGTATGCCTATGCCGCCTTCCGGTAATAGTATTTCAGCAGACCTCCCAGTCGTTGCTGACATTGGACCGATCCCTGATCACTCCCCACCCGTTGAGCCTGCGAAGGAAATAGGAGGGTATTCCCCTTCCCTTGATGATTGCGTTCCTCGTGGCAATGCACTTGGTATTGTTGAAGCGCTCGCCTCAAGGAAGACTCTCCGAAGAGAATCAACTTCCCGAGACATTCTTCTTTCACCGACTTCACCCATCTCTCCGAATAGGCGTTTAAATTGGGGCTCCGGGCTGGCAATGGGATCGGTTTGACTTTTCCCAATTCAATGATTCGGTCAAAGGCCGGACAGAACTTTCCATCTCGGTCATGCAGCAGATACCGGCAATTCCCCAGAAAGCCCCATTGCTCCATCGTTACGTTCCTGCCGATCTGTTTCATCCACTCTTCATCGGGATGAGGAGTCATCCCTGCCAAGTAAACCTTGCGACTCTCCAGATGAATGAAGAAGAGGACATAGTACCTGAATTTTGCACGAAAAGCTGAACTCCGCGGACACCTCACCCACTAGCCTCAGAAGCCAAGCTGTCAGGCCACCGTGCCTGAGTCCATCTTCCCTCGGTTTTTATTCCGTCTCCCCATCAGCTTTCCATTTTATAGCTCCGTGCAAAGAATTTTTTGCTTCCCTTTCAACTGGCTTTCTTAAAACGACTTAACGCGCCATCCTCGCGCCACTGGATTTCCCGTCGGCGGCGTTGGTCCAAGTACTTCAGGAAATCGACCAGTCCAGCAGCCCGGGCATCGTAATGCGAATAGTTAATGGTCGTTCGATGCTGGGAAGTGGTGATCTTGGCTGGCAGAAACAGCATCTTCAAGCGGGTAATCCGGATCGTGTGATCCACGCCTTCCCAGGGGATAGTTTTCAATTCTTTCTCCCCTTTCCCTTTCCCTTCCTGCCCTTGGGCTACCGACAGGAGTTTCATCCAGCGCCACAGGTTGTAGGCCAGCATCACCAATTGGAAAAAGGCATGATTGCTCCAGAAGCGTTTGGAGGGAATAGCCAGCAACCCTTCCTGTTGGGCTTCCTTGATCGCGTTCTCCACACTGGCTCTCCCGTCATAGCGAGAAATAATCGTATGCGGCTTGCCCTGCAAGCTCGTTACAAAGATCCGATACAGGTACTGGTCCCCCTCATACAGCTTCAGTTGCCGACTGTCTCTTTCCTGTTCCCGAATACGCATCGCCACAAAGCGGCCCGCTGCGAGCCACCCTTGAGGCTGATAAGAGCTCTCGTTGTATTCATAATCCCCGTGCCGATACCAGCCTCTTGGCCTCCAGTGGGCGGTGGCACTCTTGTTCCCGAAAATGTAATCGTACCCGCACTCCTGGCAGACTTGAATCGTTCGGGGACCAATGAATTCCGCGTCCCCACGCACCAGCACCCGACGAATCTGGCCGGGCAAGTACTGCTTCATCTCCCGCAGCAGCTTGGCCACTTCTTCGTCACTCATAGTTTTGCCAGCCCGCTGCGTCCCGCATAAATACTCCCGGGTTTCCTCCAGAAACAACAGCACCGGTCGCAGCCCCTTTTTGCCCCGATGCTTGGGATTGTGACCTTTCCGGCTCCCTTCGATCTGTCCATACACAGTCGCTACCGTGGTGTCGATGTTCACCGTAATGCTCCGGTGTCCCAACCGACAGGCCTGCCACACCCGCGCCCGCAACACTGCCGAGATTTTCAAAAGCGCCTGGCTCTGGGGCAGCCACAGCGAACGCAGATACCGCCAAAACGTACTGACGGCCGGAAGGATCTCGACATCCAACATCCCGCAAACCATCGGATCTCGTCGCAGGTACTCCACATGTCCCACCCGCGCAAACCCCACAAACAGCAGGATCAGAAAACCCAACACCATCCGGTAGCATCCCAGCTCAGGTTGCCGGCTAGGGCTGCGATAACAGGCTTCAAAAACCTCTCGAAACTTGATCAAATCCAGAAATTTCACCAGCCCAAACAGCCCGCCGTAGGCGGTCATCCGGCTCTCGGTCAGTCCATAATGCGTGTCGGCCTTGATTTTAGCTGGCTTCCCGTCCCCCTGGCTTTCGCCTTGATTGTCGCGGCTTTTCAGCGTATCCTTTTTTTCGGTTTTCACCTTCTGGGTGCCTCCTTGTCTGTGTTGGGTCTTGGGTCGCGATCCCCAAAAACCTTACCACAGCTGGCATCCAGAAGTTTTCTTTGCTTTTTCCCTCTAATTACCCATTTCGTGCGCAATATTCAGGTAGTAAGTGATCAATCCCT
>JBGOTQ010000287.1:0-10216 GCA_041476565.1 Terriglobia bacterium | reverse complement strand
AGCGGCCCCGCACCGATGGTGTCCGCAGGGCATTAACCAGATTGGCCGTCTCCTTTTGCAGTCTCTGTTCGGAGTCGAGAAGCTGACGAACCTGCTCGCTTAGGCTCCCGAAATGCTCACCGCGCACTTTCTCGATGGCCTTGATTTGGTCCTCGTACCGGGTCAGTGTCTCCTTAATCGGGGCCACCAAGTTCTCCACCGCCTTCTGGCGTTGCTCCAGGTCCCCCTTGGCTTCAACCTGGAAAGTCTCAAGGGTTGCCTTGGCGAGCTCCAAGAAAGACTGGTTGTTCTCCTTTAAGGCTTCTGCGGATAAGGCCTTGAAGGCGGTACTGAGCTTGTCGGTGGCTTCCTGCAACAGCCCCAATTTCTCCCGCATGGATTGGCGTTCAGCTTCAAGCAAGGTTTCCAGTTCCCTGTTGCTGCTTCTGAGCTGGGAGATCTGGTTGAGTAAATCGTTCCTTTCTGATTCTCTTTTCAGGATTTGTTGCTCCAGGTCTGGAATTCGGAGTGTCTTCTCCTGAGCTGCCGCCTTGAGTGACGTTGTTTCAGTGAGATGGGTTCGTACAGTCTCCAGTTCGCGCAGCAATTCAGCGTGCAGCCGCCCCTGTTCCTGCAACTCCTCTTCTCTTGAGTTCAGCCTTTCACTCAAGCCGGCTAGCTCCACCTGGGACTTGGTGGTCGCTTCAGCCAGAGCCTGGGCCCTTCGAGCTCGGAAGACAAGACCAGACAAAACCCCTCCCAGGAGGATTCCCATTCCAAGCGCGAGCAGCCAGATCATCTCATTCATGCGTAGGTTTGCAGTCGGTCCTTCTTAAGGCCAAGCATTGCTGTTCTTAAATACAGTAACGTAATTTGATTCCTGCTCAGTAATCCCCGGAGGGGATGAATGTGAATAGCCACGGGTGAAGCACTGGGACGTCAGTCCCAGAGCGAAACCCGTGGCTTAGAATAAGATCGATCTCAACCCCTTCGGGGTTCGTTCCACCGGTCGTCATAATACGTCAGCGAATTTATGAGACAGTCAGTACCCTCAGCTTAAGCGCGACATTCCATCATTTCCAGAGCCCTCGGCGATTATGGCACCGGAGACCTTTCCGTGCAAGTAAAGGGGTAGAAGGCGGGTGCTAGAATGGCAGGAAACTCTTGGTAAACGGGTCAAATGGACTCATCGTAGGTAGTTCTTGGAGCCCCGCGTCAGAGGTTCATCGGCTGATTCACTGCAGCTTGAACCATTGATTGGACGAAGTTGATTTCGTCATCGTTAATAGTGTGACCCATGTTGGGATAAAGACGTTTGGTGACCCGAGCCCCTAGTTGCTCGAAGAGGACTTGGGTATCGTCCACCCGTTGTTTGGGAATGTGGAAGTCCGTTGTGCTGCAGCCGAGGAAAACCGGGCTTCCTTCCAACGAGCCTGCATAGTCTCGTGGTGTCTCCTCGGGGCCGATCAATCCACCACTCAGCCCGACGATGCCGGCATAGCGTCGGGCATGCCGGGCCGCGTACTCCAAACACAAGCAAGCGCCTTGGGAGAAGCCAAACAGCATTACCCGTGAGGAAGAGATCCCCTGTTGGCGCAAGTAAGTGAGAACTCCTCCGACGACAGACAGGGAGTTGGAAAGGGCAGGTTCATTGCTGGCTAGGGGAGCCAAAAAGGTGTGGGGGTACCAGCTGTTTCCCTTCGCTTGAGGTGCCAGAAAGGCAATTCCTTCCGACGCCAGTTCTGTCCTCAGAGAGAGGATGTCTGCAGCAGTAGCGCCCCTCCCGTGAATCATGACCATGGCGATGCGGGCTTCAGGGGGAGAAGTTCCATCCAACAAGACAACTTGTTCCTGCTGGATCAGGTCGACTGGGATTATCAGTTTCTCCATTAGTATTGACTTTTCAAAGCAGCCAGCTTAATGCCCCGTTTACGGCTCTGCCTTGACGCCTTCAGACGGCTGCATTGGCAGAGAAAGCGTTGGAGACGCGAAGGGGAGGCAATATCGATTCAAGCGACCTGCGATGGGATTCCAGCCACGGCGGTAAGACCAGGTTGCTGCCAAGCTCGGCAGGATCCTCATTCACCGTAAAACCAGGAGGATCGGTGGCAATCTCAAAGAGTATCCCGCCCGGCTCGCGAAAGTAGATGGAGTGAAAATACTGGCGGTCCATCACCGGTGAAACATTTATTCCCGCGTCGGTTATTCTCTCTCTCCAGTTTCTCTGCTCCTCATCGCCGGATGTTCGCCAGGCCACGTGATGCACGGTGCCAATCGAAATTGTTCCACGAGAGCCCTTCGGACTGCTCTGAAGATCAACAGTAGCAGCCGAACCTGGTTCACCCATGCCAAAGCGAAACCGGCCCTGGCTTTCCTTTTCCAACGAGAACGCCAGCATCGATTCCATGAACTGCACCGTCGGTTCTGCCGCATCCTCAGTAAGAGTCACAGAATGCAGGCCTCGGATAGCTTTCTCCGGGGGCACCGTGCTTCCCTTCCAGGGATCGAACCTGGACGCAATCGGACTGGCAACGAGCTCCAGAAGCAAACCATCCGGGTCCATCAGTGAAAAAACTTCCTCATCAAATCGGTTGAATGTCGGGCTCAGGGATAGCCCATGGCCCTTCAGCCGTTCCACCCAGTAACCCATGGAATCAGGCGGAATCGAA
Organism: Terriglobia bacterium; assembly: GCA_041476565.1. Classification (GTDB taxonomy): domain Bacteria; phylum Acidobacteriota; class Terriglobia; order Versatilivoradales; family Versatilivoraceae; genus DATKMG01. Next base: position 7,568 of record JBGOTQ010000287.1, on the reverse strand, counting down.
AACGCCGTGGCTGTTACCTGTCCGGCCCCGCGTCTTCCCCGGCGCGCTCCTGGCCAGGAGAAGAAAGTTAAAATGGTGCCCGGACTTCCCACCTCATTTCCGTAGTATAAGTGATAGGTTGAGGGGTCATCGAAGTTGATTGTCCGCTTGACCAGGCGCAGCCCGAGGGTGCCGGTATAAAAGTCGACATTCTGCTGAGGATCACCGGCAATGGCTGTAACATGATGGATGCCCGGAAGCTTCAGGTTCATAACGTTCTCCTTGGTTCGAACTCTAACGTTACTCGTTACAACGACTATTTATTCAAAAAAATCATCCGGTCTTTTCCCGGGCGGCTTCCAACAACCGAATCAACTCCCGCAGCCGTGCTTTTCCCAGATGGCGGAGGCAGGCCTTGGACAATTCCGACCCGGGCCTATCCAGTTGCGCCAGCAACTCCAGGCCATTTGCAGAAATCCGGGTGATAATTACCCGGCGGTCTTCCCGATGACGCGACCGAACCGCCAGTTTTCGCTGCTCAAGCCGATCGAGAAGGCGAGTGATGTCCGGGTCTCGGGTCAACATCCGGTCTGCAATCTCTTTGCAGGCCAGACCGTGAGGTTCTGATCCCCGCAGGATGCGCAATACATTGTACTGAGCCGGTGAAAGATCCACAGTCTTTAACAAATCCTCATGCCGTCGAAACAAGGCATCTGTCGTGCGAATAAGGCTGAGATATACCTCTTCTTCCAGGCTCCTGAAGGGCTTGCTTTGTTTGATCTCACTCTGCAGTCGTGTCACAATGAATAATGTAATCGTTTAAACGACTATTGTCAAGAGGAATTTACTGATGGCAAGAACGGGAAGGGACTGTTGCCGACAGGCGGCCTCAAATCAAAGGGTAATTCTATTAATCTCGAGTTCGTCCGGTCGTCTCTTTATTGGTTGATGGACTCACCGTACGCGTCTCCCGCGGCTTCCATCACCGCTTCGGTGAGTGTGGGATGGGCATGAACGGTATGCAGGATTTCCTGGTAGGTGGCTTCGAGATTCTTGGCCACTGCCAATTCGGCAATCATCTCAGTCGCCTCAGCTCCCAGGATATGGGCGCCCAGGAGTTCTCCGTAGCCGGCGTCGAAGATCAATTTGACCAGCCCTTCCGTTTCGCCTATCGCTATGGCTTTGCCATTGGCCCGAAATGGGAAGCGCCCGATTTTAAGTGAATAGCCCTTTTGCCGAGCCTTTTCCTCAGTCAGTCCCAAACTGGCCACCTGGGGTTGGCAATAGGTACATCCCGGAATATTCTCGTAAATCACTTTGGTCCGGTCTTCGATACCGGCCATCCCTTCAACGGCTGAGATGCCTTCTGCGGAAGCCACATGGGCGAGCAAAGGCGAACCGATTACGTCGCCGATCGCATAAATTCCGGCCACGTTGGTTTGGTAGTCCCCATCCACCTGGATAAAGTCCTTGTTCAAGTGGACTCCCAGCTGTTCCAAGCCCAAGCTCTCATGGTTCCCGCGGACTCCAATGCTCATCAAGGCCTTTTCGGCGTTGAGCTGGGATTTCTGGCCCTGGAGACTTTCCACGGTGACTTCCACTCCGCTGTCCGTCTTGGCCAGGGAGCTGACCTTGGTTTCCGTCATAATCTTGATTCGATTCTTCCTCAAAGACTTCGCCAGTAAATCAGCAATCTCTTTGTCCTCAACAGGGAGAATCTGAGGCATCATCTCCACCAGCGTGATGTCGGTGCCAAAGGTATTGTAGAAATATGCGAATTCCACTCCGATGGCTCCTGCTCCGATGATTACCATCGATTTGGGAGGAGCGGGCAAAACCATGGCTTCCGTGCTCCAGATCACTCTTTGCCCGTCAAAGTCCACTCCGGGCAAGGTTCGGGGTCGGCCGCCCGTTGCCAGAAGAATCCGGTTCGCTCCAAGCGTGTCCTGCAGGCGCTGATCCGGGTCAAGGATCTGGACCACGCCCTTTCCAGACAACCGCGCCGTGCCGAAGTAGGTGGCTATGGAGTTCTTCTTCATCAGGAATTCCACGCCCTTGTTGAGACGACTTGCAGCATTCCGACTCTTCTTGACGACCTTGGAGAAATCAAAGCGCACATTGTCGGCACTGATGCCCCACTCTTCGCCACTGTGAAAAAGCTGAAGCACTTCCGCGTTCTTCAGGAGCGCCTTGGTAGGAATACAGCCCCAGTTCAGGCAAATTCCCCCCAGCTTGTCCCGCTCGACAATGGCCACTTTCATCTTGAGCTGGGCAGCGCGAATGGCCGCAGTGTAACCCCCCGGGCCGGAACCAATAACAATGAGATCAAAATGGGCTGATGCGTCGCTCACTTGCTCTCCTTTCATGAAAATCGAGTTTTGGTAGCCACGGTTACTGCGTTCTTGGCAGTAACCGTGGGCATTTGTGCCCCTTTTGAAAAGCCCACGATTGATTTAAGAAGCGAATCAATCGTGGCTACCCCTGCCATTTTCATATGCGGTGGTGAGCTTGAATAGGTCATGTGGCACTTTTATGAAAATCCCCCTTAATAAAGGGGGTCGGCAGCCTTGGCTGCCGGGGGGTTGCCCCTCTATCGAAAGAACCGGTCAGGTCGGAACAGAGACACCCCCCACGGGCCCAAAGGCCCTTGCAGGGGGGGGAATTGCTGCCATTTTCATCCGCGGGTGTGAACTTGAAAAGGTCATGAGGCACTTTGGTGGAAATGCGAGTTTTGGGTAGCCGAACTCCCTGATGCCGGCAAACAGGCAAGACAGAAAGCGGCCTCGCAGAGCTCGCCCCTCCAGGCGGTTGGAAGCAAGGCCTTCGGCTCTCCCTGGAGTTTAGGGTTCTTGAGTCCTTGAGTTTCAAGGCAACCCCGGCTTGTCACGAAGGATGGCCGCTCACCAAACGCACCTATACATAGATGGCCTTACCAAAGGCGGCAGACGACGCTTCGTGCACGGCTTCGCTCAATGTTGGATGAGCATGAATCGTGGCCTCGATTTCTGCGTAGGTGGCTTCAAGCGTCATGGCCACCGCCAATTCCGCCACCATCTCGGTTGCCTCTGCGCCGATGATGTGAGCACCAAGCAGTTCTCCCTCCGGTTCACCAATAATGATTTTCACAAACCCTTCGGGTGTTCCATATGCCAGAGCTTTCCCGCTGATGCGGAACGGAAACCGGCCCACTCTATATGGCAGCCTGGCCTCGCGGACCCGCTTCTCCGTCATCCCAATGCTGGCAATCTGGGGCTGGCAGTAAGTGCAATTGGGGAAGACCCCGATCTGCTTGGGCTGTCGTTCGGTAAACATTCCTTCAACCGCCTGAATGGCCTCGAAGCTCGCCACGTGGGCCAGCCATGGCGGTCCGATCACATCTCCGGCCGCACATATCCCCTTCACCGATGTCTCATAGCGATTGTCCACTTTGATATAACCCTGGTCCAGCCCACAATTCAGCCCTGGGGGCAATACCGGGGTCACTCCAGCGGCCACCAGTGCCACATCCGCTTGAAGGACATCGGAGGTCTCTCCGACCAGGGCAAGCTTGATGCCCTGGGTCGTGACCGTGCCTGATTCAACCCTGGTGTTTGTGAGGATCCGGATACCCTGCCGTGTGAACGATACCCGCAACGCCTCCGAAACTTCTTCATCCTCCAGCGGGACCAGTTGAGGCATTGCCTCCACCAGCGTCACTTGAGTCCTGTAGGCATTGAAGAAGTAGGCAAACTCAACTCCTATCGCACCGCCGCCGACAATCACAATGGAACCGGGTTGTTTTTTCAGTGACAGGGCCTGTCGGCTGTCGACAATAGTACTCCCGTTAAAAGTCATTCCCGCCAGTTCTCTGGGGCGAACCCCGGTCGCCACCAGCACCTGCTTGGTATTGAGAAGCTTGACAGTCTCGCCACCCAGGGTGACCACCACCGTCTTGTCATTTTTGAGAGCGGCCTCCCCTCGAATGTAATCGACTTGATTTTTCTTGAGAAGGGCCTCAATTCCTCCAACCAGCTGAGCCACCACTTTCTGGCTGCGTCCCAAGACTTTGGCCCAGTCATAACTCAAGTCAGTGAAGACCATCCCAAAATCAGCGGCTCGAGTCCGTATCAGGTGGTAGAGTTCGGCATTGCGCAGGAGCGATTTCGTAGGGATGCATCCCCAGTTGATGCAGCTGCCGCCGGCGCGCTCCATTTCCACGCAAGCCACTCTTTTCCCAAGCTGGGCGGCTCGAATGGCACCCACGTACCCGGCGGGTCCTCCACCTATTACTACGAGGTCATACCATTCCATCATAAGAGCATCAAAGTCGGATTTTCGATCATCTTGCGAAATCTCTGAAGAAACTTGGCTGCCACAGCCCCGTCTATGGCGCGGTGATCACAGCAAAGCGTGGCGTTTATGCATTGCCCCGCAACAACTTGACCCGAGGGAGATACGACCGGTTTCCGAATGACACTGCCCACCGCCAGGATAGCCGCCTGGGGCGGGCTGATTATGGCGTGAAAGCTGTCAACACCGGAAGGTCCCAGGTTTGTAACCGTGAACGTGCCACCCTGGTACTCTTCGGGTTTAAGTCTGCGCGTTCGCGCCCGTTCAATCAGTCCTCTGGCTTCTGCACTGATTTGTCGCAGGCTCTTGGTTTCGGCGTTGTGAATGATGGGAGTAATCAAGCCCTCCTCCAGGCTGACAGCAAAACCCAGGTCGATGTTGTGATATCGGATGATTCCATTTTCCGTGAAGGAGGCATTTACTTCGGGAGCCAGTTTCAAGGTTTCCACACAAGCTTTCAGGACGAAGTCATTGATGCTGAGTTTCTCCTCGCCTGCGGAATGGAGATTCTGGTTGGCCTGCTCCCTCAGTCCCAGCAGGGCCCCTGCATCCAGTTCTACGCTGAGGTAGAAATGCGGAATATGGGTTTTGCTTTCCACCATACGTTGGGCGATGACCAGGCGCATGGGCGAAAGAGTAATGAACTCTGATTGAACGCCAGGCCTCGCCGGGACCGCGGCTTCCGCCGGCATTGCAACCGCACCGGTCTTCTCGACTTCAGCAGCAGCCAGTACGTCTTCCTGGACGATTCGTCCTCCAGGACCCGTTCCATCGATTCTAGTGAGATCCACCCTCATACGGGCCGCAATCTTGCGCGCCAGGGGTGAGGCCTTGACCCGTCCCCCAACCGGGGCAGGCAGAACTTGCAGGGGAACGCGCTGTGCCTCGGTTCTGCGCCGGGGAGCCTGAGAATAACCTTCTTCCAAGTGGGCTATCTCGCGGACTTGTTCAATTTCAGCGGGCTTAAGGCGAGGGATAACGGGCTTTTTCTCGTCAACCCTGCGTTTCGGCATCGCGGCCACCTGCTCCACTCGCTGAGGCAACGGAGTTTCCTCTTCCCCCTCGGCGACGATCAGAGCAATCCGTTCACCGACGGCGACCTTCTGACCTTCTTCAACGTAAGTCTCTTTCAGCAAGCCATCATGGAACGCTTCCATCTCCATGGTGGCCTTGTCGGTCTCCACTTCAGCCAGCACGTCGCCCATGCTGACAACGTCACCCCTCTTCTTCAACCAGCGAACCAGGACCCCTTCGGTCATGGTGTCACTCAGCTTGGGCATAGTGATTTCGGCCATATTCTTGGTTTCCTAAGTGATTAGAGATAACAAACTTGGGTGACCGCCTGAAGAATCTTTTCTTCGCTGGGCAGGACAGCAGATTCTAGTTTCTCGTTATAAGGCATCGGAACCTCCTCCTGGGCCACGCGCAGGACGGGGGCGTCGAGGGAATCAAAGAGTTCCCTTTGAATCCGGTAAGCAATCTCGGCTCCAACTCCGCAAAAGGGGCGGTCCTGTTCAGCGATTACACAGCGGTGGGTTTGGGAAACGGAACTGAAAATGAGGTCAAGATCCAGAGGCTTGATGGACCGCAGGTCCAGAACCTCGACACTGATTCCTTGGGTCGCCATATATTCAGCTGCGCTCATCGCCATGTGCACCGTCTGCGCATAACAGATGAGTGTCACGTCTGTTCCAGAACGCTTGACCTCACCCTTGCCCAGAGGAATCAACAATTCTAATTCCGGGTCTTCCACCGTCCCTGAAGTGTTGTAGAGCAGTTCCGATTCGAGCACTAGAACCGGGTTGTCGTCACGGATGGCGGTCTTGAGCAGTCCTTTGGCATCACGGGGAGTAGCCGGTGTGGCGATTTTCAGCCCTGGAGCATTGGCATAGAGGGGTTCGGTGGCATGCGAGTGGGTTGCCCCCAACTGGTGTGCCGGTCCATTAGGGCCCCGGAACACGATGGGAATATGGAACTGCCCGCCTGACATAGTCAGCATGTTAGGCGCATTGTTGACGACCTGGTCGAAGGCCACCAGGGAAAAACTGAACGTCATAAACTCCACGACGGGACGAAGCCCAGCCATGGCGGCACCAATCGCCAGGCCCGCGAAACCAGCCTCACTGATGGGGGTATCGAGCACCCGCAAGGGGCCGAATTTTTCCAGCAAGCCCTGGCTCACTTTGTAGGCACCGTTGTATTCGGCCACCTCTTCTCCCAGCAGGAAGACGTTAGCGTCGCGCTGCATCTCTTCTTCCATGGCCTCATTCAGGGCCTGGCGGTAACTGATCTCTCTCACGAGTTGGCTCCACTGACGAAGGTGTTGTCATGCAAGGACTCCAAAGCGGGCTCCGGGCTCTCCTCGGCAAAACGCACTGCTTCAGTGGAGAGTCTCCTAGCTTCACGGTCCATTTCCTGGAACTTCGCCTCATCGATTTTTCCTTCGCTCAGCAATTCCGACTTCAAACGAGCGATCGGGTCCTCTTCCTTATTCTTCTCCAATTCCTCTTTAGTCCGATAAGTCGCCGGGTCAGACATGGAGTGTCCACGGTAGCGATAAGTCCTGGCTTCGACGAAATAAGGGTGGGGGCGCCTCCGGATCGCATCGAGAACCGTGCGGAGGCCGTCATGAACCTGTCGAACATCCATCCCGTTAAAGATCATTGACGGCATGTCGTATCCCTTGGCGCGGTTGGTCAACTCCTTGACGGAGGCAGCGCGCTCCACGTGAGTTCCCATGCCGAACAGGTTATTCTCGCAGACAAAAACAACAGGCAACTTCCACAAGGCTGCCAAGTTCAAAGCCTCATGAAAGGCCCCCTGGTTGACGGCCCCATCACCGAAGAAGCACAGGGTACAACGATCTTCTCCGCGGTACTTGCTGGCAAAGGCCAGCCCGGTGGCCAAAGGCAAGTGTCCACCGACAATGGCATGACCACCGTACATGTGATTGGCCCTGTCAAAATAATGCATCGAACCGCCCAATCCCCTGGAACAGCCGGTAGTCTTGCCATAGAGTTCGGCCATGCAGGCATTCAAGCTCGTTCCGCGGGCGATGGCATGCCCGTGGTCTCGATAGGCGGTAATGATGTAATCATCGTCCCTGGACGCAGCGACTGCCCCCACAGCCACCGCTTCCTGGCCAATATACAGATGACAGAAACCGCCGATTTTTTGTTGTTGGTAAGACTGAGAGGCACGCTCTTCGAAACGTCGAATCAATAACATCCTATAGAGCAGGTCCAGTTCATCCACAGGGT
>JBGOTQ010000286.1:0-10252 GCA_041476565.1 Terriglobia bacterium | reverse complement strand
GTTCACCGGCCTCGAGTTCGCAGGAGGGTCCGTCGTCAACGGGTCGGAGAACGGTCACAGAACCTTTGCAAAAAAATAAGGCTCAATCGCCAGGCAGAATACTTTTCTCTTGACAAAGGCCTTCTAATGGGTGCGCAGCACAGGTGTCGTGTGCCTGATCAATCCAGGCGAGAGCTGCCGACTGCCCTAGCTTCGCTCTGACGATGTTAACCTTACGGTACCACCATAAGAGGTCAGGCGGCCGAGGCAGCGAGTATTCTAATGAGGGACGTTGGCTGACCATGCTGGTGTTCTGACGCCCGAGAGAGGAGACATCAAAATGGGCATAAGAAAGCTGGATCGAACCCTGGAGTGCAGGCTGTGGGGGATTTCACTTCTCCGTCGATCGAAATGGCGGTTCGCCGCATTCGCGCTTGCCATCGTTGTGTTGTCGTGCCCGCATCTGCTCTGGGGCCAGAGTGGTCTGGAGGACGACCGAGTCATGCTCCAGGGGTTTTACTGGGAGTCCTACCGCCACGGGAATTCGAATTTCCCGAGCTATGGGTCAAAATCATGGTACGTGCTCGTGCGCGAGCGAGCCGCCGACACCGCCGAAGGGCGGTTTGATCTGATTTGGCTTCCGCCTCCCTCCTATGCCGGGACCAGGAGTGCCGGGTACAATCCCAAGGAGTACTTCAAACTGGAGGGTAGCTACGGGACATGGGGAGAGCATCGGGCCCTGCTCGAATCCCTATTGGGGAACGGCGTGGAACCCATCGCCGACATCGTCATCAACCATCGCGACGGTTCCAGCGGGTGGGCAGATTTCAAGAACCCGGATTGGGGAGTCTGGGCCATCTGCCGGACCGATGAGGCCTTCAGCAACCCCGCCTCGGGCCTCACGGGGACTCCGGACAATGAGAAGGGCGACTGCGAGGAGAGTACGCCTTATCGGCAGTTGACTTATAACTACGACTCCTTCCGCGACATTGCCCACGCCAACTCTCAGGTCCGCAAAGACATCGCGCGATACTTGCTGCAACTCAAATCCATGGGGTACCGAGGCTGGCGGTACGATATGGTGCACGGCTATCACGGCAAATGGATTGCGCTATACAACAAGATTACCCAGCCGACTTTCTCCGTTGGAGAATATGACTGGGGCGCGCACAATGAGCAGCGCGGCTGGATCTGGTATACGGCAACGGCCCCTGATGCCACGGGCGTCGATCACCTGAAGACCTCCAGCGACGTTTTCGATTTCACCACCTTTTTCCGGCTGAAGGACATCATCCCCAATAGCCGCTACTCCGAGTTGCATGGATATGGAAACGGAATCGGTATGGTGGGAGACACCACGGACGGGCTGCCATGGAAGAACCGCGCCGTAACCTTCGTGGAAAACCACGATACGGGTTACCGGACCAATGAAGACGGTTCACCGCAGCCGGATCACAAGTTCGATAGCTTCCAGAACAACTGGCAGGTGGAGCAGGCCTACGCCCAGATCCTGACGCATCCAGGGATCCCGTGCGTCTACTGGAAACATTATTTCGAGTGGGGACAGGACTTGCAGAATAAGATCAGAGCGCTGATCAATGCCCGCAAGGTGGCGGGGGTCCACGCGGGTAGTGCCCTATTCCTGCAGGACAATGCACGCGCCGCTGGCGTATATGCCGCGCGTGTGGATGGCCGCAACGGGGAACTGTATGTCCGCATCGGCGGCAACGATCAGCAATGGGAGCCCAGCCGCTCCGGCTACAGCGGCTACCGCGAATATGCCCAGGGCGCAGGTTGGAAGGTATGGGTCAAGCTACCCGAAAACCCAGAGGTCCAAAGGGCCACGAGACGCTCGGCATTTCCCGTGCCTGTGTACAAACCCGCGGATCAGATTCCAGCGCCCGATGTACAATAGAGCCTCCAGGCAGGGTCTGCAGTTAGCTCTATCAGTGCATTCTTTGCCTGATGTTACCGGCTGGAGCCCTTTTACTATAGCTGCTCCAGCCGTAAGCCCGCAAGGACTTCACCCGCTCTGCCACCGTATGCCCTCGCATCTTCTTGACCTTGACCGGATTCAAATGGACGTAGCGCGTTAAGGACAGCAGATATTGATCGGCTCCCACCAGCCGCGCTTTGAATCGTCCCACAAAGAGATGCCCGTGCCGCCCATGTCGCCGGGCAAAGGTCACCGTGTAACTGGTGTTCAAGTGCTGCAGCAAGCGGCTGACATTGCCCCGCAGTGTCTCCAGCAGCAGGTGGTAGTGGTTGCTCATCAGCACATAGGCATAGAGACGCCCCTGATAGCGCCCGATACTCCCGGCCAGCGTCTGGATCATTCGTACACGGTCTATGTCGTCCTCAAATAGTGAGCGACGCTCGTGCCCCCGGGCCGTGACGTGATAGACGGCTCCAGGGTAGTGAATTCTTAACGGCCTGGCCATGGAACGCTTCCCGAGCTCTCTGTCATCAAGATGGATTCACCCCTTCCTTCCTGAATCCTATTCCTCTTTCAGATAGAAGAGGACCATGAACCCATTTCCCAAGCTCTGACCCTAAGTTCATGACTCCAATCACCGCCTGCACCTTGTCTGCAGCACCCTCAACCACTACCCGATCTCGGTCGGTCCAGACTTCCACTTCGTCAGATACCATGTTCCCGTTGACGCGCTTTGCGTGTCCGGCACCTTCAACAGCAGCGAAAGTATCACCGTGGCGCGAAGTATCTAAAATGAGCAGGGTACTACTGTAGTCAACTGAACGACCGAACGCTTGCTCTTGAGATGGTTGAGCCAGCGTCTCAGAAACGAAATTCGGATCAGACTGATACTTATCCAGCACTTCCTTTACAAAGTCACGTACCGATCCTTCCTTTCCGCCCGGGCGAAGCGTCCCAGTGTTAAAGACATCTAGAATTGCCTTACCGGATCCTTTGTGAACCTCAAGGCGTTCAGCGTTCTGAATGTCGCTTCGTTTGAGGCGGCAGCCGAGTGCTTCAAATGCAGCTGTGAGTTCCTCTGCTTGAGTCACGAGGTCCCTTCTTCGGTTAGTCATCTAACGAGCGCCATGACCCGCCAGTGAATGACGCGGCAACGCCGCTGCAATTACTGGTCGTGGTCGATGGCCGGGTTAGGTGCCTTACTTCCTTTTCTTCTTCGCATAAATCCGCTTCACCTGGATCCGCTCTGGTGGAATTGCGTCGATGAAGGGAGAAGGCTGCAGTTGGTACGAAGCATCTTTGAACGTGATACTTCCCGGACGCCGTCGTGCACTGAAAAGGTAAAGCTCCTTCTTTGCCCTAGTCATCACAACATAGAAAAGGCGGCTGTTCTCCGCGAGATCCGCGCTTGGTCGAGGGAAAAGATCTTTCGAGAGGCCAATGACAATTACAACGTCTCCCTGGAGCCCCTTTGAACTGGGCATGTTGTAAATGCGGATGGGAGGGTAGGAACTGCTCCGCCTACTGGAAAGCTGTTCCGCGCGCCACTCACGGATAGCGTCCACAATCCCGCTGGGGTTCTTACCGGGAGCTACAAGCAGGCCGCAAGCTTTGAGGAAATCAGCCAGTCCTGTTCTCTTGGTTCCCTTTTCGATCAGAAGACCCTTTGCATCGTCCAAACATGCCTGAAGCTCAGAAAGAAATCCATCTTCACCATCGACTGCGGCGCGATTACACAAGGCCACATACAGCGATGTATCGCCTGAGACGTCGGCCCATAGGCTGGCCATCAACTGGGAGGCAGCAAGTCGCTTGGCCATTATCTTCCCATCGACCCAATTGAGCTTTTTGGTCAGGGAATCATGGTTGTGGATGATGAGGTCTAAAAGATACCGCAAGGCGACGTTATCGTCCGGATTCTCTGCCCAATCGGCGAGAACCGCGAAGCGCACTATCCCTGTTGGGTCGATGTCGCTCTTATAGGTAAACTCCAGACCGCGCTTCTTGAGAGCTTGTCTTATGGGCGGCAGGTAGTTGCTGTTGGGGATGATCACAGTGACGGAACCCGACTTGATCTTCTCCTCGGCAATTTTGCCGATTATGTTTGCTTCCAATTGATCTGACGGCACATCGAAGAAAAAGATCTTGTTGTTCTCCTTGATCTTCTCACTGAACGTCGGATCGGGTTTGGGGACGCTCTCGGGGTAGTATGTAGCGATTACAGCACGAGCGCCCATGAGAATGTGTTCGGGACAACGCCAACTCTTCGAAAGGCGGCCAATCCTGGCCCTCTCGCCGAAGTACTGCTCGAACTCCCGGATGTATTTCGAGTTGCCGCCCCTGAAGGAGTAAATGCTTTGATCATCGTCTCCCACAGCGAATAAGCCCGCGGGATGACCTCCAGACAGGCGTTGTATGAGGTCCAACTGGGCTTCGTTGATGTCCTGGTATTCATCGACGAGCAGATAGCGGGTCTTGGCCTGCCATTGTGCGAGCAGACCTGCATTGGCCGTCAGCGCCTCGCAAGCCAAGAGGATCTGATCGTCGTAGTCCACCCTGTGGCACTTCCGCAGCAACGCCTTGTACTCCGAGCAGATCTTGCACGAGTCGGTTTCGCAGTCCGTGTGGCAAGAGCCTTTCCTCCGACATTCGTCTGTCAACCGCCAGAACTCCCTGTCGTACCCGGCGATGGTCGCCGCATCCTGCAAGAGCACGACACGAGAAGGGTCCTCGTGAAGTATGTCGTACTCCTCCGGCAGCCCGAACATCGTTGGCGTCGAGCCAACAATTCTATTGCCCAGGCTGTGCATGGTGCAGATGAGGCTCGGAGTGCTTGCTGTTGGTATCGCAATATCATCTTCGGCAAGGCGTTCCCGCATGTTGCGCGCGGCCTCGTTTGTGAAAGTGATGATTGTGATCTCGTCTGGGGCGGCTCCGTGTTCCTGGACCAAGTACTTGACCCGCATGGCTAGTTGCCGCGTTTTCCCGGTTCCTGGACCTGCCAGCAGTAGGATTGGTCCGGGATATTCCTTGTAGGAAACACCAGGTTCTTCGATCTGGAGCATGATGTCCTCATTCCGTTACGCGGGGAGTGCCCCCACACCTAACGAGTTTGTAGGAAAAGTCCCCAAGCAGATTGTTGGGTGAAATGTGGAAAAAAAAGACCTCACAGAATGCCCTACAATCGACGATCTCATGCTTGGGAAGGGTTTAGTGACCCCCGAGAATCTTGCTCTCACTCGCCAAAAGGACTTTTTCTACAGACTCAACGCCCCGGGGTGACCGGCGAATCTATCCTGATAACGGACCCAGGGGCTGGTTATCAGGGAGATTGGCCGAGTCCCGGTTCCCGAGGCGCGCCAGCGGCCGAGGAAACCGGGACTCGGGCCGGATGCCGGGCACCGCTTGTTAGCGCAACTCATTCATTGCCTGAATCGGACGCATCTGCCACTGCTTCGTCAGCAGTGTCCTTCTCGACTTTGTCTTTAGCGATGAAATCCAGGATCTCCGGCAAATCGGGTTCCAAAGCGTCTGGTTCCTTCTTGTCTCTTGCCTTTCTAAACGCGCTGGGCACTTCAGTGGCAGAGAGAACGGGTTCATCCAGAAAGGAAACGTCCTTGTCAGCAAGCAGTTCGTAGAGGGCTCGATTCTCCGATGGCAGAGGAACTCGGACACCTTTCCGTTGCCATTGGTGAACCATTACTTCGTAGGCAAGCAACCACTCTGGCGAATTCAGGACATCCACATCCCAGTCGCGTGCGCAATCGGTAACCTCCGTACGGAAAGAAATGCCCGCGTCGGTTGCCATTTTCGCGGCAAGAACGCGCGATGGGACGTCACCCCGCTCAAAAACCTTGAGCAAAATGTCCTTTGTTGGGCGGAGTCCAAGCGTCATGTAACCATAGATCGCCCACGAAAGTTCTGATGTTACTCCCCGCCTCAACTGGCCAGCGATCTTCCTGTCAATTGCTTCCCTTATCGCCTTCTGATTGAGATGACAGCCCAAGAACCGATACGAGAGGAACTGCTCGTAAACCTCTTTGGCGTCACCCCTATTATCTTGGAAAATCGCCAGCAATATCTTTTCAAACACAGGCCATGCCGTTTCATGGACGAGGCAGGTCCGCATTGAGCGCAGGAAGTACCGATACACATGGTCGTGAGGGTACTGCTCCGCGACCTCCGCAACGCCGGAAAACACCTCGATAAGCCGATCCGCCTTGATTTCCTTTTCCCACTCGAGATTGCGTAGTCGAATGCGCCAAGGACTGTCGAGCTGCTTTGGTCCTGCAAGAATTTGCACTTTTTCCGGGTTGGTCTCCAACTCATATGAACGCAGCGCATCCTCAAATCCTGTGAGAACGCGGTGCGCTTCTTCCTCGGTTTCGCATCCATACTCTATATCGTCATAATAGCGAACAAAGCGATCGGACCGAATCACACGTCGTTTCACCAGCCCCTCAATGATCCGACAGAGCAGAATCTCTGAAACGACAAAGGAAGTGTCCGGTCCCGTCGGGATACCGATTGTCTGGCCATCTTGACCCTGTTGGAATGCCCGGTCTAGAAGATTGCCGACGATGTTCTCCTTGAGATGAGTCTTCGCATACTTCTTTCCATGAATGGCCCATGGAATTGAGTGAGTATAGACAGACCGATAATAGTTCTTGACGTCCAGCTTGAGAATCAACGGAAATCTCGCACGCAGAGACAGCCTCCGCTTGGTGTACCCAATGCCGATGGCGTATTGTCGGACAGCCCGCTGGAATTTCGTTTTGCGATTGAATGCTGGGCAACTGCAGTTGCCATCCACATGCGTAAATGCTCGAGACAACTGGGTGTAGTTGTCCGCAATCAGGTGTGCTTGCTTCAGCATCGCATGCGGACAAAGGAGATCGAGCCTTCGCTTGTAGTGGGGTTTCTGCTGAAGCAAGTACTGGGTGGCCCGCTGCCATTTCTTGCCGGCTAGCCTGCCGGGGTCGGCTACAGTGTAAGTCGCGCTGGCAAACGCCCTGCTGCTGAATATCGGCGGCAGTTCCTTTGGCAGGTATCCGTATGCGAGCAATCTGTAGAATCTATTCATTGTGCGCTAACGAGTCTGTAGGAAAAGTCTCCAAGCAGATCCTTGGGTGAAATGTGAAAAAAAAGACCCCACAGAATGCCCTACAATCGACGATCTCATGCTTGGGAAGGGTTTAGTGACCCCCGAGAATCTTGCTCTCGCTCGCCAAAAGGGCTTTTCCTACAGACTCAACAACTTGGCTCACCGGTGGCCGCGCCTTTTGCGGCCATCCGGTGAAGCCGCCAGTTGGGATGCCTTCCGCACAATGCTATAGAATTTTGTATCGTCTATCATATAGATCTTTTGCTTGGTCATTACAGCCGACAATGAGAGTCCACAAGTATATGAGTCTTTGGTCCAAGCCAATCCGAAAATGCATTTCCATCTCCGATGCCAACGCAAGCATTAATATTATTGATAACCAAATCTGATCATTGCGAAATCTCTCTAGGTCTTTCTCCATTACTGCATCCGCATTCTCGCCGAATGTGTTGATCATAACTTCTTTTGTAAAGAACTTTCCTCTTTCTGCGAATCCATGCAAACTCAAGTGAGATTGACCGGAAAGCGCTTTATAGAACCAATCGTTCAAAAACCTGAGATGATCGGTCGTTGCAGATGCTGGGCGCTTTTGTCTAATATACTTTGGCATTTTGCCAGGATTCGGCCAATATTCTATTCTCTTGTCTGTGTCAGCAATTTCAGCCGAAGTTAGACCAATAAAGCCAGGAGGATTAATTACAAACGCTTTGAGGTGATTTATGAAGTCCTGCCACTCTGGATACAGGCCATAATCCCGCTTGTACCGTCCTAGTGCTTCCTTCCATTCTCGATAACCTGATTTATAGAACCATTCCATTCTCTGCTGCATGTCTTCAAGAACAAACAGCAGTGTCATGATATTTTCTAAAATTGTGCGATTCAATGCGGGAATAGAGAGACTGAACTTCTTGTCACGCCGAAAGTCTTCAGGCAAATCGGCGCAAATGTAAGTAATAGTCTTGTAGGTGTTTATGGCAATTCGAATAGTAACAACAAAGAATATTCGGGCACTGTCAACTGCTGAATACCTCTGTGGCCACTCCCGCTCAAGCTTGTTTGCTGTTGCTTCAATAATGGAGAGAAGCTTGTCTCTTATTAAGCTGTAATCGAATCCTTGGTCTTTTATGCTTTCTGCATTTTCCATCTCAAACGAGCCTTTTTCCCAAAATCATAGGATAGCAACCCACCCATTGATTAACAGGCAATCCTGCCTTGATCATGCGATAAATTTTGAATTCTCGGGCCCATTTGTCCATTACCTGTTATCACCTGAACAGCGTGCCTCTTCTGGAGCAAAATGCTGTGCCCGCCCCGGTCTGGGGTCAACAACCCAGACTCATTGATGAAGTCCGACAGTTCCTCCGCCTTCACCACTATTCCATCCACACCGAGCGATCCTATGCCGACTAGATTGGCCGGTTCGTTCATTTCCACAACATGCGGTGCCACGAAGATTTGATGCCGCCAGAACCGAAGGTCGAAGCCTTTCTCACGCATCTGGCAGTGGACAGGAATGTCGCGCCCGCCATACAGAACCAGGCCATGAACGTGCTCGTTTTTCTCTACAAGCGAGTGCTGAGCCTGTCCAAGGATGGATCCATCTACGCCGTTCGCATCGACAAGAAGGCCAACGTCTCGGTCGTGATGACCTGGGAGGAGGTGGATAAAGACCGAATCACGACCTTTTCACATCGCCACAGGGACATCCCCCACAGGCCTGAAGGCCTTGCCCCCTTCAAAGGGGGAATCATGAAAATCCCCCTAGCTAGTTTCTGTCGCAACACTCAGCAAAAAGGCTCCCCTCCTTGGATAAGGAGGGGCAGCCGCAGCCACTGGCCGCGGCGGGGTGGTTCGAACAATCCTGGAAAGGCCAAGCCACTATCGGTATTGCGGCAACTCCCACCACCCCTGCGGCGCTACGCGCCACATCCCCTCCTCAGCCGAGGAGGGGAGTTTTCCTGCAATCCTGCGGTTTCGGGACAGTAACTATCCAGGAAATTCTCGGACATAACGATCTCCTACTTATCCAATATCGATGTAGACCAAAGATCCTTCCGTCGTATGATCTAACCGACTTCGGGGTTGAAGTCCGGTAGCCTCAAGCTCAGGCCGGAGTCTAACTCGTGTGGTATCCCGAGGGCAGGTTCAATCCCCCGAAGGGTCCTGAGATTCTCAAGAAGGGATCTTGGCTCGATCTGCTGCCCAATCTTCTCCTCTGATTCGACCCCGGCGCGCTCGACTTGCTTTGCAGGAAAGACCTGAACGTAGGGGATGTCATCGACAATCGCCCTTACACAAAGCGCACAACAATAAATGCGATTGAATTCTCTTTCCGCAAAAGCCGTGACAGAATGATTGGGTCCTATCGTCATCGTGACGCTGCCGTCTCGTAGTGTTCTGCGTTCCACAGTTGCCACGAGCCCCGCTCCCCGCAAGGTGGCAGCCAGCCACGATTCATCATAACTAAGAATCGCTTTCCTTAGTACCATGGGGTAAAGTTTCCGGCCAACAGTCGTTAAGTGGGGGCTAAAGCAAAGCGTGCCTTGGGCCATCTCTAATTCCGTCTCTTCCACCATCAATTGGCGCGTACGCTTGTCAAGGTTGACTAGACTCAATCCCATCCAACACACCTAAACTCGACGAACCTGACAACGCTACATGGGCTCACAGTCAGGTATCTGTGGTATCGACTTTTCTTTGTTATCCCAATGGGGGAAAGAATCCTTTTGTGACAGTAGATCAGAGCTCTGACGAGCCCTCATCTGCTTACCAGCAACCATAAACTACATGATACGTAGATGTCAACAATAAGATAATAGTAGTTGGTAGAGATTCACATGGTGAGGGCAACTCATTCGTAGCCAGACGTTGCGTATTGTGCTTTCCACTCTGTACCCAACAACGTTCTCCTGTCCAGCCCCTGGTAACCTGCCCTCAGCCGTTTTCCACAGAATTCACAGCTTCCACAAAGAAAGAAAAAAGAAGCAAAGAAGAAAGAAAGGTGGCGGCTACTGTTAACATATTCTGTTCGCACTACCGTGCTCTGAATACCTATAAGGGCCAGTGGGTGACCGCGGTCACCCGGCGCCTGGCGGGGCCGAACGTCGCCCTGGGTCAAAGATTCCCATTCGTCATCGTATTTTTCCCGTGCTGGCGTGGGGAGGCTGCCCACGCCAGCACGGGGAGAATCGTTATCGGGTTCATTAACCCAGGGCGGCGCTCGTGACAAACAC
>JBGOTQ010000285.1:0-10365 GCA_041476565.1 Terriglobia bacterium | reverse complement strand
TCGATACGGAGCGAGAGGATACCCGATGTATTCGAAAGCGTCGATCTGGAGAGCATCAAGCCGGTGCAATTGGTGACTCTAGCCATACCGAATTTTTTTGGCGGGTTGGTCAAGACTTCAATGTGGCATACCTGGAGTTGGAATGGAGACTACTACTACATGGGCATGCTGCCTCTCATTCTCTTCCTGATCAGCCTACGATTCATCTCAAAAGAGATGGTCTTTTGGCTTGTAGAGGC
The DNA here is from genome assembly GCA_041476565.1 of Terriglobia bacterium. GTDB lineage: Bacteria > Acidobacteriota > Terriglobia > Versatilivoradales > Versatilivoraceae > DATKMG01. Next base: position 10,126 of record JBGOTQ010000285.1, on the reverse strand, counting down.
CAACCTCTTTCTGATATTGGCCTTGTCCAATTATCTTTATTGGCCCCGTCTCTTCTTCTTCCTGGCTCCGAGACTCAATCTCTTTGTGAGAAACCTCGGTTTCTTCATGATCACAGATTTCTGTCTGTGCGTGTTAGTCGGCTATGGTATGCACTTGGTGTGGAGTCATGAAACCAGGAGGGAGGAGATTGGGGCATTCCTCAGCACAAAACTGGTGAAGATCGGAGCAGGGCTCCTAGTCCTCGCCTTAGCCTTGGTGACACTCCTGGTATTTGTTCCCAAGGAATCGGAAAAAAACCTGGACATCGCTCTGACCGGTTACTTGCTTGCTGTGCTTCTTTTTTTCTTGAATATCGGCTTACTCTGCCTGGTCATACGACACAGATTGGATAAGCCCGTTGTGGGAACGCTCATTCTTGCACTTCTGGCGCTGGATCTGTTTACCTTCAATTCCCATCAACCGTTCAATTATGGTCACTTTGTCTCAAGTGATACCCTCAGTCCCAATTCAGTGTCCAATCCAGCCATCCCGAATTTCCTACGTACTGACCCCAGAAAAGACTATCGTGTGGCACCTCTGATTAGGAATCTCTGGGACAATGGTGGGTCCGTGGTTGGATATCAAAACGTTTTTGGATACACTCCAATTGCTCTAAGATCCTATGCGGAGTTTGTATCTCATTTCGTCAGTGGTTTTGGACGCCGTACACTATTCGACAGACCGCCGAATCTCAACTCACGTTTGCTCGATTTGCTGAGCGTCAAATACGTTATCGTGCAAACTCAGTTTTTGAGGGCGCACAATATCCAATTCCAATCCAGCAGATACGAATTGCGATACGACGATGGTTGGTACCAAGTTTATTACAATAGGAGTTTCCTCCCCCGCGCTTTCACTGCAGAAAAAGCTTTGGTTTTGGATGATCCCGAAATGACAATTTCTTTCCTGGAATCCCCAGCATTTCGTCCGCGCAAGCAGGTGGTAATTAATTCTGAAGATGCAAAAACCATTCCCAGCGAGTTGATCGACTCCAATCTCTCGTCATGGGTTGAAGGGGAGCATTTTGAGACACGATCTAAGGTTGGAGGTGTAGCTAAGGTCCCCGCCGCAACGGGAGGAGAATGCATCGCATTTGGGTGGCAATACGCAACCTATTTGGCTGACATTCCCCATGCTTTTGCCAAAGCTGCTTTGTGGATGAGATATTCTTCAGCAGGAAATGGGAACTCCATCATGGAACTCTCTTTCGATCAAGAGCCACGGCCCCGAGCGACTATTGAACTTTTGCCGACGGGAGGTTGGGGAGCTCAGGGCAGCGAATGGGGATTCAAGATGGTTAGCATCGGATCGCTGAATCCAGGCACCCACCGGGTCACATTTCGCATCAAGAACAACTCACCTGTGAATCTGGACGGGTTCAGCATCGAAGAGCAACCCTTGACACCCGCTCAGGCTGAGAAAGAGGCGGAAATCGTGGATTCAGGGCCGAATCGTGTGAGAGTTCACGTGGAAATGAAAGCCTCCGGTTTTCTCGTCTTGACTGATACCTACTATCCAGGCTGGATGGCTTATGTCGATGGCCAAAGAAAGAAATTGCTGAAAGCCAATGGGATCTCACGGGCAGTCTATGTTGAGGCAGGGCCACATTGGGTCGAATTCCAATTCAGACCGAAGTCGTTTTACTGGGGACTCGTCCTGACTTTCTTTACTGGAACCCTTGTGCTAGGTGCTCTAGCCAACGAGTTCCGGACGAAGAAGAAGAGCTCATCGGCGCTCGGCCGACCCTAATGGTTCTTGGTTCTCTCCGATACCTATTATCCTGGATGGAAAGTCTACGTAGACGGACAGAAAGGAGTCTTGCTGAAGGCTAATTCAATCTTCAGGGCGGTTTCCCTGGAACAGGGAAAGCATCTCATCGAGTTGAAATATGCGCCCAGGTCCTTTTACAGGGGCTTGGCAATTTCGCTTTCGACGCTTGTACTTGTCAGCGTCTTTTGCCTCAGACAGAAACACCCCAAGAAATGAACTCAGAATAGCCGGAAGCAAGCACGGTCCTCTCTTTAGCGTGTTTGAGTCACGATTCTTAAGGAAGGCAGAAGAAATTTGCTGTTATTGGGATAAGACGCCTTTTTGCCTGTTATCCCGGCAAATACCCGGAAAACAGGAGAACGGTTCAATAAATTGTTAATAAATAAATCCTCGCGCAGAGACGCGGAGGCGCCGTGAATGACTGAAAATGAAATAGGAACCATCATCGTCGGCGTCTCAATTGCCCTGCACCGCGAATTGGGGTCGGGGTTATTGGAATCCGTTTATGAGATCATTCTCGTTCATGAATTGCAACAGCAGGGACTCAACGTTCAACGACAAGTTTCCATTCCGATCGAATATCACGGCATTCGGTTTAGGATTGACGTTTCTATCTTGTGCCGCGGGTCCCAGGGGTGAGGCGGCGAATCGCGTCGCCGCTCAACTCCTAACTAATTTCTGGCGTCCTTTCAGGACGTCTCCCGTCGTAAATTTCCGCACCTTTGATCGCACCCGAAGTACGCAACCGGCTTGACCGAACTTCACTCAAAATGATACAAAGGCCCTGGTGATACAATGGGCGAGTAGCTCAGTTGGGAGAGCGCGGCGTTCGCAACGCCGAGGTCGAGGGTTCGATCCCCTTCTCGTCCACCAACTCTTCCTCGCGAGAGCTACGCCGAGAATGATCGGTCGAGTACGTCCGGTTTGACAAATGCTCACCTAACTAGTTTCTGTCGCGAAACTCGGCACGAAGGCTCCCCTCCTTGGATAAGGAGGGGCAGCCGCAGCCATAGGCCGCGGCGGGGTGGTTCGAACAATCCTGGAAAAGCCAAGCCAGTATCGGTATTGCGGCAACTCGCACCACCCCCGCGGCACTGCGCGCCACATCCCATCCTCAGCCGAGGAGGGGAGTTTTCCTATGGCTATTACTGCTCCTGAAGTTGTTGTTCTAATTCGGAGGCATCCTTAGCAGGCGATTGACAGGTATAGTCGCGGCAGACATAGACAGCCGGTTTTCCCTGGATGAGGGTCTTACCCTCAAGCAAGGGAACCTGTCCTGAGTGTGGGCGAGAAGGATCTAAGCGCACTACTACCTTATTGGGAAGAAACTGCTGGTAGATAGCTTGGGCGAGTTGCGAAGTCCGTAAATCATTCGGACTTCCGACAAGAGCGATCTCTTGAACCGGCCCCTGGTAAAACTCTGCCCCTTTCAGCAGGTAACCGAACCCAGAAGGAAATCGAGCCATCGACGAGCTCATCGGCTCCAGGACGGATTGCGCGATTTCCCGATAGGCAGTCCTGCCCAGCAATACTCCCAGACGAAGCAGGTTTGTTACCGCTACAGAACTGCCTGCAGGGGTGGCATTGTCATAGAAGTCTCTAACCCGTGTGATCAGGCTCTCATGATTGGAACCGGTCAGGAAAAAACTCCTGGTCGCGGGGTCCCAGAACTGCCGAATCAGTTCTTCATTATAGCGGCAGGCATGGTCGAGCCAGAGGGTTTCACCGGTTGCTTCATAGAGGCCAATGAGTGCTTCAATCAGGTTTGCATAATCTTCAAGAAATCCATTGATCCTAGCCTGCCCGTCCTTGTAGCTTCGAAGAACCTGTTCGCCACGGCAAAGATGTTCCAGCATGAATTGAATATTCCGGCGCGCAACTGACAGGTAATCGTCACGGAACAGAACATTGGCGGCCTCCACAAAGCTGACATTCATAAGTCCATTCCAACAGGTCAGCATTTTTTCGTCGCGATGAGGCTTGACTCTTTTTTCACGCGCTACAAAGAGCGTTTGTCGGCTTCTGGACAGAGCCTGTTCCACCTCTTCACGGTTCTGTTGAAAATCTTCGCTGAGGTCTTCAACCGATCGGGCCACGTGCAAAATATTAGTCCCATCAAAGTTTCCGGTCCCGGTAACTCCATAGTAGCGACAGAAGAGTTCACTGTCCTTGTTACCGAGCAAGGTCCTGAGCTCCCCTGGTTCCCACGTAAAAAACTTACCTTCTTCGCCTTCACTGTCTGCATCTTGAGTGGAATAAAAGCCCCCCTCCGGACTCGTCATCTCTCGAGTGACATAATTGAGGGTCTCTTCCGTGATCCGGCGATAGAATGGTTTTCGAGTCAGCTGATAAGCCTCAAGGTAAAGCCTGGCGAGCAGGGCATTATCGTAAAGCATTTTCTCGAAATGGGGGACCAGCCAGTGGTCGTCGACCGAGTATCGGTGGAACCCTCCCCCCAGCTGGTCATAGATTCCTCCCTGTCCCATCTTTTCCAGTGTGAGTTCCACAAAACGCAACGGTTCGCGATTCCCGGTGTGCCGAAAATGACGAAGACAGAAAGCAAGGTTCATCGAGCCCGGAAATTTCGGGGCTCCGCCAAATCCGCCGTTAGTCCAATCGAAGCCATTGGCCAGATTCTCATAGGCCGAGTCGAGAACCTGCTTGTCTAATGAGCCGGAAGACGCAGACACCGCATGCATCTTCTCGAGATTCCGCAAAATCTCGGGGCCTTGATTTTCAATTTCCATTCGCTTCTTCTGGTAAGCGTCTGCAATGGCCAGCAACAGGCTGGGAAAACTGGGACGTCCTAAGCGGTCATCTGGAGGAAAATAGGTTCCTCCGAAAAATGGGACTTGATCAGGAGTCAAGAACACAGTCATGGGCCAACCACCGGCACCGGTGCTCATTTGCACAAAGTTCATATAGAGGGTGTCCAAGTCCGGACGCTCTTCACGGTCCACCTTGATATTAACAAAGTGCCTGTTCATGACTTGGGCGATTTCTTCGTTTTCAAAGGACTCCCGCTCCATGACGTGACACCAGTGGCAAGCCGAGTACCCAATGCTGAGGAGAATAGGGCGATCTTCTTTCTTAGCTCTTTCCAGCGCCTCCGTCCCCCATGGGTACCAGTCTACGGGATTATTCGCATGCTGTCTTAGATAAGGGCTGGTTTCATAAATCAAGTGATTGGTAAACTTTGGGGAAGGGGAAGAGACAGTAGCAGTGGTATTTTCCATCGATCTTTTGGGTCCTTGTTCTGGGATGAAATCTCAGTCTAACGTTAGCGTGTGACAGGGAACCGGTCAAGTTGCCAAGTTGCCTCTGAATCGCGTCGCAAATATCCTCCATTTACACTAAAATTTAGAGGGATGATACTGACGGGTTTGATATTGCACGAGGAGAATATGAACGACAAACTCAAGATTGCGGGTCGCGAGTTTTCTTCGCGACTCATGATTGGAACCGGGAAATACCAGACTTTTCGTCAAATGGCCGAGGCTCTGGAGAAGTCAGGAGCCGAGATAATTACGGTTGCCGTGAGGCGCGTGAATATTTCCGACCGAAACAAGGAATCCTTGTTGGATTGGATTGATGCTGGAAAGTACTTTATCCTGCCCAATACCGCCGGCTGTTATACGGTGGATGATGCTGTTCGGGTCGCGCGACTGGGCCGGGAAGCCGGGCTGTCAGACTGGGTCAAGCTCGAAGTGATTGGGGACGAAAAGACTCTTTTCCCGGATAATATCGGCCTGCTGGAGGCGACGGAAGTCCTGGTCAGAGAAGGCTTCATCGTCCTGCCGTACACGAATGACGATGTGGTGATGGCCCGGCGGCTGGTCAATGCGGGAGCTGCCGCAGTGATGCCGCTAGGCGCACCAATAGGTTCCGGGATGGGAATTCAAAACCAGGCCAACATTCGAATTCTTCGAGAAATGATTACACAGGTACCCCTGATTGTGGACGCTGGCGTAGGAACCGCTTCCGATGCGGCACTCGCAATGGAATTGGGGGCGGATGGGGTATTAATGAACACCGGCATTGCGTTGGCTCGCGACCCGATTGCCATGGCGGAAGCCATGAACTATGCCACACGGGCCGGGCGCCTTGCTTACCTGGCCGGAAGGATTCCCAAGAAACTCTATGCCACTGCCAGTAGTCCGTTAGAAGGGGTGGTCCAGTGAGAAGGGTAATTAACCTGCATTTCTCACCACAAAGACACTAAGGCACCAAGACAAGCCTGAAAGTATAGACTAACTTAGGCCCATCTGCGCCCTCTATCTTTTCGCCCATATACAGTCTGGCTTCAACGGCTCTTAATAACATTACCGGCAAGTCCAGGCAGGCAGGATTTATGCGCTGACCTCTTTGTGTCTTGGTGACTTGGTGGTGAGATTTCGGGTTACCCCCGATTCGCGGACAATGACGGTACAGACCGGCAGACGAGGATTCCTTGCTACCAGGAATTGTAGGGAGTTCCTTCAGATGAAATAGCGCTTGAGCCACTGTGGAGATCATAAATCCCCGTTTCGGTCTGCTCAGGAAGAATGGTCGCTTCTTCGGTCACCGTTTCCCAGGTCCCGGCGGAGCCGGTAATGGGGTCTTTGGGCACGGCTCTTAGGTAACCTGCTGTCACCAGGTCATCCAGCGACTGGGGGGCTTTCAACTTGTCAGCCGTGTATTGATCGATCAGACTGCGCAAGGTAAAGAGGTTGCTCTTGAGGACGGCTTCCTTGGCTCGGAGGATTGCAGCGTTGGCAATAGGCAATGCAATCGTGACCAGGATTGAGATGATCGTTAAAACGATCATCAGTTCGATGAGCGTGAAGCCGGAGGGAGAGATCCTGGGAAGTCGGCGCCCCATCAATGATGGTGAAGAGGGGAAGAGTGTCGCCTCTGTATCAATTGCAGGCGTGGGGCTGGTTAAAAGCACAGCCAGTTGCTTAGTTCCGGCAGCCCCGCTGGGACAGTTGCTCGGTCCGGCGGATTCATTTGAGTAGTCCATAAACCATCGATTCCATCTTGAGCAAAGCCGCCAACCGCCGGGTCTCACCAATCGGAGTACTTGCTTCCATCCAGGGCCTGGCCACCACTCTTGCTGTAGACATCATAAACATTCTGACCGCCGTAACTGTTGGAGTCTGGACTATCCTGAGAGGAACGCAAGCCCCATTCCGGTTTACCGGTCATAGGATCAAGTGGCACGCGCCGCAGGAATCGTAGTTTCTTGTCTGTGGTATTCAGCTGTGTGACACCTTTCACCAAGGTCTCCATGTCTGGAGGATAACCATCCGTCCCGAGCTTGACCTCAATAAACCCGCGATCGGCAGCATCTTTGTAATGATCAATGGCGTCTCGCATTTCACGTAGATCACGCCGCAACTCCGTCTCCTTCTGCCGCTTGATGGAAATACGGGCCAAAGGTAATGCACCCATGGCCAGGATACTAATTATGGATATCGTAGCAATCAACTCCACAAGAGTGTGTCCGTGATTGCTCTTAGCTGACCGACGCCCATACTCGGTTCTTTTTCGAAGTCGTCTGACTTTAATCATACCCACTTCTTATTTTACAGTGACCTGCGTCCCAGTAAAACTGGTAGGCAGGGTAGTCTGGCCCGGATCCCGAATATTGGCCTGCGTGAAGTTGATGGGTGATACCCCGGCTGCTACAGCCTCAAAGATGAAATTCAGCAGGACGCCGCGCCCATTCATGCCAGCACTCTCCGGAGGCCTTGTCATGGAGACGACCGCTTGTCCAGCCTCGTTATCGGGACGCGGAGCAATGGCAATAACCGTCCCGTCGCTGCTCATGAATCCACCGTTCTGAGCTTCAATGAATTTCAAGACCTTGGGATTGAAGGAGAGATTAAATGAAAGGGCAAAGGCATTTTGTGCATTCTCGATTGCGGCCGAAACCGCAAACCTCGATCCCGCTGTCACTTCCGGACTCGAGGGGCTCAATCGTACAAAGGCCAACCTGGGTGCGGCTTGTGGAGAAGGAGCCGGTTCTGCTGCCTGGGGTTGTGAAGTCACTGGGGGGGGTGACGGAGGCCGCCCCGTCCCGGAAGCGCCTACAGGAGGTACACCTGCTGGCGTAGCCCCTTTTCCAACGGGAGGATTATCCCCCGTCAGCTGAACGGGCCGGCCGATCAGACGGGGACTGTTGCCCGCGCCGATAATGGCTATGGCCCCAAAATCGTCCGGGTTGTAATCAGGAAGCCGGACAATGTGGGGCGTGATGACCACGATGATCTCTGATTCATTTCGCGTCTTGGATTCTGTGGCGAAGAAGTAGCGCAAAATCGGGATCTTGCTCAAACCGGGAATCCCCTGGACGCTCATAGTATCTGAAGCCTGGATAATTCCCCCAATGACACTCGACTCTCCTTCTTTCAGTCGCAAATCGTGCTCAATGTGTCTTTGAGTTAATATGGGTTGATTGATAGTCCCGCTGCTGCCTCCACCAAATGTCTCAAATCCCGAGATCGCGTTGACGTCGACCACTACGTTCATCGAAATGTCGCGGTTCATCAGAACGTGCGGGGTAATGTCGAGGTTCACCCCGACGTCGATATATGTGAAGTTGACAACAGGTGTCCCGCCTATATTCCCGGCAAATGTAGGTTGAAAACTTCCTTGAGCGACTGGCTGCTTGGTGCCGATTTTCAGTTTCGCCACCTTGCCGTCGGCAGCCCGCAGGGTGGGATTCTGAAGCACCCGGCCATGGGTCTGTTTGGCCAGCCATTGAGCGCTGGCCGAAGGAATGGGAATGCTCCAGTTGCTTCCCTTCAAGGTATGGAGCTGATCAAGAGAGATCGTAGGAGTAGTGGTGGAAGTCGAACCCGTTGGTGCAGTAGGACTAACCGTAGTCCCTGTCGGTAGCGAAACTCCCAAGTCCAGATTAGCAGTTCGGTTGACTTCAATAACTGCCACTTCGATCAGGACCTCAGGTCTGGCCTTGTCGATGGACTGCAAGATCTTTTCCACCATGGCCATCTTGTCGGGCGTGTCGCGAATGACAATGGCACTCTGGGAGTTGATGGGCGCAATCTTCTGCACGTTGAGAACCATCCTGAGCATGTTGACTGTTTCTGTGAGATCCTTGTCGGCCAGAGAATTACCCAGGTAAAAAGTCCGAATGACTTGCTCCTCATAAGTTTGCCGGGTCTGCTGGTTGTCGTTGGCCACCAGGATGGTGTTCCTATTAATTGCAGTCCAGTAAGTCTTAGTCTGCAGAGCGAGGATGTCCAGGGCCTCGACTACTGAGACATTATTGAGGTCAACCGATAGCGGGCTGGGGGCGGGCTTGATGTCAGGATCATAGATGACGTTGAGGCCACCCACCTTGGCGATGGAATCGTAGGCTCGCTTCAAGTCTCCGGTCAGTTTCAGGGTAATAGGAACCGTCTGGATGTCACCCAGCGCCTCGCGAGTTGTTAAAGCCTTCCCCTTTTCGATAACTTCACTGAGTTTTTTCCTCTCCTCCTCGCTCTGCTTCTGACGTTCTTCGAGGAGTTGTCCGACCGCTTTGACCTCCTGTGCAGCCAGAGCATTGGAGGGATCTATCGCCAGGGCCTGTTTGAACTCGATGAGTGCTGCTCCCAGATCTCCGGAATCTTTCAATCTGCGCCCCTGGTCAAAATGGGCAATGGCCGCTTGAAAGCGAGTCCGCTCGTAGTTGAGACGATACTCAATATTCTGAGGATCAGTCTGCATCGCCTTTTGGTAGTATTGCAGTGCTTCGTCGAAGTTCCTGGCCCTCTCTAGTCTCTTTCCCTGTTTGAACGCGCTGGAACCGGCACAGTCCGCCAACAGGAGCGACAGCCCAGAAACCAGAAGTGCCAGCAACAGGGGTTTCTTAAATGCAAAAAAAGATGTCTTTACACGCATTCGAAATACCTGATCTTCTGAAGTGAACTTGAGGACCAACTCTTTCGAACCCTTCCGGGAATCATGCAAATGAGGCGTTCACATCCAGACCGCCAAGCCTGGAGGAGCCAATGAGAGCCAAGTGTATGACTCTTTGGAGTGTACCATAAAGAAGCACGGGGCGACTACAAAACTAACATGCGGGGGTGCGATTCAAAGTGCGACAGATCCCGAAGGGACAAAGGAGAGTAGCCAGCGACAAGCACCGAGCCGGAGGCGAGGTGCGCCGTCACTGGTCCAGGATGATCCCCTCTGAACGGTGTCCCGGCAGGGACACCGGATTTCCGGAACCCCGACCGGGGTTCGAATCGATTCCCGGATCGGAATCCGGTGGTGACGCACATTCGCGCGTCACCACCGGCTACTATCCGTCGTCCCTGCGGGACC
>JBGOTQ010000284.1:0-10413 GCA_041476565.1 Terriglobia bacterium | reverse complement strand
ATTATCCAAGTGGGAGTAGAAATCGGTTGGATTGTGTGGGGCGAACGGGAGAGTCGACCGAAGGATGAGCCCCCCTTAACAACAAAAAGAGACTTTACAAGTGTACCCAGTTGTGGTATGAGGGATGAGTAGTTTCATACCTTTACAGGCATTTCCTAACCTCAATATTCTACTAGCTTAAGATTTACGCGTTATACTTCAGGGGTCGTTGTCGGTATTTTGGAGCCGAGGGAAACTGGAACTGTCAACCCGATCACTGAAGGACTGGGATTACCCGTAGCTTACAAGGGAAACCGCAGAACGACTTCTTGCGCTTATTTGACCTTTACACCCTGAACCTTTCCGTGGACCTCGTGGTGCGGAGCGCATGCAATAGCAGGCTTGGGAACGAGATCCAGGGAGAGTGGAAATGAGCATTCGACCATCGCCCGGAAGGGAATGGGAACTAACGGAAGGAGCTTTCTCTAAGTTTCTGGCTTGGCTCAATCCCAATTTGGACCAGGCCGGCGAGAAATATGAGGATATCCGGCGCAGACTGATCAAGATCTTTACCTGCCGTGGTTGTACCTGCCCTGAAGACCTGGCTGACGAGACCATCAATCGGGTAATCCGTAGGGTCCAAGAGATCGCCGAGACTTATGTGGGGGACCCAGCTCTATACTTTTACGGAGTGGCCCACAAAGTCCACCTCGAATATGTGAGGCCAAAACCGAATCCCCCGCCCCCGCCCCCGCCAGAAGCGCGGCCACGGGCCGAGGAAGAGTCCGCATGCCTCGAGGAATGCATGGACCGATTGCCGTTGCATGGCCGGGACTTGGTACTGCAGTATTATCAGGAGGAAAAACACGCCAAAATCGATCTTCGGAAACAGTTGGCCGCGCAGATGGGGATTCCCATGAACGCACTGAGGATCCGGGCTCATCGGATCCGAATGAACCTCCAGGATTGCGTACTTCAGTGTCTACAGCAGAAACTGGCAGGATGAAATAGTTTCTGATTTGGCGCATCTCTAAGTGGAGGGTAACACAATATGGGATGGAGGTATGGTCAGTGAAAATCGATCTCGAGAATGAACTGCCCTTGAAGTCCTATTTATTGGGGGAGCTGAAACCGGAGGAGCAGCAGCAACTGGAACAGCGCCTGATGATCGACACGGCCGTCTTCGAAGAGCTGCAGCTGGCTGAAGAAGAGTTGATCGATGACTATTTGAGAGGCACTCTCACTGGCCGCGAACGAGAGAAGTTCGAGAATTTCTTTCTTTTGGCACCGGAGCGGCGTCAGAAACTCAGTTTCGCTAAGGCGTTGAGACTATATATTGCCGAAAATCCCATTCCGAAGAGGAAATCTTGGGAGGCGTGGAGGGAGTCCTGGCAGGCCTTCTGGCGTTTCCAGAACCTGGTTCCGAGTTGGTCTCTTGCAGCCGCCCTCCTGTTAATCATTCTTGGCGGATCCTGGTCAACGTTCCGCATCTTGAGACTCCAGAAAGCTCTCGAACAGGCAGGGACTCGGGATGTACAAAGGCAATTGACCGAATTGCAGTCCCGGAATACAGAGCTTGCGGCTGCGTTGCTGCGTGAGCAGAACCAGCGCAGCCTCCTGGCGCAGGAGATGGCCAATCTGAAGACTGGAGAAAAGCCTGGCCACCCCTCCCCTCTGCCCAGCCAGATGCAGCCTGCCTTGTTATCTTTTGCTCTTACTCCCGGGTTGCTCAGGGACGTGCGGAGCAGCCAAAAGGTCAACATCCCTGCTGGTGCCAACGTGGTGCAGTTCCATTTGACCCTGGCGCCGGAGGATTATCCCAAGTTCCACGCGGCATTGCAGCACGTGGAAGGCGATGAAATCTGGGCTCAGACCTGGCTTAGGGGCGAGTCCACTGCGCTACACCAACCCCTGCGATTAATCCTTCCTGCAAAGCTGTTAACCCCGGGTGATTATGTTCTGACACTCAGTGGTGTAACCAGAAGTGGAGAATCTGAAGATAGCAGGAAGTACTACTTCCGGGTGATTCAAAAGTAATCCTAACCCCACCCTTGTTTCAAAGCCATCGATTTGCTACTCTTCCATTCGGAGACGACCCAGCGTGAAATAAAGCTGCCGGATAGCATCCTGCTAGCTTCACTTCGCCACAGGGGGATTAGCTCTGCTGGGAACTAAGGATCCCGCCATCATTCAGTTGAGACCTATTCAAGCCAAAAAGGAGATTCGAAGTCATGAGTGAGCGAAAGGTGTCGCGTCGCTTCTTTATCATGAGCAGTACCGCCACGCTGGCGGCCGGAAAGGCCCTTGCCAAGACGGTTTCCCTGAAACGATTGGGATACAAATCACCCAACGAGAAGCTCAATATTGCGGCCATTGGTGCCGGTGGGAAGGGCACATCGGACATTGAGGGCTGCTCCAGCGAAAACATCGTAGCCCTATGCGACCCGGACTGGAAGACGGCAGCCAAAACCTTTGAGAAATACCCCAAGGCCAAACCATACAAAGATTTTCGCCAGATGCTGGACAAGCAAAAAGACATCGAGGCTGTAACCATCTCCACACCAGACCATAACCATGCCGTGGCGGCCCTCTGGGCCATGGAGCGCGGGATTCACGTCTATGTGCAAAAACCGCTGACGCATAACATCCATGAAGCACGAAAACTGACTGAGGCCGCACGCAAGTATGGTGTGGCTTCACAGATGGGGAATCAGGGCCACTCCGGCGAGGGGGTGCGGCAACTCTGCGAAATGGTTTGGGCCGGAGAAATTGGAAACGTCAAGGAAGTCCACATGTGGACCAATCGTCCCATCTGGCCTCAGGGGATTCCCAATCCGCTCCCCAAAGAGCCTGTGCCCGATACGATGGATTGGGACATCTGGTTGGGGCCAGCCAAGGTCCGGGACTACAACCAGGGCTATGCTCCTTTCAGCTGGCGAGGCTGGTATGACTTTGGCTGCGGGGCCCTGGGCGACATGGCTTGCCATATCTGTGATCCTGCCAACTGGGCCTTGCAGTTGCGAGATCCCATCAGCGTGGAATGCATCAAGATTGACGGCAGGAACGACCAGACTTTCCCCAACAAATCCATAGTGAAATACGAATTCCCCGCCCGGGGTACCATGGCCGCAGTAACCCTGTATTGGTATGAGGGCGGAGAGTTGCCTCCCCGGCCGCAAGGGATTGGTGAAGAGGTCAAGTTAGGCAACGGGAAGAATGGTTCGCTCTTTATGGGAGACAAGGGCATCATCACCACGGGCGAATACGGCGATGATTCACGGTTGCTGCCCGATGAACGAATGAAAGACTACAAATTCCCCGATCCCATCCTTACCCGTTCCCCAGGTCACTATCGCGACTGGCTGCGAGCCTGCAAAGGAGGAGAAAAAGCCTGCTCGAACTTTGACTATTCAGGTCCGTTCACAGAATGGGTGCTATTGGGGGTGATTGCTCAGCGGTTGGAGGGCAAGCTGCTCTGGGACGGCAAGAAAATGCGGTTCACCAATAATTCCAAAGCCAATCAGTACATTTCTCGCGAATATCGGAAAGGCTGGAAGGTTTAACCCAAGGATCCCACGGCGTTGACTCCCTGCTCGGGCTATGGAGAGAAGGTCAGATTGGCCAACTGTTCCTCATTGGTAAGAACGATACACCTGGTGAGTCAATTCCAACGATTGGAGGTAAAGCTGGGGAACTTCCTCTTCATTAAGGTCCAGGATGGCCGAACATTGCGACATTCCCTCCCAGAGGCCTTGTTCGTAAGCACGGGTGAGTTCATAAACCTTTCGAAACAGGTTATTCCCGCCTGACAGGGCAATCTTAATGTCGTCGTTAAGGGGGAGGCTGGAAAGAATCTCCTCCATGGGCCGATCCAGAAAGGCATCAATCATGGAAAACATGCCCATCAGGAACAGGTCTGAGCTCCGGTGGCCCAGGCCTACTTTGGGCGCCAGCAGCTCACAGAACCTAGCTCGAATCAGTGAACCCACCACGAGTTCTTCAGACTTATCTTTGCCCAACCCGGTCAGAGCTACCAACGAGACCCATTTTCGGATTTCGCGGACCCCCATCAGCACGAGTGCATGTTGAATAGACTGGACGCGAGAGCGAAACCCGAAAGCGGCAGAATTGATAAAGCGCAGAAGCTTGTAGGCTAGGGAAACGTCCCGCGATACGATTCGCTCCATCTTCTCCACACTGAGCTCTTCTGTCATGGCTTCACGCAGGAGTTGAAGGTAATTGAGCTTATATCCCGGAACGTCTCTACCCTCAATCACCTTGGGCCGGCAAAAAAAGTAGCCCTGGAACAGGGAATATCCCAGCTGCCTGGCATTCTCGGCTTCTTCCTGGGTCTCGACTTTTTCGGCAAGAAAGCGCACCGGTTTGGAATCGACTTGCCGAATCAATCTAGCCCGCTCTTCTGCGTCGGTGCTCAGAAAATCCACCTTTATGATGTCGGCCAGTTCCACTAGGGGGCGCATCTTCGGCTCAAAAACAAAATCATCCAATGCCAGAAGGTAGCCTAACCCCTTCAGCTTCTTGCAGTGACCAATGACCTCTTCATCCGGCTCTATGGTCTCGAGCAGTTCCACCACCATGTTCTCGGGAGGAAACAGCGTGGCCACCTCATTGATCAAAAGGTTCCTGGTCAGATTGATAAATGCGCGCTTGCCACCGATCAAGACATCAATACCGAAGAGTAGAAAACTATTGTGGAGGACTTGCGAAGAGGCAACGTCCGGGTTTGTCCCTGCCGGGAAGAAATTCTCTAAACCGGACCGAAACAGCAATTCGTAGCCAAACACATTGCCAGAAGTTTCAAATATCGGCTGACGTGCCACGAAAACTTGAGTCGTCGTCGACTCTTCGTTGGTTACCTCTGTAGTGTAGTGCGCTGGCATTCCACCCCCCTGGGGAAGTCACGACCATTGTAGAATCTGATCGGCTTTTTCCAGAAAAACTTCAGGCGCGGTAAAATGACCGTGATCGTCTCGACGGGATATGCTTGACGAGAGGTGCTCGGGCCTTAGAAGGTGCTTTTTATTCGATTCAAGATGCAGCTACTACTTTCTACAGTTACTCACGAGTCAAGGTAATGGACTCACAACGAAGATTCTTGTTGTCCCATTTTTTCGTCTTGTGTCTTTCCGGCCTCCTTTCCCTTACCAATCTTGATGCGCTGGCTCTTGAACTGTCACGGGGGGCTGATGTCGATCCGTTGAAGCTGCGCCTCAGGACGAGAGTAGAAGTGTTTAAAGGATCCGGCCAGTGGGAGGAAGCTAATGTCGATGCGGAACTGAAACCACAGGAGACGGCCATTATAATTTGCGACATGTGGGATCGGCATTGGTGTGCGGGTGCCACCCGGCGCGTAGGTATCCTGGCTGAGAAAATAAACCCGCTTCTTGTCCGAGCCAGGTCCAAAGGCATTCAGATTATCCATGCTCCTTCTGACACGATGGAGTATTACAGGGATTATCCTCAGAGGCGCCGATTGGCCGAGATTGAAAAGATCCAGCCGATACAAGGTCTGGGACTAAAGGATCCACCTCTGCCGATCGACGATTCGGACGGAGGCTGCGACTCACCGGGAGACACGCCTCACAAGGCCTGGATGCGGGAGCACCCCGCCATAGACATTGTATTCGAGGATGTTATTTCCGATAACGGGCTCGAGATCTACAGTCTGCTTCGCCAAAAGGGCATCAAGGTGGTCATGATCTGCGGCGTCCACACCAACATGTGCGTCCTGGGACGAAGCTTCGCCATCCGGCAGATGGTGAACTGGGGTATGCGATGCATCTTGATACGAGATCTGACAGACGCTATGTATGACCCAAAAGACCGGCCATACGTCTCTCACCTACAGGGGACTGAACTGGTCATTGAGCACATCGAGAAATACTGGTGCCCCTCCACAACCAGTGTAGACTTGATGGCAACCCTCGAATCCAAATAGACAGCCTGCCCCTGCCCCAAAAGATCCAGTTCCACCGGTTTCTATCGCCAAGCTGCAGGTTTGCATGAAAATTCCCCTCCTCGACTGAGGAGGGGTCGTGGCGCGGAGCGCCGCGGGGGTGGTGCGAGTTACCGCAATGCAGATACTGGCTTGGCTTTTCCAGGTTTGTTCGAACCACCCCGCCGCAGCTTGTGGCTGCGGCTGCCCCTCCTTATCCAGGGAAGGGAGCCGTTTTGCCAGGTATCGCGACAGAAACTAACTAGCCATTCATCGACGTCCACGACTGTGACACTTATGTGACAAATTTCCCTTGACATTCCTTTTAATATTAACCATATTTGAATTGCTTATAGTTTCTTTTCTTTTGTTTTCTATCAGAGTTGTTCTGTATTTGGCTTTCCAACTGTTAACTTCGAATCCCGCTGGGGAACTGGACAACCCGAAATCTCGGGAAGAATCCGGGCTTCTAGATTGTATCCGAGTGCCAGGTTTCTGAACCGAAGTTGTCAACTCTAACCCGGAATCAGGAACTCGCTCGATCATGTGTCTTGCCAACCACTGATGGAGCGCGTACCCAATCTATGTGAAGTGAGGAGGAGCCGATGAAGGAAAGAATAGCTGTAGTGTGTCTCCTTTTGTTCTTCCTGACTCTGTACTCAGGAGTAGGAAGGGCGCAGAGTTCGAATGCTTCCATCAGTGGCACGGTCACCGACCCCAGTGGTGCAGTGGTGCCTGGTGTGGAAATCACATTAAATTCGACAGGGACCGTAGCTGTGGCCAAGCAGAACACAGGACAGGATGGCGCTTTTGCGTTTCTCAATCTGGCCATTGGTAACTACGAATTGAAGGCCGTGGCAAAAGGATTCAGGGAGTATGTGCAGAGGGGCATAGAGCTGAATATGAATGCTCGGACCCGCCTGGACGTCAAGCTCGAATTGGGAGCTGAGAGCCAAACGATCGAAGTCCAGGCCGATGTTTCGCTGCTCAACTTCGAGACTCCCACGGTCAAAGAGGGGATCTCCCCGGAGACCTTGCGCGAACTGCCCCTGCTTGTAAGCGGGGCTATACGGTCCGCAGCCGCATTTGTGACCCTGATGCCAGGAGTGAATACCGGCGCCAGTCAGAATCCGTACAGCACCAAGATCAACGGCGGTCTGTCTTCCAATGATGAGGCAGTATTGGACGGTGTTTCGATCACAGAGGGCTTAAACGGAAACACGGGTATGATCTCGGCTTTTGCTGACTATCCCTGGTCTCCTGAAGCCATCGCCGAAGTGAGCGTCTTAACTTCCAACTATGAACCCCAGTTGGGATCGACGACTTCGGGCGTGATCATGGCTGAGACCAAATCCGGCACCAAGAATTACCATGGTTCCGTCTATGAATTCCTCCGTAACGATTTCCTCAACGCCCGCCAGTTTGGGATCCCCAGGGAAGACCGCCCCAAGGACATTGAGAACGACTATGGCGGGACCATCGGCGGCCCCATCAAGATTCCCAAGGTTTTTGACTCTGATAAGAAGAAATCCTATTTCTTCGTTAATTATGAACGATTCACGATTCGCGGCGGTGTCAACACACCGATCCTTACCATCCCCTCAATGAAGGAACGGGGGGGGGATTTCAGTGACTGGACGGATACGGACGGAAACCTCATCCCCGTCTACGATCCCGCCACGACGCGGCTCAACTCCAAGTTTGACCCGAACCTTCCTGATGGCCCGAACAACCAGCGGTATCTGCGGGATCAGTTCATGGGCTGCGACGGCAGAACGCCCAATGTGATCTGTTCTTCGGACCCCCGACTCCAGAATTCGATGGCCAAGGGGTGGCTCCAGTTTCTGCCTCAGCCGACGTTTCCAGGACCGCGCAACAACTACGTGGTTCCACAGCCCATTTCCGCCACAGTCTTTGCAGACTCGACTAACCTCAACATTCGAGTCGATCAGTACTGGCACGATCGGGACCATTTTTACGTCACTGTCAACTACCGTGGCTCGACCCCATCCCAGGTCTCAGAGCTGCCTCCGCAGCTCTCGACGCAGCAACCGTACTACACGAACTTCAGCTTCGTTGATCGTTTCAATTGGACCCACACCTTCACACCCAATATGCTGAATCATTTTGCTATTGGATATCTCAACACGCACACTCAGCAATCCCCTTACGCCGCTCCTTATGTCAATGACCTGCCGCAGATTCCGGGAACCTGGAACCATGCGTACCCTTCCGTGATGCAATTTGAAGATTTCAATGCCTTCGGCAACAACAGCTATGGAACAGACTCGCGACCCAACTGGATTGCCAATGATCTTGTGACCTGGGTCAAAGGCCGCCACACGTTTAAATTTGGGGGTGAGATTCGCAAGCAGGGCAACAATTCCACCAATGAGGCCAATGGCTCGGGCACTCTCAATTTCAGCCGTTTGGGGACTGGCTTGAACGAGTTTACCAGCGGTAATGCCATCGCCAGTTTCCTCCTGGAACAGGTTGGCGACGGGAACTACGATATCCAACCTACCGCTGCTCAGTATCCGAGAACAGCTGCCTATAATTTCCACTTTGGTGAGACGCTCAAGGCCACCTCGAAGCTAACCCTGACGCTGGGCATCCGCTGGGACATGTTTAAGCCACCCTCTGAGAAATTTGACAACCTCACCTTCCTCGATCCTAACGGGGCCAATCCGGCAGCCGACAATCGACCAGGGCGGCTGGCTTTTGCGGGTACCAAATGGGGCGACGCCAGCTATGGCAGCCGTTATCCCGAACAGTTATGGAAGAAAGGCTTTGCCCCACGGGTCGGTTTTGCCTATGAGGTGACTCCCAAGACCGTGGTCCGTGGGGGATACGGAATCTTTTACTCTGCCCCCATTTATCCGGGCTGGAATGGAGGGGTAGCCCAGGATGGTCTGAACGCCCACATAGCCTTCACCAGTTCCAATAGCGGCTACACCCCTGCTTTTATCTTGAACCAGGGATTTCCGGCCATCGCTTCGAGCCAGATGCCACCTTTTGTGGATCCTTCATTTAGCAATGGCGCCGGTCTCAACTATCGGCCTCTGGACGCCAACCGTTTCCCTTATGCCCAGCAATGGAACCTGACCATCGAACATCAGTTCACCCCCAACCTGGTGGTCAATGCAGCTTATGTGGCGAACAAGGGAACACGCCTGCCCTCACGGAATGCTGCCATCAATGTCCTGGATCCCAAGTATCTATCCCTCGGGTCAAAGCTTTATGATGAGTTCCAGGAAGGGCAGACTGTGCTGGACGGAGTCTCGGTTCCCTACTCCGGTTGGTGGGGTCAAATGAACAACTGCCTGCCGACCGTTGCCCAGGCCTTGCTTCCCTATCCTCAGTACTGTAGCTCTCTGCAAGGCCAAAATGAAAATGCGGGGGCATCCACCTATCACTCTTTCCAGCTCAAAGTCGAAAAGCGCATGTCACAGGGCTTTTACCTGCTGGGCTCCTATACTCTTTCCAAGCTATTAACCTCTTCGGAAGGTGTCCAGGTTGACGCCGCCACCTGGAATAACGCCATCGGAGTCATTCCTCCTTCCCAGCGCCAGCGCAATAAGGCGCTGGGCATGACCGATATTCCCCAGCTCTTAACCGTGGCATTAGTATACGAGCTTCCCATGGGGCAGGGTAAGCGTCTGATGAACCATGGCGGTGCAGCCAACAAGTTCCTGGGAGGGTGGCAACTGAGCACGATCCTCCGTTTCACCGGGGGTGTTCCATTCTTTTTCCGGTCGAGCACCTGTAACGTGCCTGGGCAACTTTTCCCCCTGGGCTCCAGCTCTTGTATTCCAGCCGCCCTCCCTGGCCAGAATCCCTTTGCTCAGGACAAGTCGAACTACGACCCCTACCAGCCCCTATTTAACAGCAGCGCTTTTGAGGATCCGAACAGTTTTAATTTTTATGCCGGAGATGGCCCCAGGATCTCCAATTTACGCAGTTTTGGTTATCACAACCAGGACCTCTCGCTGATTAAGAACACCCGGATTAATGAACGTGTCAACATCCAGTTCCGGGCTGAATTCTTCAATGTCTGGAACTGGCATTGCTTCACCAGTCCCGGAGGAGAAAACGGGTTGAACGACGGTTTTCAGGTGACGGACGTCGATGTGTCCAGCCCAACCTTCGGATTGTGGAATGGCAACGTCAGCAATCCGCGAAACATCCAGTTTGGCTTGAAGGTTCAGTTCTAGTAGTTGCTTGATTTTCTAATCTGAGATGAGTCATCAAGGGTGGGCCCGTGAAGCCCACCCTCTTTTTTTTCGCCCATTTGGTTCTAAGGTGGAAGCAGGAATGGTCCACATCGATGAGTGTGCTTGCCCTCGACGACAAAACAAATTACGCTACTCCTGCTCATTTCGGAACACGGCAGGCAATACGTGACGAACGAAACCGCGTACCACAACGAGGAACATTTTCAATAGAGTGCCGTGGGTAGCGCAGACATCGAGTCTTCT
>JBGOTQ010000283.1:0-10416 GCA_041476565.1 Terriglobia bacterium | reverse complement strand
CCAACAGTAGAATGCGGAAGCACCCAGACATTCAAAAGAGCGGCACCAGTTCCGGAAAGATCCATACGGGCGGGCCAAATGCACTTGATCAAAGTAGGCAGAGCGATAAGCTAAGGTATCTCAATCCGTTCGATTTTTTTGACCATTCGGGAAGCACCACCACAATCATAAACAGCACTCGAAACGTGACCGTGGGCACATCCCGTTATATGCCAACCGGCAAGCCTATTATTTTCATGCAGATCTAATTTTGGCGAAGCACAGGCTGCTCTGCGCCCATTGTCAGCCCGGCATCGAGCGACCACGTTCCTGCCCCCGCGATGAGGAGGAAAATGCAGCCCAAGAGCATCGCATAATCAACCCGGGCCTCATGCGCCATGGCCCAAAAACCGCTCTTCTGAAGAATAGGAATTTTGGTTGTTGTTATCGCGACCAGCATGTTTATGATGAGCGGAATTGCAGTCAGTCGGGTAAGAAAGCCCGCGAGAAGAAGCACCCCGCCGACGATCTCCACCACTCCCACAAAGGGAGCCATTATTTGAGGGGATGGAATGCCTATCTTGGTAAAGCGGCCAACACCCAGGACCCCCGGAAAGATGAACTTCTGTACGCCTTCGGAAAGAAACACCCCGCCGACAATAAAACGAATCAGGATAACGGCGGGGGAAGCATTGGAGGCAAGGAGTTTTCGCCAATTCATGACGGCTCCTTTCATCGGTCACGCTTTCGGCGTGAACTGTGCGAGGTCGTATGTGCCAAGCACCTTTTCCATACTCGCCACCTTGTCTACGCTCTTTTCAAAGCCCTCGTCGCCCAGCACCCTGTGTTCGTCTTCTTCCATCTTGTCGCCAATCGCTTCTACCTGTCTAGGCGTCAGAAGAGTTCGGAGTGCCGGGAAGAGAACCGTATCCTCCCTGCTCTCGTGGGGCCGGTACATCCGGATGAAGCTCTGACAGGAGGCCACCAGTTGGGTGCGGTTGTCCTGTGAGCGGAATTGATCAGACGTCGAGAGAAGGAGAATTCGTGCCGTTACTTCGCGACCGGCCTTGTGTTGAATCTTGAGCGCTTGGACGAGATCAACGAGCTTCTTGTGCTCCTCGAAGACAGGGAAGATGTACTTCTCTTCGTTCCTTTCGTGGTATTCCTCAACAAAGGTTCGGATCAACTCAGCGTTGTGGTTGAAGACTTCGGGCGAAATTTCCTCTTTGTTCCGAAGCCTCCGAATGGCTTCCTCATAGATGAGAAGACAACGGTTGAGCACACCGTGTTCCTTCATCAGGTCTTCTGGAGCAGTCACCCCGGTATCAGGATCGATTTTATCGGGGTTCTTCTGCTGTGCCGCAGCTGATGCGAGCACCGGCACGCCGGCAAGTGAGACCACACCAGCCCTCAGCATTCTTCGCCGTCCAATCCTATCCTTAAAATCCATTTTGTATTCGCCTTCCTTTCGACTTCAAGCCAATGGTTATCGTAACCGCAAGGATAGGGAGCGCTGCCGCTATCTTTCGCTTTGTACACATGGGCGATTGATTCTTCCACCAACTGCATGTCAGTGCTCCGAAGCGACATCCTAATGTAATTATATAAGGGAAATCCGGGGTACAGGTGAAATAAGTGACCGAGCAGTCTGCATAACTCTGAGGACTCTTCGAAACTGAACACGTCGTTCAGCGAATGACTGAATCTGTCTATCCGACAGGACTCGGCGTATCTTCTTCGGCGGACCATCTGTCAGGCGCGCTGGAAAAACGTCGCGAAGATCATCTGGAGTTGCTTCGTTAGCTATTACAGCTTCGTCAGGCCTCACAGGACGTTGAAATTCGGGCGCGAAGTCAGGACGCCGGCCATGCAAGCTGAGTTGACCAGGAAGCGGCTGAACTTAAGAGAAATGTTCTCGTCGAGAATGGCTTTTCTGGTGTCGAAGAATGTCCTATTCGCACTCTTCGAATCGACCCCGTCGGCCAGTTTCACTACTCGGGGAATGCCTCTGGCGGCCTAGCAACAATTGATGACGGAAGCACCGATTTATAGGAGACCACAGCCGGCGCACCAAGCGCCCAGAGAGAAGAAACCCATTGGCAACAAGAGACGCCCTGGGCGTCAAGTCCCTTCCGCTATTGAACCAACGGATCGTGTGCAACTCCGCGGTAGCTTGCTCGTCCATCAGCCTACTCAACCACTACCAGCTACGGCCCACATAAACGTTGAAGGTTCGAAGTACCCCATTCAAATTCGGATTCCAGTAATCCCTGTAACTGCCATAATGGAAGATCAGGCCTCCTTCGATTTTATGTGGGAAGCCATAGTAGACTTTGGACTGCCCGATCCATTGGGGAACGATTACTCCCGAGACCTGGGTTGCGCCGAGCGCCAAATTGCCAAGGGCCAACTGGAAGAGTACCGGATCGAAAGCGCCTTGCGAAATCAGGGACTGGTTGCCGAGTAGTGCCGCATCGTTCGGATTCACGTCGGGCCGCATACCGCTGCGTGCCGAGTTATAGGTGAGCCTGAGGTTGAGCCCCAAGTGCTGTTTGACGGTGACCGTTGACTCGCCCCAATAAGTTTGGCTGATTTGCTTGTACGGGACGGCGGGCTCGTCCACTAGATATCCAACACCGATATCGTTTTGAAAAGCCATATAAGTCGTCAGATTGTTCTGCTGGTAGGAATATCCGAGTCCCAAGTCCCACCCCGGCACAAACCGAAAGGTGGCACTGGCCGTCTCTGTGTAGAAGCGATTCCGCCGCTGAAAAACACCGGGGGTGTTGGGGAGTGGAATGGCCGGAAAAGCGTTCTGGATGATGACGTTGATGTCATTGGAAAATACGAGCCATTTGGTAGGTGTAAGCCAGACATCAGCGAAGGTGCGGTTGTTGCTCTGCGGAACGATCAAGTAGCCAGGGTCGTGCGTGCCCGTCCATTCGTATCCCGCTCGCGCGCTCCAGTGGCCGCGGTCGTGATAACGCAGTGCCAGTCCCGTGGTGTTGCTGAACGAAGAAGGCACGACCGTCAGCAAGTCGGTATTGTCAAACGAGTAGGCTTGCGGCCACAGGAACGCATTGGAGCGAGTGATCCCACTGCGCCGGTAATGGGCTTCCATATCGAAACCCTTAGGGAATTGGTAGTCCCCCCGCAATCCTTCCCAATGATTGTGGTACGATACATTGCCGTAGAAACTGTAGAACGGCGTGAAGTTGTTGATGAGGTTCTGCTGATGGTAGTCGGCGGTCACCCGTAAGCGGTCAAGCGGACGCCAGTTCAGCGTCTCATCCGAGTCAAACATGTTCTGCGGATTACCGGTAAGCGTGTCGCGTAACCGGGCATAGCTAACGTGACCGTTGAAGCTGACTTTAGGCGAAGCCGTCCAGGACAAGTTCAAGCTGTCCGACGACAATTGGTTTGGGGCCGGGATATCGAGGTAGTAATTCCCGGGAGCGACAGCCGGCGGTACAGGTACCGGCGGAGGGGGTGGCTCGTCGGCCGGGGTAAACGGTCCATAGGTTCCAAGGGGGAATGTGAGTCGGTCGTTGAAGCTGCTGTAGTGATGTTCCCAGGTGAGCCGTACCGGTCCCAGGTCGACGTCAGCACCACCAGCAATGTTTCGGGTCGTATAGTTCACCTGCTGGGATTGCGAGGTATAGTGGCAGAAATCGCCGCACGTTGCAGTCGTGTTCTCATCCAGGTACGCAAGCTGACTTACGCCTGATCTGGCCTGCCAATTTCCCTTCACGAACAGATGAACGGGAATCTTCGGTACCTTCAACCGCGCATATGCGTCACCAAGCCTTCTCTTCACCCCAAAGGGAACATGCGAGGGAATCAGATCCGTGATCGGCAGGAGATCTGGCGACATCGCGCCCGCGTAAAACGGATAGTTGTCCTGTTGCTGCACAAAGCCGCGTATGTCAATTCCGGCCTGCAGCCATTCGCCGGCAGTGAGTTGGGACGCGACGGAGTAATCGTCCCCGGTCAGAACATTGGCTCGGGAAACCACGGTCAGGTGGTGCTGGGGTGAGACATAAGCAGTGACCGCATCGGCTCCAGCCGACTGTTGCAGACTGTCATATTCGCCGACTCGACCCAAAAAACCCGAACCGTCGACAAACCGGTAAGCACCTGGAGTGACGGAGTAGACCGAAGAGGCAGCCCCCGTATCCGTGCCTGCCGGATCGGTGGTGGTTCCACCTCCCATAGCCGCACCCGCGAGCGGAGGCCGATATCCAGATGACATCAATCCCAATGCCCCGCCAGCAAGCCACACCGCACGCGTCGGCACGTGAGATGGAACCAGACGAAGGTGCGAGGAGGTCGACATCGTCGAATGCGCGGGCCTCAACTCCATGCCTGAGCGGGCGGATGCAGCAGGCGAACCGGGATACGAGGGCACACCGTAAGGCCCTTTGTCCACGAATCTGCTGCCGCCGCTCGGGGTGGCCACATCGGTGCCGTGAATCGATCCGTGACAGTTGGTGCAGCGATCGGGCAAAGGCAGACCGGCTCCATTGTGGTGGCCGGTATGGCATTGCAGGCACAGCGCAGGCTGACTTACCAACAGCAGGTTCGTGTTCGGTGAACCGTGGGCGGTGTGGCAGAGCATGCAGTTCTCTGTTACCGGGGGATGCTGGTAGGCGAACGGCCCGCGATACTGGGCATGGCACCCCAGACAGAGCTGATTCAAGTTCGCAGTGCGCAGATTGTTTCCCCCCGGGCCGCCATGCGGATCGTGGCAATCCACACAGCTCATCTTGCCTTCGCGCAACGGGTGATGATAGGGCATGCTGAGCTGCGCGCCCTCCGTCTGGTGACACTTGATGCAGGCGTCATTGGTCTGCGACCGGGGCCGCAATAACACCTTGGTTTCCGGCGACACCGAGCCCGCTGCGATCGCTCCCCGAGTCGCCGTATCGAAGCTCATCGGGGTTTCGTTCGCGGCCGGTAGTGCGTGGTCGTGAATCTCGTGACAGTCAACACAGGGAACATGGTTGGCTGAGTGCGAGCTGCTCAACCAGTGCCGGATTGTTTCGTCTCGTGCGTGGCAGCTTAAACAAACGCCATTGGTGGACTGACTTGGGCGTTTTCCAAAGCTGACGATCTTGGTGACGTCGCCTTTTCCTTCCACATGAAGACTGCCGTTGCCGTGGCAATCCTCGCACTCCACTCCCTGCTGCTTATGAAAGGCGTGCTGGTAGTTTTTGGAGACATCCGAATGACAGCTGACGCACGAATCGGCACCGACTTGCGACGCACCGGCGACTTCGAGGTATTTTGCGAATCCTTTTTCACGTTTCCACGCGGAGCTATAGGGATGAGCCTCTTTAGCCGCGCTGGGGGAATTGAGGAGAAACAATAGTATTGCCGTGCTTAGGAGTTTGAGAGCACCATCGCATTTCATGACAGCCTCGCGAAAATTCTCTACATTACATTTAGGAACAATTTCTGAAAACATCTTCGACGCCAATCATGTCCCATGGTGGGCAGATACGACGTCAGAAACTGGATAGAGCACCGCCCAGTGGTGGTGCTTCCACAATCCACTGTTGGTGACTGGTCCTCAAGTTCTTCTTACAAAAGCACTTGCTCCCAATTTGGGGCTAACGAGAATTGGTGAAGCCCAATTTGGTTGTAACCTATTGTTAACTAAACCTTTACACCAAGCCGACCAACAATTGATGATGGAAGCACCCTCAGCCTTCATTTATCCTTCCTAGGTTCATGAGCCAGAAGACGAGATACACATTCGAGGATGTCCTCGCGCTTTAGGGGTTTGCTGAGACTGCTATCCGCTCCGGCCTTTTTCGCTTGCGCAGCCAACTCCTGATCGGCGAATGCGGTCAACAGCAGGATCCTTAATGGAATTCCTTGGCGACGGATGAACGAGATGACTTCCAGTCCGGTCAATGACCCCACCCTGTTATCCGTGATAGCCAAGTCGAAGGAGCAAGTGCCGAGGAGCCGCAAGGCTTCAGCACCATTGTTTGCAAGCGAAATATCGTAGCCGGCCTTTCTCAGAGTTTTTCGAAGAGAAGAAGCAAACTGGGCATCATCGTCCACGATCAGGATTGATTTTCGCTGATCCTGACTGCTCATTGGACTCTCTCGCCTGAATTCCTCTATCCGACGAGAATGTCCACTCTGAGGATCTCTCGTCGTGTTTGTTCCCAATTTGAGTAAGCATTCCGGACACCAACCCTTCTCTCTGCACAGACAAAAATGGGGAAGCGTTTATTGGCTTAAAACAAACATGTTGCAAGGGAAAAAATCGGGAGGCCAATAAAGGAGTCGAGGTGATGCAACACTATTTTTGACAATCTGTCACAGAGAGTCCGATTCCGTTGTTTTTTCCTGACAATCTGTCACAGAAGATTTGCGTTTCAGTTCAAGGAAGCGGTAGATTGTGCGGGGTGAGATCCCGAGTAGCTTGGCCGCGCGTTCTTTGTCGCCGCCCGTGTGCTCTAGCATGTTCTTGATGACCCGCTCTTCGATTTCATCAAGGGTACTTCCGATCGGAATGGTGAGAAGTCCGGGGCCTGGGGTGGAAGATTTTATTGATTCGGGTAGTACTCGGTCGTCAATCTCCGTCCCACGCCCCATGATGACGGCGCGCTCGATCACGTTTTCTAATTCTCTAGTGTTTCCCGGCCAGGAATATCGGGTAAACGAATCCAGGAAGGAATCTGAGAGAGTGAGTACAGGTTTGCCATTGCGTGAGCTGTGGATATGCAGGAAATGGTGAGCCAGCGCCGTGATCTCCTCACGCCGGTCACGCAATGGAGGGATGGATATGTGAATGACGTTGAGGCGATAATAAAGATCCTCCCGAAATTGCCTTTGAAGGATGGCCTCTTTGAGGTCTCGATTTGTCGCGGCAATGATGCGGGTGTCAGAGAACAAGGTTCGGGATCCTCCGATTCTTTCATACTGCCCGTTTTGGAGCACTCGGAGCAATTTAACCTGGATATGCAGGGGCACTTCGCCAATTTCATCGAGGAAGAGGGTTCCTCCGTGGGAGATCTCAAAGCGGCCGGCATGGGCCGCCAAGGCCCCGGTAAACGCGCCTTTCTCATGGCCGAACAGTTCGGATTCAATCAAGGTTTCGGGTAGGGCCGCACAGCTGACCTTCACGAGTGGCCGGTCGGCCCGACTGCTTCGGCGATGGATTTCTTCCGCAACCAGCTCCTTGCCGGTCCCGCTTTCGCCAGTAATCAGAACAGTCGAAGAGGTGGGGGCGATCTGGTTCACTAACTCCAATAATTCCCGCATGGCTCGGCTTGCAACAATCAAGTGGCGGGGGCACCCGAAGATTTCAAGCTGCTTCTTCAAGGCTGAGTTTTCCCGCATTAGGGCTTGCTTTTCGAGCGCCTTCCGAATTGTCGCCAATAGCACGGACTTCTTAAATGGCTTGGTTACAAAGTCGAACGCACCCTGCTTCATCGCCTCAACCGCAAGGTCCACGGTGGCGTAAGCAGTTAAGAGTATGATTTCAATTCCGAGGTTGAGCTTTTTGACCTCCTGGAGCAATTCCATGCCATTGCGACCCGGCATTTTCAGATCGCTGAGAACAACATCGACCGGCTGCCGCGCCATGAGTTTAAGAGCTTTGTCTCCGTCGTCAACAGAAGACACATGATAGCCCTCTTTATTTAAGAGCGACGAAAGGGATTGGCACAGGGCGGTATCGTCCTCCGCGATGAGTATGGAGAAGGGATTCACCTTTTGTTCCCGTGGGACGGTCATGCTTCCCCTTTTGGGGGGCCTGGATTGTCCAGCGGCAAAGTGATGACAAAGCGAGAAGCGTGCCCGTCACCGGCTGGCTCGTAGTTGATGCTACCGCCGTGTTCGAAGATGATGTGGCGAGTTAGCGGCAACCCAAGGCCGGTTCCTTTCGGTTTGGTGGTGAAGAAAGGTTCGAACAGCATGGGTAGATGTTCAGAAGCGATTCCCGGCCCGCTGTCCGTGACCTCGAGACGCACGTCTCCGTTCTCATGCATGGCCTCTACGCGTACCCAACCCTCTCTCCCGATCGCTTCGAATGCATTCCGAACAAGATTGAGCAGGGCCTGCCTGAGCAGCCTTGGGTCCGCCGAAATCCGCGTCAGCGATGGATGCACGGAGGACTGCAGCGCAATGGCGCGGGAAGTTGATTCCTCCTGCAATAATTGCTGTAACCCCGCAAAGGTTTGGGCGAGAGAAGTTTCTTGCTTTTGCAGCTTTGGGAAGCGAGCAAACTGCAAGTACTCGTCGATGGTTATTGTCAGCAAGTCGATTTCGGAAAGGATGGACTGGATCAAGTTACGGGCTTCTGGGGAAGAATGTCGTCCATCCGCCTGCAATTCGTCACCGAGAAGTTCCACATTCAAACTGATCGAACTGAGCGGGTTCTTAATTTCGTGGGCTACCTGCGCGGCCATCCTGCCCACAGTCGCGAACCGCTCGGCCTCCAACAACTGTTCATGCTCACGATCAAGCTGCTGTTTTAGATGGCGTTCCTCGTGGACGTGCAGAGCCTCTTGTGCGGCCAAGTGCCTCAGGTAATTCTTGCGGCTGAGGTGAACCGAGACGCCTAGGATCACCAGAGACAGGAGAATCGCAATGAGCGTATACGCGCGAGTGTTTTGTTGCAGTAGCGCAATGGTAATACGCATGTCTTCCGATACCGCAATCGTCCAATGGAGATTCGCAAGGTTTAGTGGCGCATACGCGACAATTTTTCCCGACCCACGGGGAACATCATTCCAGCCATATCCTATTCCCCTGCCCAACATTTCCTTTTCCAGTTCGAACGATCTATGACATCCCTGGCATTACCATTGTCGGCATAAATGTTATTGCCAACCATCTCTGGGTGATCAGGATGATAAAGCAAGGTGCCGTCGCGGCCGAGTATCCATATGTAATCTCCGTCGCCTGTATCGTTAATGTGATAGGTCGCAAGCATCCGCTCAAGTGGGACGACCACGCCAAGATGAGCTGAAGCAAGACGAAGTGGCGTTAGAAAAATCAACAACCCTTCCCCGCGGATGGAACGAAGCAGGAGCAGATTCGGGTTCAACTTCGAAGCAGCTTGTTCAAGCTCGGATACTGAGTCTGGGGTCAAAGCCAGCCTTGACCGTTTTTCCGTCCAGAGGTCCTGCCTTTTCTCCGCCTCGATGATAAGGGCACTGGAAACAATAGTGGAGAAACTTTTCTCAATCTCATCGCACACTCTTGTTGCGCCCGAATCGGGTCCGAAGGGCGGGACGATCAGGGTTGCGTAATGGTTGTAAGCAGCTTGCATGTTTTTCAGGCGGTTCTCAAGGCTGGCCGTGACAGTTCCAACTAGTCGAAGGTGTTGAAGATTGTGCTGGCGCGCTAACACCTGCGACGACTTGTGGTATGTCTGAAGCGCGAAGAGCACCAGAAAAATGAGGACCGCAGCGACCATGAGGGGAAATAGTCGGTGTAATAGTGGAATCAAGGAAAAATCTATCGTCGGCCAAGGGCCGTTGGATCTAGTCATATCCATTGAAGTGACAAGGACAGCGGAAGCCTAGGCCACCGCGGAATCGACGCTCAGGCCCCGCACAGCGCGTTGTTGCAGCAGATCTGCATGGCCAAAAGCCTTTACCGAAGAGCCCACAAACGGCGAATAGGACGAACAAGAGTCATTGGGGGGGGGGCAGCCTGGCGATGACCGGCCCTGGACTTCCGCGTTAGAGTCCTTGTATCAACTGCCATAAGCTGCTCCAGAGTTCCCATGGAGTCCATTGTCACGAATTCTAGACCCGGAGTATACAGCCCCCGCGTGAAGTTTGTACACACGATTCCTGTCCGGCACGCCAGGCGGTACTGTCAACTTGGCGTCGTTGAAGTGAGATTGGGACGGTTTGTGGCTGACCCGCGGAGTCATCAGGCACACGTGACCTCTTGCCAAACAACAAAGGAGCGAGATCGTAAGAGCCGGTGGTTGACTGACCGCAGCAGGTGGCGTCCGATTCGGAAGAGATTCTGGATGACTCCGTGTACAGACCAAAGTCGTTGCGCTTGAGCAGCGGATTTGAATCCTCGCATTTGTCGCTCGCGCTGTCGGACCGGCTCATGCGAGACTTCAGCCCGATTGTTAGCGTAGCGTTCGGTGTCGTGCACGACAGAAGGCATGATAGCGCGGTGCGCTGCTTGATAGCTCCTCAGCTTGTCGGTGACCAGTCGCCGAGGTTCCCTTTCCTGACCCTTCAGTAGTTTACGAAAGAATCGTTGGGCTGCAAGCTGATCGCGGCGGGGTTGGACGAGAATATCGATCACGTCACCATCCTGGTCGATAGCCCGCCACAGATACTATCGCCTACCCTGGATAGTCACGAACAATTCATCCAGGTGCCACGTGTCGCCCAAGTGACCCTGTCGTCGCTTGAGTTTCCGAGCGTATTCGGTTCCAAACTT
>JBGOTQ010000282.1:0-10416 GCA_041476565.1 Terriglobia bacterium | reverse complement strand
GCTGCCGATCGTCGTGGTCGCCTGCATGCTAATGGAATGATCATCGCTGAGGACCGCAACGACCTTGGCCTGCTGCAGGAACTGCGAGCCGTCTGGATTCACGAGATCGATCTGCAGACTGGCCGTGCCAGCCCAGAGGGTACCAGTGAAGTACAGCGGCCGTCCCACAGTGTCGTATGCTTTCAACGACACATCATTCCTGCCGTCTGCGAGCGTCACGTTCGCAGTGAGCAGGTGGTCTCCAATCGTGAGACGGTCAGCCAGCACGTGAGCTCCGTTGATGGTCAACGTGACTTCGGTAGGATTGAGGTCGAAGCTGGCACCCGTGAGGCTGAATTGCAGTGGGCCCACACTGCTGTTGAAGCTGTTCGAGGATTTGCCGACCAGTGCGAGAGCGCCGGGGGGTAGAATCTCTTCGAGCGGATTCGCGGCCTGTGCGGTCTTCGCTGAAGCACCGAAGTTCGCCCGAGCCCTCTCGCGGTCGCCGCCATTGATGACACCGTTGCGATCTACGTCGGCGAGTTGCGTGTACAAGGCATCTCCGGCCTTGACTCCTTTCAACTTCGTGATGATCTGAAGATCAGTGTCGTCGACCTTCAAATCACCATTCGCGTCGCCGGCCAGCAGCACGTCGAGGCGGTAGGCGCCCTTGGTGTTGTGCTGACTGCGCACAAGAACGTTGTACGCGCCGGCATTCAGGGTCACGATCGCTATACTTGCGTCGCTGCCCCACGTGCCAGGCTTTCTGGGACCGCCGACTTCCACGCCGCCGCTCTTTTGTGCAACGACTTTGATGAGGCCCGGATCGAGCAGGCTATCTTTTGCGCTGCTCAATACAAACACCAGGGCAACGGTTCCATTCGTGGTTAGTCCGAAGTGATCGGGATTGACATCGAACACAATACGGTCTACCTGTGTTGCACTGGACAACTGGCCCGTGAAGCTGGCGACCTCGCCAGATCCGGCCTGGGCACACACTGGCTGTGCCATCAAGAGAACGGCGAACGACGCAACGAAAATGAGTCTAGCCATCATGGGTAACCTCCACTGAAGTGATTTTCAATCCTGGATGACAGGGGGCTGTACGTCTGCGGCGACGAGTTTGCACAGATCCTTTCCCATCAAAAATCGGCGTCCTGCGTCAAAGTCTGCTGGAAATATAAGGGGTTGATCTGGGTTTTGAATGAAGTAATTCCTTTGAACACGACCTGTGGGGGGGACCCACTCAAAACCCGGAAGCTTCAAACTAAATCTAAAGCATATTTTGTGAGAGCATGTCAAGTAAATTCCTAAGATTCAGATTCGAAAGTCGCTGAGGGCATACTCTCCCGTCTCAAAGTCGCACTGCAAAGCCCGAAAATCTCTTAGTGTGTGAACTCCATCATAAAGCCGCAAAGAGTCTAAAACGAAGAGAGAAAAACCAAAAATCACTATGACCACCCCCCCTTTGATCGCCCCCCGACCCTACAGATGGCCGAATTCTGCTTTGGCCTGAGGGGGTCGGACGTTCAACTGCCTTGAGCGGACTTGTCCATCAGTGCATCGCGAGTTGCTTTCGCGCGACCACGGCCCATTGATTGTTAGGATCCAGTTTGAGGTAAGCCTTCCAAATGGCGGCTGGCTTCTTCCTCGCGGCCGATTTTTTGCAGATTAATGAGTACATTTCCGCAGGCTGTTGATTGTGCCCATGGCTATGCTCTTGGCCTGTAAGTCGGGTTTGTAGAAGCACTCCTTTAGGCCAGACCTACCGGATTGTGAGCTGGGCCTACTTCTTTTGTCCCAATACTGGACGGACGTTTCGCCTTTCCCATTGGCTTCTGCAGTCGTGGTGGTCTCGACCTTGAGGACCTTGCCATCGGGCGAAACCTCCGATTTCGAGGTATGCGTCACTTTCCCCTGTAACTTCGAGACCGCGGAAGTGTGACGACTATCGATCATTAGAATCCCCATCGTTTGGCCCGTTGGCTTGCCGTTGACCAATACAGGAACGTCTTTCCCGTCGAGCTGTGTCAGGATTGTCATGACGAAGTCCCCCGGTGCATCCTGGCCGACAATCCTGTAGGTGAGTTTCCGTCCGGAGCCTACCGCCTCCACCGTCATGGCGAGGTGACCTGCTTGCGTGGGGTCGCGCTGGACCCAAGTCCCAATCGGCAGACAGTCAGCCCGAACTATAGAGCTCAGGCTGAGTAAACAAACGACGAATACCATGCGTCTCATATATAAACCTCCTATGGATTGTCCCTTCGCGGTTACTCCCGTTGGTCGCGACAGGGACACCGCTTGCTTAGCCACCACTGCACAGATTCATACGCGCGCTTATTAGCGCATCCGGCTCTCGGCTAAGTTTACACCCAACCCTAGACGAACTGACCAATCTTCTCGACATAGGATCATTCCGTATGGATGGATGATGGAATAGCGGTGAAGAGGGTGAACAAGTCGGACATCATCCAGGAGTCGTGCCCGCCTAAATTCTTCAACCTGTCGAGCCTGACAACTCTTCGGTGACCTATTCCTATCCTTACACAGGTACGAGGGAGAAGGAGTCGATATCCCGTCATTCCCAATTTCTGATTGCTGGAACCAAGTGTTAAGATGGTGTCATTCATATTCCCAATCAACCTTTAAGGAAGGAAGGTGTTCCTGAAAACTATTCGTTGGCTTACTGGTCCCTCAAGAGTCCTTCTCAAGATCTTCTTAATTGTTTGGTTCACGCTCGCAGATGTTCTCTTGTTTCTGGATTACGCTATGCTGATTGGCTTCTGAGTTCCCTAATGAGGACGGGAGAGGCTAAAGGCGGGCCGAATCCGGCCGGGTGCTTCATTTGTCCAGCTCTTCTAGTTTAAAGGCGATGGCCTCACTGCTTGCGGACCCAAGTCCAGCATTGACCTGAGTTAAACCTTCATTCAACTGCAGAGGAATTGGTTCGGGTTTAGTGAAGTTATCTTTTGAAGCACAGAGAGCCCTGGAAAGCTCACTAAGCCTGCCGAAGATTTTCACCAGGCCTAACTGAGGACCCAAGACCATCCGGCTTCCTTCTTCGAAATGCACAATCCCAGGGCTTCCGTTGAGTCTGCCTCCTCCTGGGTTTATAGTTGTTTGCGCGAAATAATACTCAGATATTGAAGATCTTCGGAAACCAATGAACAGACCGGAACAGACTCTATTGCGCCTTGGCACTTCAGCATATAGTAACCCTAGCTGGGTGGGTGTCTTCTATCCCAAAGGTACCCAACCTGGCGACTATCTTGCCTACTATGCCAGCCGATTCAATTGCGTGGAACTGGACAATACTTTTTACCGCATCCCTTCAGAGACGATAGTTCGGAAATGGTATACAGACACGCCGGAAGGTTTTGTCTTTGCGGCCAAGGTTCCTCAGGTTATCACCCATGAAAAAGTAATGGTTGGATGTCAGGAAGACCTGAACGACTTTCTCAAAGTAATGAGTGGGCTCCAGGAAAAACTGGGACCGTTGCTGTTGCAGTTCCCCTACTTTAATAAGACAGCCTTCCCCTCAGGGAAGGAATTCCTGGCGAGGTTGAGAATCTTTTTGGGGTCTTTGCCGCCTGAATTTCGCTGGGCTTTGGAAATCCGCAACAAGCTTTGGATTACTCAGCCTTTGCTGGATCTATTGAAGGAGAGGAATGTAGCCTTCACCTTGATTGACCAATCATGGATGACCCGGATTAGTGAGCTACTGCAAAAATTTGATCTCGATACGGCTGAATTTGCCTATATCCGATGGCTAGGAGACCGGAAGGGAATCGAACAGATTACCAAATCCTGGGACCGTGTGGTGGTGGATCGTGAGGAAGACTTGAAGCAGTGGGTCATTCCGGTGAGAACACTTTTGGGGCGCAACCGCGTAGTGTTTGGATTCTTCAATAATCACTATGCGGGGCACGCTCCGGCCAGCCTGGAGATGTTCCTGCGGTTGATGAATTCTGAGAGACAGCCTGAGTCTGTATTCTGACACTTATCAAACCATCTTTGCCAGAATCTCCGTGATCTATTGCAGCCATTCTCAGACTCTTCAAGCCTGATGATTTTCAAGCTAATTTTCCCCACACTGTAAACGCGAACAGCTACACTCCGGACAGATTGTCTCCTATCTTCCAGGGTACCTAAGCGTTTGTTCACCTCGGTAGAAATGGCACAGGGAAACAACCAGGTTCGACAGTGAAGCTCAAGCTGTAACTGCTAAAAGGAACGTTCTTGCCAAACAGATCGAGGTGGTTCTTGAAAATGTCGATCAGATCCAATCCGGTGGTCAGCTGATTGATGCCTCATAACGCGCGTTTATGATACCCCCTCCAAAAAACACGTGCAATCAGCTATTTACTGACACGTTTTTTAAGAGTGGTCCAGGTGCGGGAAAAGAAAGGCATTGACTCCGGGGAAATCATTCATCTGGACACTCTCGAAGAGGTTCCTGTATCATGAGCCGTAAATTCAAGTTACAGGTCCAACACACTATTTAAGTTGGGAGGTTTGCGATGAAGGCGTGGAAAATTGTGGTGCTTGTATGTCTTCTGGTGGGTGTTGGGATTGTGCTCGCTCAAGTTAAGCCCAACCTCAAAGAATTTGCAAAGAGTTCGGGAGAGATGAAGGCTACGGCGGCTGGGGCAAAGGCTCAATCAGTTGCTTCTGAGGAGTCAAAGAAGTCAGTTGCTTCTGAGGAGTCAAAGAAGAAGGTTCTGGATTCGACCGCCTCGGACTTCAAGAAGCTTGCCGCTGAGCATTTCAGCTTCTCAGCGGCAGATTGCAGGACTGTCTGTTCTGCCAAGGTCATCATAGGTCCCGACGGAAAGCCGCAGACCGTCTTAGAGTGCTCCCTCGTGTGCGGCTTCTAAAGGTAATTAAACTGTTTTCTTTTTTCAAATCGAAATCCTCTCCACGATGTTTCGGGTGACATTCTTGTCGCGTTGATCGTAGAGGCGGGTGGTGCGCGGGTCGGCGTGACCGGCCAGGCGCTGCACGTCTTCGAGCGGGACACCTTGTTCTAGCAGATCAGTAATGGTGGTCACCCGGAATGAGTGCGGGGAAAGCCGTGTGTGCAAGGAAGCATCTTTGAGGCGTCGCTTTACCATGCGGCAGACATCCACGACGTACATGGAGTTGTGGGTGAGCTGGCCAGTCTTCTTATAGGCGGTCCGGAAAAGGGGAGCGTCCTTGCGGGCGTTCCGGATCCCAGCCGCATCCAGATATTCAAAAAGGATCTGCTCGAGGTCGTGGCGGACCGGGATTTCGCGCGACTTGCCGCCCTTCTCCTCGAAGTGCAGCATCCACTGATCGCCGGCGTGATAGAAACTGCGGCGGCGGAGCGTGGCCACCGCCCCGGCACGGGAAGCGGTGTATATCAAGATGGCGACGATCGCCCGATCGCGCAGACCCACCACGTTCGAGGTATCAATCGATGCCAAGAGCTTGCGAGCGTGCTGGACGGTGATTTCGGGGGTTTTGCCTTCGACTGCCTCGTAGCGCTCGCCGCGAACCGACAGGGCCGGATTGAGCAGAATCGCATGGCGGGTGACGAGGCCGTCGAAGAAGTGGCGCAGCGCCGCCAGGTGCTGCTTGCGGGTGGAGATGCTGGTGTCGCGCTTTCGCATGTCATCCAAGTATTGACCGACCATCTTGGGCGTAATCTGCTGCAGCTCGACGCCGAGCTGCTCGGACCAAGCCAGAAATCGCTTCACGGCGCGCAGGTACGCCT
This sequence comes from Terriglobia bacterium, assembly GCA_041476565.1. Classification (GTDB taxonomy): domain Bacteria; phylum Acidobacteriota; class Terriglobia; order Versatilivoradales; family Versatilivoraceae; genus DATKMG01. The sequence continues at coordinate 4,700 of JBGOTQ010000282.1, read as the reverse complement.
GGCGGGTGTGCTCGTTACGGATGCGGCCGAAGAAAAACTCCTCGGCGGCAAAGACGGCAGCTTTGCCGGCGCGGTGAACGATATCGGGCAACTGGTTACGGAGAGAAGAGGGCAGATTTTCGCCGGCCGGGACCAGCGCGGTGGAAGGATCAGGAGTGGAGTTCATAGGGCGCGTCGTTTAATAGCTAATAACGTCCTTTATGATACGTTCCATGGAGAGGATGTCAAGGAGGCGGTTGCTCCTTCCTTTGCCTCGCGGACTGGATTCCGATGGCTTCGATAAGATGGGCCAGGGATACGATTTGTTGAGTAAGTAGCCCCCAAAGCTTGTGAATGCTTTCAAAAATGTCATCATGAAGAAAGACCCACTAGTAGCAGGCCCTGTGGAAGCCGTGGGAATCAAGGATTTCCAAGATCCTGTGGAATTCATAAGGAATCTCAAGCGTGGGGGGGGATCCGAAAGCCCGTGGAGATACCGGCCGCCCTGGAGGGCCGCGTCCAAAAGGTCCTCGATCTAGTGAATAGAAAGCTGTTGAACGCCGATCCGCGGCTTGCGGAAATTGCACAGACACTGACTGGCGCAACTCGCATAGCGGCACATCACCGAGACGGGAAAGTTGATCTCTGGCTGGTTCCGTTGAAGTCCTGGGATCTCCTGTCAAAGGCCGGAATCAACAGGCAAAATATGGCGGACTGGTCATGGCTGCCGCTAAAGCGGCACGGGCAGGGCGTTCAAAGTCTTTCGGTGATTTTCCTGTTCCAGGTCTTTGTACCGGAGCGGGCGGATCAGATAGCGCGGTGGCGACTATGGCATTCGACTTCTCTGCCTAAACTCAAATCCCAAAACTTATTTGCAGTAATCTACTCCGTCGACTTCCAGGTAGAAACCCCGACCGGTAGTATAACCCGCTTCGCCTGAGTGGCCTCCGATCGACGCACCAACGTGAATGTTAACGCTACCCCCGGAGACCGTCAGCTTTAAGCCGCGAGGCAGAACCACCCCATGGTTCTTCAAGAGTTTCCGCGGATTCTTCTCCGCTGCGGCCACGAGCGCTGGATCGTCCTCTAGTCGGTCAATAAGATTGAGTACCCGCTCGTCCTGTCCTAATTGGATCATCTTCCTTTGCCAATCGGCCAACTTCTGCTCGTCATCTAATCTCTTGATAAGCTTGGACGAACGGACTCGCAGCGATGCTTTGTGACGTGAATGAATTGGCATATTTCACCCTCCTTGAATCGCCGCCGCGCCGAGTCTGGCCCACTGCAACAGAGCTATACTACTACGTGTGAAAATAGGTCACAAGAATTAATCGGGATGGCAAGAGCAAGTAAATTTGTCCTCACGCTCGACCCCAAAACGTTGGGCGGCCACCATGCCGCCCCCGAGTGAGATTTGGAAAGGAAATCCATACACCCGCCATGCAGGCTAGCCTCGCTCGTGCACGGTTTGCCTTTCGAGAGGTTTTCATGCAGTCGCTCATCTCGCGACTCGAGAGTGACACGTTTTGGCAGTTGAGTCCTATATTCCGTTAATATTCCATTAAGGGCAAAGTTACTACAGCTTCAACGAAAATCCTGATTCTCGATAGCCGTAATTCAGTGCCATAAACGCCAAAGCCCTTAATAGACAATCGATGTCCATTTTCCCAAGCTGGACGTCGCGGGTTCGATCCCCGTCTCCCGAAGGATTTTGCTGAAGCTTGGAGAGATTGCGGCTGGCAGTTAGTAAGGGTAGTGCGTTTCAGTCGGGTTACCTGCCTGGCTGGATCTCCCTCACGCTCAGAATATCCGGTCTACAACAAGTCACCCTCATCGGCGGGGCGGTCTCATTTCGCGGGGGTTGGTCCTGATATGAATCTGATCGAGAAATCGAAGCCCATATCCTTCAAGGCATTCATCCGTTTCTTTGACAACCTCCCGACACGTCCCAAATATCTCGTGTTGGCTTGCCATTCTCCGAGTTTGTACCCTTCAGCCGTCACATAATCCCTCGGGACGTTAGCGGTACCATGCTTTTCCAGATATTTCGCGGTTTCTTGTAGTCCGCGCCCGGAAGGGCCTAAGGGTTTGCCCCAATCGAACCCAATGGCTTCCAGTTTTTGAATCCTGTCAAGGGGTAGAATCCCTCGGTGATATTTGATCTTCTTATTGCCTTGCCACAACCCCAGCCGATATCCCTCTGGCGTGACATAGGCTCGGGGGCAATTGGCCGCCTTGTGCAACTTCCGGAACTTTAGCGTCTCTCTGTAGCCACGCTGGAAAGCGCGTTCTTGGAGGTGCCAGGTGAACCCGATTTTTTCCAGCCGCCTGATTATCTCCTTTGCCAAAGTCCTTGCCTGGTACTTGCAGCGCACGAAGGCCTGCCATATCCCCAACTTGAAGCCGTCTTTTGTCTTGTACAGGCGAACTACGTTCGGATTTCCTGTTCTCTCTTTGACTTTAAGCGTCTCCTCATAACCCTTCTGTAAGGTCTTCAATGGTCTGATATCAAAATTAAAGCCCAAATTCTTCAGACTCTTGATTTGCTCCTGGCTCAGCTTGTTTTCCCGATATTCCCTCTTCCTGCTCACTTGCCATCCCCCCAGGCGGAATTCCTCCGGCGTTCGATAGGCAACTGGTGCATTGGCCTTATGAAATGCCTTCTTGTAACGTCGTGTTTCCACGAGACCCCTCTCAAAATTCGCATGAAGACGAGGAGTCTCCCAGCGAAAGCCAAGACGGTTTAGCGCTTCAATCCTTTCAGGCGACAGGCAATTTCTTCTGCGAAGGTGTCGAATTTGGGACTGCCATTGACCCAGGCAAAATCCATCCGGGCTAAGGTAATTATTCGGGGCATTGATCGTTCCATGCTCCTTCTTATACTCCTCGCTTCTTCTCAGAGCCAAAGCAAAGCGCTGTTCATGACTGCAATTCGATCCCCACTGAAATCCCGCTTGGTTGAGCTTTTTAACAAATTTCTGAGAGAGAATTCCGCGCCGGCGACGGTATCGTATCCTTCGCAGCCAAGCCCCCAGCTTAAACCCTGTAGGTGAAACGTACGCCTCGGGAATGTAGGTTGTTCTTCGTTCTTTCTTGTAGGCCAGGAACACTCGCAGCCCTTTGTTGAGAATATCGTAGAGTTCAGGTCCGAAGGAGAAGTCGAATCCCAAGCTCTTAAGTCGTTGGACGTGCTGGCGGGCGAGTCGACGTTCTCGGTAACGACGTTTGATTCTGTATTGCCATTGACCTAACTGAAAACCGCTCGGCGCAATATACCTCGACCCGACATTAGCAAGACTCGTCTCCTTCCTAAGGGTCTCAGTCTCTGCCAGCCCCCTGTTGAAATTTCGCAGAAATCGGGATTCTTGGTTGGACATCGAAGTCTATGTTTGGAACTAAACGGGCAAGTTCGAGCCTTGTTAAAACAATCCGCCGCCGACCAACCCCTGGAACAGCTTCTCCGGCAATAAGGGCGTACGATATACATCATCGCGTCCCTCCACTTCGAAATCCACCATGAGACCATCGTTGAATACCGTCATCCGCCGCGCCATAACCCGCCAGGCATTGTCATCGGGGATTTCAAGACCGTCCTCTGTCACACAATACTCCTCCTGGTCACCACGAGCCATCCAGGTGCGACAGGCTGCCGGGATGGCGGCATTGTCCAGGAGGCCAGCATACACCAACTCCTCTCCGCAATACTGCATGGTCTGCAGACAGGAATCGCTCTTGTGCAATTCCCGGAGCAACTGGATCCTTTTGAGGATAATCTGTGCGGCACGGCGGCTCAATGTGAGCACGGCAAAACCGCCCGAGGATTTAGACCCGAAGTCCGGATGCAGGTAGGTGATGATGTTAGCCATGGACTATTACTATCATCGAAAATTCAGGGAAACCTTGACTAAGACAAGCACCAGGTCCTGGTGGAATATATTCCTTTCCCCCTGCTTTGTTCAAGCCACGCCTACAGAGGGTGACCGGTAACTGCAAACCGACTTTTGGAGCAGACGAGCATAATGTTTTGTTCCATAATAAACAGCTAGATCAATTGACAACAGGTTAAGGGAAAAACTGCCCGAAAGCCCGACGGGAAATAGTGCCTGTTGATCGACGGTTGGGCCGAGGCAAAGGGGGCTTTATGAGAAACGTCACCGGAATATTCCCGGCGGTTGTGATCGACAACGTTGATCCTGACAAAAGTGGTCGGGTAAAAGTGCGGCTTCCGCAAGAAAATGGCCTGGGACTCCCCAGCTACGAAACCTGGGCTCGCATTGCGACCTTGATGGCCGGCAAGAACCGGGGGACATGGTTCATCCCGGACGTGAACGACGAAGTTCTGGTTGCGTTTGGAGGAGGCGATGCCAATCAGTCCTATGTCATCGGTGGGCTATGGAGCAGCACCAGCTCGCCACCGGCCACGATGGATACGAATAATACCAAAAAACTTCTGCGTTCCCGCAACGGCGTGCAGATCACCTTAGATGATCAAAGCGGTCAGGAGGGCTTCGTCCTCGAGACCCCGAGTGGTCAAAAAGTCACGCTCAAAGACGGGCCTGGCTCGCTCGAGATAATGGATAGCAACGGTAATTCAGTGATACTCCAGGCAAGCGGCATTTTGGTCACAGCCTCCGCGAAGGTGACAATCAACGCCAGTGTGGTTGAGGTCAGTTCGGGTATGGTCAACGTGAACGCGGGCATGTCGAAATTCAGTGGAGTGG
>JBGOTQ010000281.1:0-10420 GCA_041476565.1 Terriglobia bacterium | reverse complement strand
GGTCCAGAGCAAGCTCGGCCGGCAGGATCTTAAGTGCCACTCTTCGGTCCAGTCTCGAGTCCTGCGCCAGGTACACCTCTCCCATCCCGCCGGCACCCAGCAAGGAGATAACTTTGTAGGAGCCAATCTGCTGCCCCACTAGGTTTTTTGACTGGGAGGGATTCTGTGAAAGCACCTTGGCAGCCGCCTCCAATGCGGGCGCTTCAATAAAACTCTCGGCTTCTGGCTGATGCGCCAGCAACGATTCGACTTCGCGGCGCAGCTCATCATCCCCAGCACAGGCCTCTTGGAGGAAGCCTGCCCTCTCATTCTGCTCATGCTTCAGGGCAGAGTGATAGAGTTGCTCGATTTGTCGCCAACGCTCAGGAGTCATGGAAGTAGTGACGAGTATTCCACAATGAGATAATCCCCTCCCCAGTCAGTGCGATTGTCACACGCACCAAACTCCCCTCCTATTTTAGGAGGGGGCCAGGGGGTGGTAAGCTTTCCTCCATGCCAATCCACAACATCAAACCACTGAAACCCATTCGCAAATCCCTGAGAAAATCGCTGACACCAGCCGAGGCGATCCTCTGGAAGAATTTACAGCACTCGAAGCTTGAAGGGATGAAGTTTCGCAGGCAACACAGCATTGGCAGTTACGTTGTGGATTTCTACTGCCCCGAATGTCGACTAGCCATCGAACTGGACGGCGAAGGTCACTTCAACTCAATCAAGTCGGAATATGATGCCCAACGCACTGCTTACCTGAATAGTCTAAACGTGCACGTGCTTCGATTTGAGAATAAAACGGTGTTCGACAACCCGCAGGGAGTATTGGATACGATTCGAAGAAACTTAGTTGATCGTCGAAAACAAGATGCAAGGGAATGACTGACCACCCCCTAACCCCCTCCTGAACCAGGAGGGGAACCGACTTCAGCTTAACGAGTCCTCTCCTTGGCTAAGAAGGGGAACGTGATATCACCTATGGCCCGACGACACACACAAACCACACAGCCTCAATCCACCGCCCAACAGTTGGGCTCTTTGATCAAGTCCTGCCGAGACATCATGCGCAAGGACAAAGGGTTGAACGGCGACCTCGACCGCCTGCCCATGCTCACCTGGATTCTGTTCCTGAAATTCCTCGATGATTTGGAGAAGGTCCGCGAAGAAGAGGCGGTTCTAGCCGGGAAGAAATTCAAACTCGCCGTTGAGCCGCCGTATCGATGGCGCGACTGGGCAGCCAAGACGGAGGGCGGCATCACGGGACCCGAGCTTATTGCCTTCATCAACCAGGACGAGGCAACCAGACCCGACGGCAAGCGCGGCCCTGGCCTCTTCGCGTACCTCCGTTCGCTCCAGAGTACGAACGCCGACCGAAGGGACGTGATCGCCGCCGTCTTTGCCGGAACCGTCAACCGCATGACGAGCGGCTACCTGCTGCGCGACGTCTTGAATAAAGTGAATGAGATTCACTTCAACTCTCGTGACGAAATCCACACCCTGGGGCATCTCTACGAGACAATGCTCCGCGAGATGCGCGACGCGGCAGGGGACTCCGGGGAGTTCTACACGCCGCGCCCGCTGGTCAAATTCATCGTCTCCGTCGTAGACCCGCGCCTCGGCGAGACCGTGCTTGACCCTGCAGCAGGTACCGGCGGCTTCCTGGTCGAGGCCTTCGAGCATTTGCAGAAGCAGGCCAAAACCGCAGGTGACTTCAGCCATCTCCAGAAAGGCACCCTCTTCGGGATCGAGCCAAAGACCCTGCCCTTCCTCCTGTGTCAGATGAATCTTCTGCTCCACGGCGTCGAGTTCCCGGAAATAGACCCCCATAACGCCCTGCGCGTCCCGCTGCGCGAAATCGGCGACAAAGACCGGGTGGACATCGTGGTGACGAACCCGCCCTTCGGCGGGGAGGAAGAACGCGGCATCCTCTCGAACTTCCCGGAAGACAAACAAACTGCCGAGACGGCCCTCCTTTTCTTGCAGCTCATCATGCGAAAGCTCCGCCGTCCCGTAGGGGGCGCCAAAGGCGGTCGGTGCGGCATGGTCGTCCCAAATGGTGTGCTTTTTGGCGACGGCGTCTGCGCCAGGATCAAAGAGGAACTTCTGAAGAACTACAACTTGCATACGATTGTGCGCCTCCCCAATGGCGTCTTCGCGCCGTACACATCCATTCCCACGAATCTGCTCTTCTTTGATCGCTCCGGACCCACAAAAGGGATTTGGTACTACGAACAACCCTTACCTGAAGGTCGAAAGAACTACACCAAAACCCAGTCCCTGCAGTTTGAAGAGTTCGCGCCGTGCCTGGAATGGTGGAAGAAGCGGAAAGAGAACGAACGTGCCTGGAAGATCGCAGCCAAGGATGTTTTGAAGTACGACGAGAACGGTAACCTTGCCTCGGTCAACCTCGATATCAAAAACCCTAGCACTAAACAGGATCTAGAGCACCTGCCGCCTTATCAACTTGCGGATAGTATCCTCAAGAAGGAAGAGCGGATTATGGAGCTGATGGGGGAGATAAAAGCAGTATTGAAACAATAACCATGACCAAGGTCTATCCGATGGTACCGCTATCAGAGATAGCAGAAGCAATCTCTCGTCCCGTGTCAGTGACTGCGGGTGAATCCTACCGCACAATTGGCGTGAAGTGGTGGGGAGAGGGTGCATATGAACGAGAGACAATCGACGGATCAAGAACAGCTGCAAAGACGCTTTCGCTGGTGCGCGAAGGCGATCTTATCATCAACAAGATTTGGGTGCGACACGGATCGACCGCGATCGCATCTAAGGCAGTGGACGGCTGTGCAGCGTCGGGCGAGTTCCCAACGTTTAAACTCAACCAAAATCGAGTTGTGCCTCGCTGGATTCATTGGCAAACAAAGGCGCGAGATTTTTGGACGAAATGTGACGCGCTTTCAAGAGGTACGAGCGGAAAGAACCGGATCAAGCCGGAACTGTTCTTGACGATCGGAATCCCGCTTCCACCCCTCCCCGAACAACGCCGCATCGTCGCCCGCATCGAAGAACTTGCCGCCCAAATCCACGAAACGCGAGGTCTGAGACAGCGGGCAGCTGAAGAAGTGGAGGTGTTGACCAAAAGTGAACTGGCAGCGATTGTGAATTGTCTAGTGAATAGAATAGGAGTTCACTTACTCGGGGATTTGATCCTGAGTGCGAACTATGGAACATCCACCAAATGTACCTGCGACCGGGGAGTTGAGTCCATACCAGTTCTACGAATCCCAAACGTTGCTTTGGAACGTGTAAATTTTGATGATCTGAAGTTTGGCGCTCTAAGCAAGCGTGAATTGGAGGGCGTTCTGCTATCCCAAGGAGACGTGCTTATAGTTCGGACAAATGGTAGCGCTGACCTTGTTGGCCGCTCCGCAGTAGTTCCTCCTCTCGCTGAGCCCACAGCATTCGCATCCTATATGATTCGTCTTCATTGTGACCGAGATGTTATCACCCCAGAATATCTGCAATTGATGCTTAAGCACTTGAGAACTGACAGCCAGCTGATTGATTTTGCAAGAACCACTGCAGGTCAGTACAACGTCAGTTTGGGTAGGTTAAGAGTGGCAGAGCTCCCCGTTCCTTCTCTTGCAGAACAACGCCGCATCGTCGCGTATATGGACAGACTGCAAGTGAAGGCGGATGCTCTAAAGCAACTGCAAGCTGAAACGGCCGACGAACTCGATGCCCTATTGCCCTCTGTCCTCAACAAAGCCTTTCACGGAGAACTCTGAAGGAGTGCTAATTCATGACCAAACCCAAGACGAAGACCGAATCATACGACCTCCAATGGAGCTTTGTGCCCAGAATCGCAACGGATCATCTCGGGTCATTGAAGTATTCTACAACTTCCAAGGCAATAAGGGAGTTGGTGGCCAATTCCTTTGATGCGGGGGCAACAGTTGTGGATGTTGATGTGCACTTGAACCAGCTTGGAACACCTGAATCCATCACAGTCGCTGACGACGGACAAGGGATTTCGCCCGAAGCCTTGCGTGATCGGTTCATTCGGATAGGCGTCGAGCCAAAATCCGGTAGTGAGGGCTCCCTGCTAGGGCGCTTGGGAGTTGGTCGACTCGCGGTTTACCGAATCGGGACTGTCAGTGATTGGACGAGCGCCTCCAAATCGAAAGAAGGCTTTACTAGAATCTCCTTCACCCTTAAATCTGACGAACGGAATAACCTAAGCGTCAAACAGGAGTTCACAAAAACCTCGGTTCCATTGGGAACAACAATCAATGTCTTCAATCTATTGGACAAAGATGCAGAGAGGCTTTCGCCTGGACGAATTAGCAACGATCTCCTCTCTCACTTTTGCAGTTTCTTGCTCGGGCATCCGCAGAAGATTATTAGGGTACAAGGGCAGGCACTTGATGTAGGTGGGATGATTGAGCGCAGAGAAAGTGAAACCATTCCTGCCTCTGAACATATTTCTGAAGAAGCCAACATGGAACATCTCATGCTGAAAAGTGTTGTGGATCAGTCTCGATTTCAACAGATGTTGTTTTCCGCAAAAGGCCTCACAGTTCATTCCTTTCAACCAGAGGATGTCTTCTCTTCCCAGTACATGGGAATAGTTGAATGTCCTTATCTCGATTCCATTGTCACGTCGAATCGTGAGATGCTGATTGAGATGGATGATGGCTTCGTTCGACTTCGGGACGAAGCCGTTGCTCGAATGGCCAGATTCGGACAACGATTCGAAGTTATGAAAAAGGAGAGCTTCATTGAGCGAGCCCGGCGCGAGCCCTACTATCCATACAGAATTATTTCTAACGATCCAGTGACTGGTGTTGAACAAGCGATCTACGATGTCGTGCTGGAGAAACTGAACGAGAATGTGAATGTAGATAACTTGACTAGAAGGCAACAAGAGGTCGTATTTCGGCTATTGAAGAGATCCCTCGAAAATGAAGATCTCTTGGAAGTGTTGAAAGAAGTCGCGAAGCTGTCAGACGAAGACATTGAAAAGTTCCGCAAAGTCCTAGAACACACGACGCTGGAGTCTATCATCAAGCTGTCGTCAGAAGTCACAAATCGCCTTGTCTTTCTTGAAATACTTCACAAACTGGTCTACGGAGAGGAGTCAAAACATCTGAAGGAAAGGAGTCAGCTACATAAAATCATCGATTCCCACTGCTGGGTATTTGGGCCGCAGTTTCATCTCGCCACAAGCGACCGTAGCTTTCGGGAGATTATTCGAAAACATCGCACAAAGGCTGGACTTCCTGACATATCTGATGATCAACTTCTGAGTGTCGTTGGCATTGAGGACATTCCTGACCTCTTCTTGGCTGCAAGCCGCGACTTCCCGACACATCCGAAGCACCATCATGTCTTGGTAGAGATTAAAGCTCCCACCGTTACTTTGGCCCGAAAGGAAGTAGACCAAATTCGGCGGTACGCTGAGACAATCTTGGACTCACACGAATTTGATAAGGATTCCACAAGGTGGGACTTGTTTCTGGTTTCTTCCAGGATTTCGACTCAGGTTGAACGTGACCGAACTCAAAAGGACAAAAGGCATGGGTGCCTTTGGGAGTGGGATAGCATGACCGTCTGGGCTTTCAAGTGGAGTGAAATAATCACTACGGCACAAGAATCCATGCAACTTGTGAAAGATCACTTGGCCAGGAAATCACAGGAACTGGCTGTTTCAGATTACCTCCGCGAGAATTTCCCAGAAGTGTTAAAGAGTCTTAATGCACTGTCGAACCCCAGTCAGAACGCCTCCGCTTCCAAGCAAGGGGACGTTCTTTAGGTTAACCGGTCTAATCTATCCTGTGTGTTCAATCATATGTTGCACGAATGAAGGGAGGGATTGGGGTGGGAGGGATTGTGGTCAGGTCTTGACATTAGATATTTCAGCCGACGCATAACTCCTGTTTGCTCATCAGCACATACGCATGAAGACGACGCATCCGGTAGCTCTCCACCCACGCCTCTAGCAAGCTGACTACTTCAGAATGAACACGGGTGGCGCGACATTCGACACCATTGTTGTGGACACCTTCCGCCGGATGGACGTCGTGAAACCGGCGCGCGAGGTCGTCGCCCGCTTCGCTGGCCAGACTGATGCAACTTTGGAACAAGTGAAAACGCTCCATAGCCAAATCCAAAACCTCCGCCAGACGCGCGACTTGCTGCTGCCGCGTCTGCTGTCGGGGCAGGTGAAGCTTGAGGGGACCAATGGCTAATTACGATTTTACAAGTTCCCTGCCGCCGCTCGACTTCAAACTTCTATCAAAGGACCTCCTGGAAGCCGAGCTTGGCATCTTACTGGAAAACTTTCGAGATGGGCGGGACAAAGGAATCGATTTGCGCTATGCGCCACAATCAATCCTTGTCCTCTTTGCGAATCAGGAGATTGATGAAGTCGTCAGGAATGTTTTTCCCGTTCATCGATTCCGAGAACTCGGCCGCCAACGACTTCTTGCTTTTTCGCCTCTCTTAATCCGGTAGGGAAGATGCCAGATTTCTTCTCATGATCACCTCCGATTGGGGATGTGTATATGGCACATCCCTGCTTGATTGGAATATCTAATCGCCTTATCATGGAATTATGAAAACGACGATTGATATTCCTGACGAAACCTTTGGCACCCTCTTGCGGTTGACCCGCGCCAAGACAAAACGCGACGCCATCCTCGCGGCGATCGAAGACTACAATCGTCACCATCAGGTGGAAGCGCTGGTGGCCACCTTCGGTACGTGGAAGATGGACTCCAACGAAGAGCTGGAGGCCGCGGATACGGAAGACGCGCATAAAAGCAAATGAGCCCTCCGATCCTGGTCGACAGCTCGGCTTGGGTTGAAGTGCTCCGCAACCGCGCTGCTCCGGCACTGCGGCAAAGTGTGGAAACGGCACTGCACGAGGGCCGAGCCGCGATAACTGCTCCGGTGTGGGTGGAGCTATATCGTGGCGTGCGCGGAAAACGTGAACTGCAGCAGCTAAACTCCCTTCGCAGTCTCTGCCTATGGTTGGATTTCGATGAGGAATGCTGGGAGCTGGCGGCTCGGGCTGCGCGGCAGTGCCGGGAAGGAGGTGCCACCGTACCGCTGGGGGATGTACTTGTCTTTGCCTGCGCGCGACAGCACGGCGTGGAAATCATCGAGCACGACCAGCATATCGGCCAAATTGCCAAAGCCACGAAAACCTGAGCCATGCCGCACGACTATACCGAAGATCAACTCGTCGAACGGCCCGCCATTCAGCTCTTTGCGGAGCTTGACTGGCAGAATCCGGCAGCGAATTTAAGTCCGGATTCTCTAACCGCAGTCACCCGGCAAATGTTAGAGCAATTGAAATCACTCCTGGTGCTGGACTGGCGACAGCGGGTTGGAGCAAGAGCAAGCGTCCGGGAAGCCATTAAAAAGGAATTGGATGAGGGTCTTCCCCGAGTTTATACGCCTGAGTTGTACCAGAACAAAGTCTCCGCTGTCTTCGAGCACTTTTTCGAAAGCTACTACGGCTAAAGTGACAGCGTGTATACCATGTAATCCGGCCCCATCTGAACTGATCTCTCCAAAGCAGATTTTGTGTGGACTGGAACAAGATCGCACAAGAATGGAGGGGGAGGTAGACAATGAGCTTTCGCTTCCTGCACACAAGTGACTGGCAGTTGGGGATGACTCGCCACTTCCTTTCGGAAGGTGCACAGGACCGGTACAGCCAAGCGCGCCTTGATGCCATTCGAACCATGGGGCGCATCGCCAAGGATGAGAAATGCCAGTTCATGCTGGTATGCGGCGACGCTTTCGAATCGAACCAGGTGGATCGGAAGACAGTTGCCCGGGCAATGGAGGCACTCAAGGACGTAACGGTTACTGTCTTCATATTGCCAGGCAACCACGACCCATTGAATGCAGCTTCTGTATACCGTTCAAGCACGTTCATCGAAAGAAGGCCTGAGCATGTTCAGGTTATTGAAACCTCTGCCCCTATCAAGATCTCTGAAGGAGTGGAACTCGTAGGCGCACCGTGGATTTCAAAACGGCCAGCTGCCAATCCCGTTGAAGAGCTTCTCGCAACTATTCAGCCAGTAATCGGGATGACGCGCATCTGTGTAGCACACGGAGGGGTCGACCTGTTCACCCCGGACCGGGATGCCCCCGGAGTGATCGCGGTGTCAATGCTCGAACGAGCCATCGACGAAGGGAAGATTCACTTCGTGGCGCTGGGCGACCGGCATTCTCTGACCAAGGTCGGCGGGGGTGACCGCATCTGGTATTCCGGGACGCCGGAGTCCACGGATTTTCGAGAGACACAATCCGGGTATGTCCACATCGTAGAGATCGGTGACGGCAGCGTGACCACCAAGAGCATCAAGATCGGTCATTGGCGGTTCATCGAACGCGAACAGGTTGATCTCAATACCGCCGAAGATGTGGAAGCGCTACGGAAGTCATTGGAGAAAATCGAAAACAAGGAGCGCACCGTTGTTCGGTTGAACCTCGTTGGCTCGCTTTCCCTGGCCTCAAACGGAATGCTTCAGAATCAGCTTTTCGCCGCAAAAGACGTGTTCGGTGCTTTCGATGTTCAGGACGACGCACTTCTCGTGCTGCCGGACGATACGGATTTTGCCAACCTTGGATTCTCGGGCTTTGCCGACCAAACCGTGCAGCGGCTCCGAAGCAAGATCCTGGGGGGCGGAGATGAAGGCACGGTAGCCCGCGAAGCCTTGATGCTTATGCTTCGGCTGGCAAGGGGGGCAGCATGAGATTCGTTCGTCTTCGAGTTGCCAATTACCGGGGCATTGCTGCCGCTGAAGTGAAGTTCGGACCTACTGGCATCACAGTTATGCAGGGGCCGAATGAAGCCGGGAAAACCAGCCTGGGTGAAGCCATAGGGCTTCTCTTTGAGTACTTGGATTCAAGCAAGCACAGGAATATTGAAGCCATCAAGCCGGTCCATCGCGACGAAGGGCCGGAGATCGAGTTGCAGGCAGAGAGCGGGCCTTATGCCTTCACCTACCTCAAGCGATTCCTCATGAGACCGGAAACTAAACTCACTATCACCAAACCCAAGCCCGAAAACTACACGGGACGCGAAGCGCACGAACGCGCCGAGGCCATCCTCCGCGAAACCCTCGACATTGACCTCTGGAAGGCATTGACTATTCAACAAGGCGACGCCATCCACCAACCTGTCCTGACAAAACAAACATCGCTCTCAGTCGCGCTCGATAAGGCGGCTGGTGGGCGTCCCGCCGATCCACGGGAAGAAGGACTTTTCCAAAAGGTGCATGAGGAGTACCTCAATTACTATACGGAACGAGGTGTAGAACGGAAAGAACTCGCGGAGTCCCGCAAGGCGCAGACAGATGCCGAATCGGAAGTTGCCCGTATTGAGCAGGCTATCCGCGACCTTGACCAGGATATCGACCGAGCGGTCGCCCTTCAGCGGGAACTGGGCCAACTGAAGAAGCATGAAGACGAACTGACGAAGGGGGTGGCTGCTCATGCAACTTCACTTGAGGAAATAGGCACTCTGGAGAATGCCCTTTCGTCGGCTCGTTTGAAGCTGGATTCGGCGCAGAAATCCGAGCAGGTCGCACGCCGAGACAAGGACACACGCCAAAGTCTCGTTGATACAGTTGCCAAAGCCACCAAGGCGCATGGCGATATTAAAGAATTCAGCGTCATGTCGCTTCCGGCGTTGAACCAGGCCGAGGCCGAACTCAAGGCAGCACAGAAGGTTTTCGATGAAAGTGACCGAATGAGAAAAGCGGGGGATGCCCTTGCCATTCTGCGACGAGCCGATTTCGACTACTACAACAACAAACTGCATCTTGATCAACTCCGGGAACGCAAGGAACGCATTGACCAAGCCCGGCAGAATGCCGCCCGGGCAGAGGCGCTACTGGCCCGAAACAAGGTGGACTCCCGCGCATTGAAGTCGATCCAGGACGCCGAACGCGGGTTGCTGACCGCCAACGCGCAGTTGCAGACCGGTGCGCCGAGCGTGCTCCTTCGCGGACTGGCCGATTGCCGACTTTCCATTGACGATGCCGAAGTCAAACTCGGTAAGGGGGAGGTACAGACGATCTCGGTTGCGGACAGATCACGGTTGACCATACCCGGCGCGTTGGATGTAGAGATCACGGCCGGTTCCAGTGCCGAGGGGCTGTCCAGAAAGGTCGAAGAGGCGCGTCAAGTTCTGGACAATGCTTGCGCGAAAGCGGGTGTTTCCAGTCCTGATGAGGCACGGAATGCATATGAAGAGCGCCGCGAAGCAATGCGGCATGTGGAATCTAAAGCGCAGGTGGAGAAGGATAATCTCCGTGATTTGACCTACGAGGACCTGGACAAAAGACTGCTTGGCCTTCAGCAAGTAGTGCCTAACTATCTTGCCATGCGCGTGGCCGAACCCGTTATTTGTCGTGACCTGGACTCGGCGAAAAAGGAGCGGGCAAGT
>JBGOTQ010000280.1:0-10539 GCA_041476565.1 Terriglobia bacterium | reverse complement strand
GCACAGCGGACGAATAGCAGGAGCCGAAGGCGACTGCCGGCCGCGACGCCCTGGGTCGACAATTCCTATTAATCTAGGTTTTCTCCTCGTGTTGGCGTGGGCGGACTTCCCGCGCCAACACGAGGAGAATCGTTGCCGATTCGCTGACCCAGGGCGTCGCAGGAGTCAAGGCCCCTGCTCTGCCCTGGGCTACTCTCCTTCGCCCACTTCGTGGGCTGGAGGCCATTTTCATCCGCGCTGGTGAACTTGAAAAGGTCATGGCGCACTTTCATCAAAGAGTCCCCAGCGCCCCATTCAGCAGTCGTTGAATGTGTGTTCCGACGCGTGCGTTCTTTATTTATTGTCGCAGTTGCTGATTGACCCATTCAAAGATCCCCGAATTTTCCCTGAATATTTCTTGCCTGGCACTCTATTCGGTGCTATATTCCAATCGATTTTTATCCCCAAACACTTAATCTAACAAGGCTGTCTGGAACGCAGTTTTAACTGGGGCAGCAACCTGCGCTTCCCGTGGCGACCGGTTGCGGCCATTCTGAATAGCGCGTGTTCCAGCACTGTTAACAGCTCTAGAGCCTCGAATCATGATGTTTATATGTGAAGTGGAGGCAACTGCATGGTTCAAATAGACATCCCCATTGCCTTTGGCATTGGAAGCCTTTTTGCCGACGCTGCCAATAGACAACTCCAAAAGGGGCGACCCGAATACTACTACCGGACCTTCAACAAAAACCTGGTTTACCAGACCTTTTTCTTTAGCTGGATCCCCATTTATTTCCTGCTGAACTATTTTGGCTGGGAAACCACACACATGTGGTGGCACGAAGATTCCGTCTCGGCCTATCCCTATTTGGTCGTCATTGTCATGGCCTTGTTCTTCCTGGCTGTTGTGGGCGGATTCTCGCTGGGGTACCGACTGGTGCGAGTGGGTCGCGTTTGGACTAACCGCGCAGTCTACCTGGCGGTCTTAGTGTATTCGGGGATCTGGATCTTCGGGCAGACAAATCGCTCTTTTCGGCTGGGCACTTATACGGACTGGGTAGAAGGCCGAGCTCCCTGGTTTTACGAGGACCGCACTTTCCTGTTCATGTTGCTTTTTACATTGGTTGTCTGGGGAATCCCGTTGGTAGTCTTTTTTGTAAGGCTGCGGCGTGAAGGAATCCACGTCGATCCCGTGTTTCCATCGCGCTCCTGATTGAGTTCGTGAGGGGAATGAGCCGCTGATGTCTGCTTTGTTAACTTTCCTGTTCTGGACGGGGATAACCCTGGCAATTATCTATCTCGTTCTCCGCTCTAACTCCCTCTGGATTTATGCGCTGTTGGATCGTGCCATGCGAAATGACCGAAAGGTTCTTCCAGAATCGTACGAATTGCCCCGCTATTTCAAGAAAGACGGGAACAGTGGCGTGAATCTCTCAGCCAAATGGCCTGGCTGGGACGGTTGGTATTTCTTTGTGTTGCCAGATGACCCGAAAGTCCCTGCGAAAATGGTTCGTGGCAGCCTCATGACCGGCCTTTATGGCCTGGAGGGCATCGACAATTACGACAGAGTTTCTTTGCGCCTGGACAATGCCCAGGAAGTGGAATTTATGTGCCTGATTCCAACGGAGGAAGTCTTCGGCGAGCAAAAGAAAATGTTCAGCCATCTGTCCCACTATTATCTGCCCAAGGCTTCAGATCTCGAGATGGAGACCGACAAACTCGACGTTTCGATACGTGGGTTAAGAGTTCAGGATGATGAAGAAACCCTCCGGTTTGGCAGGATCCGCGGCCGATGGCCCAATTATCATATTCAGTTCGTCAATCAGGAGAGCGAAATCCGCATCGACCTCAAATATCAGGGAAAAGACATCCTCTGGTGGGCGGACATCCCAGGCCTCTTCACATACTTTGCGGCCTTTGGCGCTTTCCGAGGAGAGATCCATTTTGAACGGGGCAATAACCACCCGGAGCCTCATCACATCTCGTATACTGAACAGTCTTACCCGTTTTCAGGTTTTGGTTGTTTCGAACATGGCTTTGCCCGAAAACCTTTCGATTTCGATCCGCTCTGGTCTCCTCTCAGATTCTTGAAGTCGTTGGCCCCCTCTCTGAAGTTCGTCCGCTATCATTATGAATTGTTCATTGGCCCGCAAGAATGCCACGGCGGCTTCATGTTCGCAAAAGGTTTCGGTATCAATTTTCGGAACCGCGGAGGGTTCTTCTGGGACGGTACCTATGTAGAAATCCGGAAAGTTCATATCGACTACCCTCAAGACTCAGACAGTGACCAGGTCGATGATTGCATGGGAACGACTACCAATAGCTTTCCGCGCAAATGGAAGGTGCGGGCTGAGACCGAACGGGGGGAACTGGAGTACACCGCTTGCAGAACTTTCCCGCCCGCGTTGGTGGCTTCCAACATGACCTATTACCATTTTTCATTCGAGGGGCATCTCCAGGGACAGGCAATCAGTGGCCAGGGATATGGGGAATATGCGCATATCTAGGGGCGAGAATTTCTATCGACGGATGTTTCTTGTTGGCGCCTGGTGGAACCTCCTGGGCGGATTGTTCATTCTGCTGGCTACCCCTTGGGTTTTTGGGAGAGCAGGCCTGCTGGCACCTTCGCCGCCACTCTACTACCAGGCGTGGATCGCCCTGTTCATGACGTTTGGGATCGGCTATTACCTGATTGCTCGCGACCTGTTTCGAAATAAGGATATTGCCACTCTGGGATTAGTTGGGAAACTCGCATTTTCTCTGATATTCATCGGGAACTTCCTGTTCTTTCCCGGTCAAGTCCCTCGGTTTTTCTGGATTCCGGTCGGCGGGGATCTTGTCTTTGTAGTTTTATTTGGCATGTTTCTTTCCTTTGCGCGAAGGATGGGAAAATGATTGAGAATGACATCATCTTCCAACCGTTGAAGTTTAGAAACCTGGTCGTGAAGAACCGGATTTTTCGCTCCAATATTTCCGGTCGGTTTGACAATTACGACGGTTCAGGGACCCAGGTGCGAATCAACTGGGAAGAACGATTTGCCCGCGGGGGGGTGGGCGCCATTCTCACATCGTTTGTACCGGTACATGTCCGCGGACGTATTCTCCCCAACTACGCCACCATTGACCGCGACGAACGAATTCCCTTCTGGAGGCAAGTCGGAGACGTTGTCCACCAACATGACTGTAGACTTATCCTCCAGCTCAGTCACTCCGGCCGACAGCAGGAAATTGGCGGAATTGAGAACCTGAATCACAAGGCGCTAAGTTCCACCAGCCGAAGCCAGCCGTCTGACGGCTTTCCGTGCGAAGCCATGACCAAAGATCAAATTCGGGAAACCATCCAGCAATTTGCCGATGGCGCGTGTCGTGCGAAAAAGGCAGGACTGGACGGGGTCGAACTGCACGCCTCCAACGGTTACCTCTTTACGCAGTTTCTCAGTTCAGCCGTCAATGATCGCCAGGACCAATACGGGGGGTCCCTGGAAAACCGGGCCCGCTTCCTGCTGGAGACCCTCAGAGCCATTCGCAAAAGAGTGGGCGATTACTTTCACCTCCAAGTAAAGATCAGCGCCATCGATCATGCCAACGCCGTTTATTTCTGGAAAAAGAAAGGGAACAATCTGGAAGAGTCAATTCAAGTCTGCAAGTGGATTGAAGAGGCCGGGGCCGATGCCGTTCATGTATCGACAGGCATTTCGTTCCCCCACCCGCTGAATCCGCCTGGCAGTTTTCCGATCGCTGATTCCATTCGAGCCAGTGAGGTGATGATGTCCGACGGGACTCGAACCCATTGGACACCTATGACTATTCGTTTCAGGTGGCTTCAACCAGTCTTCCGCTATTTCTGGAATCATTCAAAACCCGGGCAGATCGAAGGCATCAACATCCCTGCGGCCCATGAGATCAGGAGGCATATCAAAATCCCGGTTATCTGTACGGGCGGATTCCAAACAGCATCTTACATCCGCCAGGTTCTCAGTGACGGGTCCTGCGATGCCGTCTCAATTGCCCGTTCTCTGATCGCCAACTATGACCTGGTAAAGATTTTCGAAGCGGGTATCGATCGGCCGCTCAAGCCTTGCACATACTGTAACAAATGTCTTTCCAATGCCCTCGAGAACCCGCTGGGCTGCTATGAAGTTTCACGGTTCGAGTCGGATTACGACAGAATGGTGAAGGAGATCATGTCGGTGTTTCAACCTCCCCATTCTTCCCAACCAGGTTCTTGGGAGGGGTCAGGATTTGACCGGGGCATCATTATTTCTCATTCGGCCAATTAGCGTGGCGAATCGGATACCTGAATAGACTCTGAGCTGAGGTAATCATGGTAGGAAATGCCTACGACGTGCTCATCATCGGATCTGGTTTTGGCGGCTCCATTGCAGCCTGCCGCCTGGCCCAGACGCGGCGGCAAGACGGCAAGAAGGCCTCGGTTTGCGTCCTGGAACGAGGCCGACGGTACAATCGCGGAGAATTCCCTCGCAGCCTCGGGAGGGTTAAAGATTGGTGGTGGCGTGACGACGGCAAAAGAGGGTGGACCGGTCTGCTGGACTTCCAGACCTTTGAGAATATCAGTGTTCTTCGCGCCAGCGGTGTAGGTGGCACTTCCTTGGTCTACCTGGATGTTCAGATTGAGGCATTCCATACAACCTTTGACATTGTTGGGCCGGAAGGGCAAAAGCGGTGGCCTACCTCGGTAAACTGGAGGGACTCCCAGGAAATGCCCCGCTATTACCGGAGGGTCTATGACATGCTCCAGCCTACTCCGATTCCTGATCCCCCTCTAAAGACCCTGGCACTTCACGCAGCGGCTAAGGGAGCTGGCATCCAGGATCGGTTCTGGTTGCCTGATCTGGCTATTTACTGGGGGAAAGACGGGGGCGAGCGCGGCGTCTTGAGAAATGACCCTTACCAGCGGAATGGCCCTCCCCAGAGCGGCTGCGCCTACTGCGGGCAATGCTTTATCGGCTGTAATATTCATGCCAAAAACACCCTCGACTTGAACTATCTCTGGCTGGCCCAGAATGCGGGAGCTGAGGTGTTTTCCCAGCACAAAGTAACTTCCATCAAGCCCAATGCTCCGAGTCACCCGTTTCATCCCAAAGGATTCACGGTGACCTACGAAGATCTCAGGTGGGGCTTCTCGGGTGAAGTGTCGGCCGCAAAGGTCATCGTGGCAGCCGGTTCTCTGGGTTCTACTGAATTATTGTTGCGCGCCAAATATAACCATTGCCGCGACGGGAAGGAGTATCAGGCCACTCTCCCTCACATCAGCTCTCGGCTGGGTAGTTTCTTCTCCGGGAATGGTGATTTTGGGGCTGTCGCCTTTGAAACGAATCATTTGACGAATCCTATGGACGGCCCAACCATCACGGGGGTCGTCGATTTCCGAGATCAACTGGGAGGGCATGGATTTATTGTGGAGGATGGTGGCTTTCCCGATATTTTGAGGGCTGGACTGAAACGTTTGCCCGGAGGCCTTGCCTCCGGAAGAAGATGGATCGAATGGTTACAGCACTTGCTCCGTCGCCTGGGACGAAAACCTGGCAGCCGTGCGCGCCTGGTAGAGGGGCTTTTTAGTCTGTTGGACTTCGATACGGTGAGAGATTCCCTCCCTTACCTGGTAATGGGGATTGACGCAGCAGATGGTCAAATGAACTTGGATCGCAATACCGGCCAGCTCAAAATTAGCTGGGATCATGCCAATAGTCTGCCCTTCATTCGTGAGATCGAGAAAACCCTAAGGGAGATTAGCGAGAATCCCTCACCCGGATTGGGTGGCAATGTTATGTTGAATCCCACCTGGTCTGCACAAAAGCAATTAGTCACCGTGCACCCATTGGGAGGTTGCCCTATGGGGGATGACGAATCCAAAGGGGTAGTCAATCCTCAAGGCGAGGTGTTCAACTATCCCAACCTTTACGTAGTTGATGGCGCAATCGTCCCCTCGGCTATTGGCCCCAACCCATCCAAAACGATCGGCGCACTGGTTGAGCGCGCAACCGAACACCTCATCCGACAAGGCATCTGAAATGGCTAGCGTCCGTGCATCCCGAGATTGGATTTGGCGGCACCCGATTCGCATGCTGGCCTATGCCACTGCCCTGGCGATCTTCGCCTCTGTCTTTTTCAGGTTTTCCAGCCGGGATGGGGCATCATTGTCCTGGATCGTCAACCAGCCTTTTTTTCAGAATAGACTGAAATCCTTTGGCCTGTCCTGTTCCGTCACTGCTTTAAGAATCGGCTGGCTTCGAGGTGGCGTTCGTCCCTGGCTCGAACTTGCCGGGTTCTCCTGCGGGCTGCAACAGAACCAAAGAGCCGTCCAGCTTCAAGCGGACAACGGCGCAATTTGTTGGAACCGTGAAGCTACCCTTGGTGGAATCCAGATTGGAACCCCGGAGTTTCCAGGCTTGCTCCGGATCACCGGCCTGCAGGTGCGGCTTCCTGTAAACCTATACCGTCTTGTTCGTGTCAGCGTCTTTGATACTTCGGGCCAGCTTTTCCTGCAGACCGAAGAGCTCACGGGGCAACTGAAACCAATCCAGGCCAGCCTGCGTAGCGTCTCTTTCCTGCCTATTCCTCCGTCTGGCCTTCCCTTGATGGAGATGAAGGCTTTGTCAGCCGACCAGGTCCAACTCTCGCCGGGGATTGAGACTCGCCTCAGAGTAGGCAATGTCGCGGCAGAAGGGATCCGGATTCACATTAGCCGAAGCCCGACAGGCGATTGGGACTTTTCTAGAATCAAAACCTCGAGTGAAGTTGTCCGCGAACTTTCTACTCTTTCTACCGTCACCTTAGCGGGATTTCGGCAACTTTTTGAACGCATCCACAAACTTCTGTTTTGGGTCCTCCTGATCACAGTGGGGGGACTCTTTATATTGAAATATCTTTTGACGCCTCGTCTCACTCAAGGCCGGATTCACTGGGGTCTTCTTTTGTTGAGTGTTGCTATGCCCCTCAGCTTCTGGGCCATCCTGCGAACTTTAATTCCGCCCCTCACATTGTTTCTAATTGGAGCACTGATTGGAGCTGTCGAGGCTCTCATCTTATTGGGGAGATTCTATCGTCTGGCAGCCGAGTGGCATCAGCGTTGGGAACCCGCGGCCGTTGACTTCATTTCTCCGCTCCTATTAATTCCTTTATTGTTGGCTTACCAAGTGGTCCTGCATTTGCCCGAACTGCAGACCCTGACTCTCGGGGTGGACAGACTGGCTGCCAAGGACAATGCTGGCCAAGTGCGTGCCCAGAGTTGTGACATACTCAACGGTGTTCAGAGTTCCATTCCATCCCTCCTCGTCGAGAACCTTCAGTTGAAGGCTGATCTTACGGGTCGGAAGATTCGGGATTTTTTGATTGAGCAGGTTTCGCTCACTGGAAACGTTGAGATTCCTGCGGTGGAGAAGGCGCTCCATCGTTTTCAATACCTGCCATCCAGTTGGAGACAGTTTCCGCCTCCATCCTTTTGCGCGGTCTTTGGCATAAAAAGCAATGGGAAACCTGACGTTCCTCCGACTGAGTGCCCCCAATCTGGCCTTGGAACAACTGACCTGGAAATCAGGGGTTCTGTTGTTCTCTCCTCAGCCCAGCAAGGTCCTCAATATGCTGTTGCCATCAGGAGCACGAGTCACCTGTTAACACTCGAAGCGCACGTCGAGGGTGATCTTAGTAAAGTGAAACTGAATCAAATCAGGTCAGCAGGACGGTCTTTAACTCATATCGGCCATGGCAGTGGAGGGCTGTTATTCAGGCCCCAGCTTCAGGCCGACTTTCGATTGGCAGGACTTCGTGTCCCATTCAATCGATTTTCAGCCGAGAGGGTCGATCTCTCTGTTGCTGCTCCGCTGCCCTGTCAACCGGGCCAGCTCAGGCTCAGGGCAAGGGTAAATGGTCTGGAGGCTTCGCATGGCCTTGCTCTATTGTTTAGTGCCCGGCACGGCAGGTTCTCCCTTTTTCAGGACGCTGGAAACCTGAAGGGTAACTTGGAGGTAACTGCAGCCCTTGAGAATCTGAGAGTCGAGAGCCGACGCCAAGCGGAGCCTGCCTCCTGGCTCAAAGTCGACCTCCCTGTCGCTGCGTTAAATCTCCAGGCGACGAAATCTCCAGGCTGGCTTCCCAGGCAGTTGGAAGGCCGGGTTCTGCTGAGATTGGGCGAGGCTCGAGCGACAACACTGGAGATCAAGGACCCCTTGCAGTTTCGTGCCGACTTGTGGCAAGGCCGCCTCAGTCTCCCACAGCAGAGGATCATGTTGTACCAGGAATGGATCCCCCAGTCTGATTCATGGATCCCGCTAGATCTTGGCGCTGAAGCAAGCTTGAATTCATCAACTACCACTATCGTTGGTCAAGCGAATCTTAAAATCCATGTGCCGAATCTGCAAATGTCCGCAGGTCCTGTTCAGCTCCACCTGAACGACTTCAATTTCAAAACTGGACTGGCTTACGGCGCCGGTGGTATTCATTCCAGCTTTAAGTTCGATAGCGGCTGGAATCGGATCGCTCTTCCATCTTTGCCTGCGGACTTGCAATTGACCCAGGTCTCGGAATTCCAGCTTAACTCGTCAGGGGAATTGTCAAACGTGAGGTTGGAAAGCGACAGTTTGAAAGATTTCTATCAACTGCTAAACGGGAGAACTTCCCTGCCCTCGCGCGAGTCTTCACACATCACTTTTCGGGTTAGAGGGGGATGGCCAGCTTTTGGGAACTCCTCCTTTGTGGAAGTATCCGGCTTGCGCTCAAACGTTGTCCGACTCAAAGGCGTCTCTGGCTTTATTGACAGGCTTGTTCTTGAAGAGACGAAAGTCACGTCTTTCCAGGGTACTGCCTCAGTGTCACGAATTGAAACGCAACATGGGGATGGAGCCCTTGCGATAAATTCGCGGTTTTCCATCATGGGAGGAAAGGCGTCATTCTTTTCCTCGCTGGAATTGGGTAGCAACGTCGCACCACTCCAAAGCCATTTGTCCTGGGACCCCTCTCATCTGCAGTTTCAGCTAGGAAAGGAGCTTGAACTCCAAGGAGTCTTGCCCGCTCTGCGGCCTTTCCTCAAGCAATCCGGGCTAGATCTCGAGGGTGTTGAAATGGCTGGCACGCTGAAGGAATTGCAGGCCTCCGCCCATTTCTCTCCTTCCCACTTGACCGGAGTCTCCAGCCGGCTTGACTTGGGATCTGATGCCACGGCCGTCTTAGACCTTTCAACTCTTCAAAACTCGAAGCCCTCAAAGCGATGGCCTCAAGTCGAATTTCATTTTGACTCCAGGCTCCGGGATTCGGGGGGATTCTTAGAATTCCACCTGGCTGCAGATTCTGAGCGTTCGGATCGCTACGATCTCGACTTTTCAGGTGGGTTGCGTGGCTTCGAAGCTGTCGCCAAGATGGGCCAGGATTCAACCCGCGACCTCCATTTAGACACTCTGGCGTCAGCCAGGCTCTCCTTCAAGGCTGGGGAAGAAGTTGGATCTACTTCCATTCTCAGCGATGCCTTCTCGGCAGGTCGGGGCCTTTGGAAGCAGGGCCAACAGGCCTTCCACATCCTGTCCCCGATCCTCGCCCAGTCCACGAAGCTGCAGGATTTGAGTTGGCGCATTCGACTGGGAAATTTGTCCCCCAGCGAGCCAGTTCTTCAATTCGATTCGAAATCTGCCGCCTTGAGGCTCAAGGCAGAGGCCCTCGATTTGCAGTGGAAAGGCGTCGATTCCAGGCAAACTTCGGCTTTTTCTTCAGCCATCAGCTTCTCGACGGAGTTGCATCCATTTCGAAAGCATCTGGTTAGCGATTTGTTCCTCGATAGCAAAGGCACCCTCTCCTGGAATGGCCAACCGCCCCATCGATGGCAGGCCCAACTACCGATCCAGATCGCCCTCACAGATGAACTTCGTCCTGTCTTTGACAATTCGGGACTGATTTGGGATTCTCGATTCTACGAAGACTTTTGGAATGCTTACGGCCAGGCCTTTGCTGAAACGCACCCCCTTTATTTGCCAAACGTGCCGACGATTGTTCTTGGGCCTTTCTCCCTGCAGCAAATCCAAGGGCCTTTGTTCCCGATCCAACTCGCGGTAGGATACAAGGACCGACTGCAGTTACACCTCCCTTTGCATTCTCGAATCCTTTTTGGTGAAGCTTCGGGGATAGGACAGTTGTCGGTTCAATGGCAGGAGCCAGACATGCTTATAGATTCTGCCGTCAATCTTGAGCTGCGAAACCTCCAGGCTCGGGCGGCAGGACTGTCACTTCAAGGCAGGCATGTTCCGGTGATCGATGACGAATTGGATGGGAGGATGAAGTTCCGGACGCGCCAATTTCGGTTGCCTCCGGGGATCTTCCGGCAATCTCAATTCCCTTCTCTTCAGGCTAACCTGTTTAAGGGTTTTGACCTTGACTTTGGACTCTGGAAGTCCACGAGATCTGCAGACTTGCCCGGGATGCTTCAACTGCGCACTGATACGCAGCTGAATCTGCTTAACCCGGTACTGAATCGAATTATTCGAGGGTGGCAGTTTTCCTATCCTCCTCAACAGGTGCCGTACCGGGACCTGCGCTTCAACCTGCTCGTCTCGGATG